>JAPPIT010000014.1 GCA_028820505.1 Defluviicoccus sp.
CGTGTTCATCGGCGCGATGGCGACGCCGTTCCTGCCGTTCCGCCGGTCGCGGGAGCTGGGCGCGGCGGTCGGGCGCTATGCGGCGACGCTGGGAAAGCGGGTGCTCTTTCTCGCCTCGGGCGGGCTCTCCCATCATCCCGCCCGGTACTACCCGCCGCTCGGCGAAGGCTCGCCCGAGGTGGCGGCGTGGCAGATGGAGGGGAGCGCCGGCGGCACCTTCACCGACGACGAATGGTTCCGGAACCTGTTCGACATGCATGTCGAGGGCGCCCGGATGCTCGCCGACGGGCGCCGCACCCGGGCGCAGGTCCGGCTCAACCCGGAGATCGACCGCGCGTTCCTCGACATTCTCGCATCCGGCGATCTCGCCCCTCTCGACGCGTGGGACATCGGTGCGCTCTTCGAGACCGCCGGCATGGGCTTCGCCGAGGTGCATGGCTGGATCGCCGCGGCGGCCGCGCACCTCGCCTGCGGCGGCGGCGCGCCCACGGTCGACTTCTATCGCGACACGCTCGAATACGCGATCGGATACGGCGTCGCGCACGCCGGCTGACCGGTGCGGGTCAGTTGAGGATCGTCCTCGGCAGCCACATGGCGATGTCGGGGAAGGCGATGACCAGCCCGAGCCCGACGAGCTGGAGCATCACGAAGGGAATGATCCCGCGATAGATCTGCTGGATCCGAACCTCCGGCGGCGCTACCCCCTTCATGTAGAACAGCGCGAAGCCGAAGGGAGGCGTCAGGAACGAGGTCTGCAAATTCACCGCGAGCAGGATGGCGAACCAGTAGATCACCTCCGCCTTGGGCACATGCTCGCCGAAATCGAGCCCGGCCAGGATCGGCGCGAAGACCGGGAGGACGATCAGCGTGATCTCGATCCAGTCGAAGAAGAAACCGAGGAGGAACGCCACCGCCATCAGGATGACGAGAATGCCCCACGGGCCGACGCCCAGGGCGTAGATCAGGTCCTCGATCAGGTCGTCGCCGCCGAGCGAGCGGAACACGTAGGAGAACGCCGTCGCGCCGACGAACAGGAAGAAGATCATCCCGTTGGTGATCGCCGTCCGCTCGACCACGTCCTTCAGCACCTTCCAGGTGAGCTTCCTGTTGACGACCGCGAGCAGGACGGCGCCGCCCGCGCCCACGCCCGCGGCTTCGGTCGGCGTGGCCCAGCCGAGCACGATGGAGCCCAGCACCAGGAGGATGAGGAAGACGGTCGGGATGAACCCCCGCAGGAGCAGCAGGAACAATTCGCCCCACGTTTGCGGGCCCATGTCCTGGGGCAGGGCCGGCGCGAGCTCCGGCTTGAAGCGGCAGAGCGAGAAGATATAGGCGAAGTAGAGCCCGGACAGGATCAGCCCGGGGAACACCGCCGCGACGAAGAGCGTCCCCACCGAACGGCCGAGAAGGTCGGCCATGATGACCAGCATGATGCTCGGCGGAATCAGAATGCCGAGCGTGCCCGACGCGGCGATGGTGCCGGTCGCGAGCTCGGTGTTGTACCTGCGCTCGATCATCACCGGCAGCGCCATCAGGCTGATCATCACCACCGAGGCGCCGATGATGCCCGTGGTCGCGGCAAGGATCGTGCCCATCACGGTGACCGCGAGCGCGAGCCCGCCCGGCGTGCGGCGCAAGAGCACCTGGAGGCAATGCAGCAGGTCGGCGGCGACGCCGGCGCGTTCCAGCATCGTCCCCATGAAGATGAACATCGGGATCGCGACCAGCACGAGATTGTCCGCGATCCCCCAGATCCTCAGTACCAGGTTGAAGAACTCGATCTGCGAGAAGACGTCGAAATACATGCCGATGAAGCCGAAGGCGAGCCCCACCCCGCCCAGCACGAAGCCCACCGGAAACCCCGTGAACAGCAGGATCGCCAGGGCGGCGAACATGAGGATCGGGAGGTAATCCTCGAAATACATCGTCTAGCGCCCCCGGTCCGGCGCGACGGCCTCGATATCCTCGGCCGGCTGCGCTTCCTGCTCCTCGACGGTGCAGCGGAAATCCGGCGGCCCGAACAGGTCGATGAACCGGCGCAGCAGCACCACGATCCCCGCGAGCAGGAGGGCGAACATGCCGATCGGCATGAACGCCTTGATCGCCCAGCGATAGGGCAGGCCGGTGGCGGAGTCGGAAGCCTCGTTGAGATGCCAGGACCGCTCCACGAAGTCGATCGAGAACCAGGCGACGATCAGGCAGTAGGGAATGGCGAACAGGAGGCAGCCCAGGAATTCCACCCAGCTCCTGGTCCTGGACGTCATGCGCTCCCGCATCAGGTCGATGCGGACGTGGCCGTCCTTGAGGTAGACGAAGCCCATGCAGAGCAGGAACAGCATCGCATGCAGGTGCCACTCGCCTTCCTGGAGCTTGGTCGAGCCCAGCACCAGGAACCGCCGGGTGATCACGTCGAAGATGATGATCACCATCAGCGGGATCGCGATCCAGGCGCCGGCGCGGCCGATGCCCATCACGATCCGCGACAGGAACTTTTCCAGGGTGAGGAGTTGCCGCATGACGAAGCCGGTTCCGGCTGGCCGTTCGCGCAAAGAACGCCGGAGCCGCGACCCGCGCGGCTCCGGCGCCCCTCTATACCGGAGATGGCTAGCTTACGCTACTTGAGATAGCCGAGATCCTTCCAGACCGCGTATTCCGCCCGGAACTTGGTGTAGGAGTCCCACACCTTCTTGAAATTGGCGTCGCGCTTCACATCGTCCGCGGCCACTTCCGCCCATTTCTCTTCCAGCGTGTCGAGGATTTCCTGCGGCCAGCGGTGGATCTGCACGCCCTTCTTCTTGAGCTCGGCCAGGGCCTTGCCCTGGATCGCCTCGCCCTCGGCCAGCCCTTCGCGGAACGCATCGCCGCACGCGACTTCGATCTGGGCCCGCTGCGTGTCGCTCAGCGCGTCCCACGCCTTGCGGTTCAGCAGCAGCTCGAACACCGTCGACTGCTGGTGCCAGCCCGGGAAGTAGTAGTGCTTCGCGACCTGGTAGAAGCCGAGATTGAGGTCGATGGCCGGCATGGAGTACTCGGTGGCGTCGATCGAGCCCCGCTCGAGCGCCGGGAAGATGTCGCCGCCGGCGATCAGCTGGGTCGACACGCCGATCTTCTCCATCACCTTGGCGCCGAGCCCGAAGAAGCGCATCTTGAGGCCCTTGAGGTCGTCGATCGACTTGATCTCCTTGCGGAACCAGCCCGAGGCCTCGGGCGCGATGACGCCGCAGGGAAGCGACTTCAGCCCGTGCGGTTCGTAGATCCCGTCCCAGAGCTCCTGGCCGCCGCCGTAGAAGATCCACGCCATATATTCGCCCGCGCTCGGGCCGAACGGGACGGCCGCGAACATGGCGAGCGCCGGCTCCTTGCCGTACCAGTAGCCGGGCGTGGACCAGCACGCATCGACCGAGCCCTTGGCCACGGCGTCGAAACATTCCTTGGCCGGTATCAGCGCATTGGGCTCGAAGAACTTGATGCGGATATTGCCGCCGGAAATCCGTTCCAGCCGGTCGACCATGCTCTTGCCGAGCGTGCCGAGCTGCGTCAGCTGGCTCGGGAACCAGCTCGCCATCTTCCAGCGGATGCGCTTGTCCGCCGCGTCCGCCGTGCCGACGCCGGAGGCGGCAAGCACGACGCTCAAGGCGGCGATGGCAAGACCGGCCTTGATGAGTTTCCCTGTCTTCATCCGAGTGATCCCTCCCTGGAATGGTGTCCACGGCAAGGTTCACCCATCCGCGCGAGAGATGTCAATTGAGCGGGAGAAAAAAACGGTATTTTCCGCACAGGTTTCGGCGGCGTCCCCGCCGCGCTAGGATCGGGCTCTCCGTTTCTCACCGGGCAGGCGCGCCATGACCGATATCGCGTTTTCCTCGGCCCGGCACCTCGCCGGCGCGATCCGGCGGGGCCGCATCGGCAGTCTGGAGCTGCTGGAGCACTATCTGGCCCGGGTCGAGCGCTTCAATCCCGCGCTGAACGCGATCGTCGAGACCGGCATCCCGGCGGCGCGGCGGCGCGCCCGCGCGGCCGACCGGGCGCTCGCCAACGGTGAGAGCTGGGGGCCGCTCCACGGCGTGCCGATCACCGTCAAGGACTCCTTCGACGTGAAGGGGATGCCGACCACCTGGGGGGTGCCCGAGTTCAGGGATTGCATCGCGGACTCGAACGCGCTCTCCGTCGACCGGCTGATCGGCGCGGGGGCGGTTCTGTTCGGCAAGACCAACGTGCCGATCTGGCTTGCCGATACGCAGGCCTTCAACGCCATCTACGGCCGGACGGTAAGCCCGTGGAATCCGGACCTCACACCGGGCGGGTCCTCGGGCGGCGCGTCCGCGGCGCTGGCGGCGGGGCTGACGGGGCTGGAGCTGGGCTCCGACATCGCGTCCTCGATCCGGACGCCGGCGGCGCTCTGCGGCCTGTTCGGCCACAAGCCGACCTTCGGCATCTGCCCGACCCGCGGCCATACCGTCAGGGGCAACCTCGCCCCGCTCGACATCCTGGTGATCGGCCCGCTCGCGCGCTCGGCGGGGGATCTCGCGCTCGCGCTTTCCATCGTCGCCGGCCCCGACGAGGTCGACGGGGGCGGCTACCGCCTCACCCTTCCGGCGCCGCGCAAGAAGCGGCTGGGCGAGTTCAGGGTCGGCATCGTGCTCGACCACCCGACCGCCGCGGTGGAAGGCGCGGTCAAGGACCGGCTCCAGGCGCTCGCCGACTTCCTCGGCCGGCAGGGGACGCGGATCTCCGATGCCGCGCGGCCCGACATCGATCCCCACGACGTTCACCGCACCTTCGACGTCCTGCTGCGCGCCGCCACCTCCGCGCGCCATTCCGACGAGGAGCGCGACGGCGTCGCCGCCGACCTCGCCGCGCTGCCGCCCGGGACCGACACCAAGCAGTCGCGGATGATGCGCGGCATCACGCTCTCCCACCGCGACTGGCTCCTCCTCAACGAGCGGCGCCACCGCATGCGCTGGAAGTGGCACGAATACTTCCAGGCCTACGATCTCCTCCTCTGCCCCGTGCTCTGCACCGCCGCGCACCCGCACACAGAGATACCGCCCTATGAGCGCTCCATGACGGTGGACGGGGTCGAGCGGACCTTCATGGAGCAGATCTTCTGGTCGGGCTACGCGGGCGTCTCCTATCTGCCCGCGTCGGTCGCGCCCATCGGCCTCACCGACGACGGGCGCCCGGTCGGCGTCCAGATCGTCGGCCCCCATTGCGGCGACCGCACCACGATCGCCTTCGCCGGCCTGCTGGAAAAGGAATACCGGGGGTTCGTCCCCCCGCCGGGATTCGAGTGAGCGGCGGGGCGGGGTAACGAGTGTTCCGCTCGCGGATCGGCAAGGCAATTCCCGCGCCTTCTCCTCGGCCCCGGTTGTCACCCCGGACTTGATCCGGGGTCCAGAGCGGCGGGCACCGTTCTTGCCTGTCTTCCCTGGACCCCGGATCAAGTCCGGGGTGACAGCTTTGATTTTTTCGACCGCATGCGCTTCCGCCCGACACGATACCGCCGGCGTTTGACGCGCCCGCGATGCCCTCTGCTATTCTTTCTCCGGAAAAACCGAAGGGAGGCCCAACCGATGAAACTCCTCAGGCGCGGCGCTTCGGCCGCGATCGCCGCCGCGGCGGCCGCCATGCTCGCATCGCCGGCGCAGTCGGCGGAAACCGTGAAGGTCGGGATGCCGATCCCGGTCACGCTGACCGATCTCGGCTATTACGCGTTCGGCGAGGAGCTCGGCTTCTTCAAGCAGGAGGGGCTCGACCTCCGCATCATCGTCTTCAAGGGCTCGGGCAAGATGGTGCCGCAGGTCGCGACCAAGCAGCTCGATATCGGCTGGGCGCTGCCGGGCGCGCTGTTCAAGTCCTACCAGCCCGGCCGCACCCGGCTCCCGGTGGTCTACTACTACAACATCATGCCCACCTGGGTGCTGCAGCTCGCGGTGCTCGAATCGAGCGGCGTCAAGACCGTCGCCGATCTCAAGGGCAAGAAGATCGGCATCGGCGCGCTCACCTGGGGCACCATCCCGATGCTCAAGGCCAGGCTCAAGGACGCCGGGCTCACGGTCGGCGAGACCGTGGAGCTTGCCGCGGTCGGAATCCTGGGGGCGGGCTGGCTCGCGCTCAAGCGCGACCGCGTGCAGGCGCTCGACTACAACAACACTTGGCACGACATGTTCGAGGCGACCGGCGCCAAGATCCGCCGGCTGCCGATCAAGGACAAGTTCCACAATTTGTTCACCAACGGCTTCATGGCGCATCGCGACCAGTTCACGTCCAAGCGCGACACGCTGGTCAAGTTCGCCCGCGGCATGGCGAAGTCGTCGATCGCGTGTCAGGAGAATCCCGGCCCTTGCGTCAAGGCGTTCTGGCGCAAGCACCCCAACATGAAGCCCAAGGGCGACGAGGCGAAGAACCTGCCGGGCGCGATCCGGATGGTGAACAACCGGCTGGAGTTGATGCAGGTTCCGGCCAAGAACGCGGTGGGAAAGCTCGGCCACTGGCCGCGCAAGTCGTTCGAGTACTACGTCGACGCGTATTTCGAGAGCGGCTGGATCAACACCCGCGATATCGAGATCGACAAGATGTACACCAACGACCTGATCGCCGATATCAACGCCTTCGACGAGAACGAGGTGAGGGCCAAGGCGCGCGCGGCCAAGTGAGTGAGCCAGTCCGCGTCCGGAGCTGAGACCGCGGCGGGGGCCGGCGTTCCGGCCCCCGCGATCCTCGCGGCGGAAGGCCTCTCGCTCGTCTATCCCACCCGCCGCGGGTCGATCACCGCGCTCGAGGCGCTCGACCTCTCGATCGGAAGAGGCGAGTTCTATTCCCTGATCGGGCCGTCCGGTTGCGGCAAGTCGAGCCTGCTCAAGGTCGCGGCGGGGCTTCTGCCGCAGACCGCCGGGACGATCACGCTCGGCGGAACGCCGGTCACCGGACCCCGGCGCGAGGTGGGCGTGGTCTTCCAGCGGCCGACTTTGTTTCCCTGGAAGACGGTCATGGACAACGTGCTTCTGCCGGCCCAGACCCTCCAGCTCGACATGACGGCGGCGAAGGATCGCGCCGCCGAGCTGGTGAGCCTGGTCGGGCTGGAGCGGTTCGCCGGCAACTATCCGAGCGAGCTTTCCGGCGGGATGCAGCAGCGGGTCGGCATCGCGCGCGCCCTGGTCCACGACCCGGAGGTGCTGCTGATGGACGAGCCCTTCGCCGCGCTCGACGCGCTGACCCGCGAGCACATGATGATCGAGCTCCAGGACATCTGGATCACCACGGGCAAGTCGGTGCTGTTCATCACCCATTCGATTCCCGAAGCGGTGTTCCTGTCAGACCGGGTCGCCGTCATGTCGGCCAGGCCGGGCCGCATCATCCGGGAACACGACGTGGCGCTCGGCCGGCCGCGCGACCTCGCGACGATGGCCGCTCCCGGGTTCAACGAGCTGTGCGGCGAGCTCCGCGGCGAGCTCCAGATCGATTTGTGACCGGAGCCGGTGCCGTGGTTTCACGACTCCCCTCATCGCCTTTCCTCGGTCCCGTCGTCGCCCCGCTTTCCTCCACCGTCATGCCCGGACTTGTTCCGGGCATCCACGTCCCTCCGCCGCCTCGCCC
>JAPPIT010000097.1:0-3316 GCA_028820505.1 Defluviicoccus sp.
CATCGTGGCTGAACGCCGCTTCCGTATGGACTCGCTGACGCGAGGTAAGGTCTTCACACCTGCCGCAGACCTCTGCATTGAGCGCGCCCTGGCCGCCCTTCCCGAGAGAACGATTTCCGTCGTTGTTTCAGATCGTTAGGCGTTATCGCGCCTGACCCGCGATCCCCCGCGCGGTCCCCGTTGTCTTCCCGAAAACGCCGCCCCTGTTCCCTGCGAACGGAGCGGCATCCGAGGGAACAGACCGGGAGACCGCGCCATGCGCATCTATGCCACCGTCAACGACCGGACCGCCCGCCGAAGTTTCAGGGAACAGAAGCACCGCAAGCGCCCGCTGACTGTGCTGGACCATACGCTGCCCGCCTTCGGCTTCACAGTCACCGCCGACGACGACACCCGGACGTATTTCGTCCGCGTTGTCCGCAAGCTGGGCGCGGCCAACATCGCCCTCGGCAAGACCACGGAAACGACCGCCGACGAGGCGCGGGCGAAGGCCGTCGCCGAGATCGAGGCGGCGCAGGTCGAGCGCGAGGCCGGGCCGCCGATGCGCGACTTCGCCGAGGAGTTCATCCGCCGCCGCGCCCATCGCTGGAAGCCGTCCACCCGGAAGAGCAACCTTCACCTTCTCAAGCGCTACATCCTTCCCCCGCTTGGCGGACTGCGGGTTGCGGAGATGACCCGCGCCGACGTGCGGCGCTGGTTCGATAGCTTGAGCGGCACGCCCGGCGTCGCCAACCGCACCCTGCCGGTGTTGTCGGCGATGATGACCGCCGCCGAGCTTTGGGATGTCCGGCCCCAGGGCTCCAATCCCTGCCGCAACATGCGCCGCTACCGGACCGCCCCGCGCGAGCGCTTCCTGTCGGCGGACGAGTTGAAGCGCCTCGGTTTCGTGCTCGACCACGCCGAGGATCGGCAGGCCGCCGCCGCGATCCGGCTGCTGCTGTTCACCGGGGCGCGGTCGTCGGAGATCGCCGGGCTGCGATGGGACCAGATACGGGACACCCGCGCGGTGCTGCCGGACTCGAAAACGGGGCCGAAGACGATCCAGCTTCCGGCTCCCGCGCGGGCCGTGCTCGCAAGCCTGCCGCGCGACGGCGCGTTCGTCTTTCCGAACCGGAAGGGCGACGGGCCGATGGCAGACCTTGCCAAGCGCTGGCTCAAGCTGCGCACGCTCGCCGGGCTGGGGGACGTGCGCATTCATGACACCCGCCACACATACGCCTCCCATGCGGTAATGGGCGGCCTCGACCTCTACACCGTGGGCCGGTTGCTGGGCCATGCCGATACCGGCTCGACCGAGCGCTATGCCCATCTTGCCGACGGGCATTTCCGCGAGGCAGCGGGGCGGATTTCCGGGATCGTCGGCGGCGCGCTCGCCGGTGACCGGAAGCGGGAGGCGGATCATGGCGAATAGGACAGGGAAGACACGGCTCAAGGTCGCTGCCATCGTTGCCGCGAGGCCGAAGGCGCGCGAATACACCCTTTGGGACGGAACCCTCACGGGCTTCGGGCTGCGGGTCCAACCCTCGGGTGCGAAGTCCTTCGTGGTCCAGACCCGCGTGCGGGGCCGGATGCGCAAGATCACGCTGGGGCGGTTCCCCGACATGAGCCTCGCCGATGCGCGCACGGAGGCCGCCGCCGTCCTCGCCCGTATCTGGGCGGGCGAGGACGTGGCCCCGGCACCCAAGGTCAAGGCCCCGGTGTTCCGCGACTTCGCCGCGCGCTACCGCGAACGGCGCAAGGACGTGTGGAAGCCGTCATCGCTGAAAACCTTCGACATCTACATCCGCGGGCGGCTCCTGCCCGCCTTCGGGCGGCTCAGGCTCGACACCATCGACCATGCGCGGGTCTCGGCGTGGTTCGACGCGGCGAGCGCGGAGCGGCCCGGCGCGGCCAACCGGGCATTCGACATCCTACGTGCGATGCTCAAGACCGCGCGCCAGTGGGGCGAGATCGGCGAGCACGTCCCCGACGCCTGCGCCAACATCGCGGTCAATCCGAAGAAGCCCGTCGCCCGCTATCTCGACAAGGGCGAGATCGCCCGGCTCGGCGCGGTGCTGGACCGGCACGCCGGAGATCGCCCGTGGCACGTCGCGGCGCTGCGCCTGCTGGCCCTGACCGGGACGCGGCTCTCGGAAGCGGTCAACCTGCGGTGGGACGAGATCGGCGACCTGTCCGAAGACGGCGCGAGCGCGCGCATCGAAGATTCCAAGACCGGGCCGCGCACGATCTGGCTGGGGCCGGAAGCGGCGAAGCTGGTCGCGGCGCTGCCCCGCGAGCAGGGCGCGGAGCGCGTGTTTCCCGATGACCTCACGGCGTCGAGGCTCTATACCTTCTGGTGCCGTGTCCGGGAGGAAGCCGGATTGCCCGGCCTTCGCATCCATGACTGCCGCCATACATGGGCCTCGCAGGGCATCATGAACGGCGTCGGCCTTCCCACCGTCGGGCGGTTGCTCGGACACAGGCGGCTTGCCACCACCGCGATCTACGCCCATCTCGACGACAGCGCCTTGCAGGCCGCCGCCGAGAAGGCGGCGGGCCGGATCGCGAAGGCGATGGGGTTCGAGCCCGGGCCGTCGCCGAGCAAACCGGAGGGCGGACCCGGCGATGCCGGTCGGTTCGGCTTGCCGTGAATGACCCATTGGGTTATATGTTGACAGATGCAAACGGTCGCCGAGACACCGACGTTCACCCGTCAGGCCGCCAAGCTGTTCAGCGAGGAGGAGCGGAAGGAATTGATCGACTATCTGGCCGATCATCCAGCGGAAGGCGACGAGATCCCGGGAACGGGCGGCGTCCGAAAGCTCCGTTTCGCTGCCTTGGGCCGAGGCAAGAGGGGCGGCGCGAGGGTGATCTACTTCTACGGCGGAGAACACATGCCAGTGTACGCGCTTCTCGCTTATGCGAAGTCCGCCAAGGCCGATTTGAGCCAGTCGGAGCGGCGCACCGTCCGTGCCGTGGTCGCCGCGCTCAAGAGCGCCGGAAAGGAGAAAAAATGAGCACGTTCGGTGAAGACTTGATTCAGTCCCTCAACGAAGCCCTCGCCCATGCGAAGGGTGAAGGACCCGCCCTCGTCCATGCACCCGTGACACCGCGCGAGGTTCGCGAGCAGGCGAAGCTCACGCAGGCTCAGATGGCACCCTTGATGGGCATGAGCCTGTCCGGCTACCGCAAGTGGGAGCAGGGAACGCGGCGGGTCAGCGGACCCGCCCCGCCCCGGTTTGGGGTGATACAGAAGGAACCCGCGGCCGTGAGGCGCGCAATATAGCCACACCGATATAATGCCCCCCCAACCAGGTGCCCCGAAACCGAACGCGTT
>JAPPIT010000097.1:3326-7488 GCA_028820505.1 Defluviicoccus sp.
GCTGTTCTCCTCATTCCCTCTTCTTCTTCTTGGCCTTCTTTGGCTGTCGCCGCCGGCGCCGGCCGCCGCCCCGCCGCCCCCCGCCCCGGCCGGGGCCCCCCCCCCCCCCCCCCCCCGACGCTGTTGCGGGTGATCCAGAAGGAACCGGAGGCGGTGAGGCGAGCATTATCGCCACACGTATAGAATGACCCGCCATCCTGTTGCCACGAACGCGAAGGAGTAAACAAGTGATCGAAATACTCTCCAAACCGGTCGAGCGTATCGGGATTGGCGATATCGAATCACTGATTGCCTTGAAGGTTCCCGAAAGCGAGCAGATCGAATTCAAGGTCAGCCTGTCCACGAAGGGACGTAGCGTCGATCCTTGGATGTCCGGCGGGGGTCGGGTCGGAAATTATGCAAGAGACGCATTACTCGAAGAAGTGACCGCGTTTGCGAATGCGTTTGGCGGAACGCTCGTGCTGGGTATCAGGGAGTCGGAAGCCCGGCCACCGGTTGCCCAGGAAATCGCGCCTGTCCCACGTTGCGCAGAGTTGTCTGAACGCCTGAAGCTGATGTTTCGCGATTGTGTCGAACCGCCGCTTCCATTGATCGAGATCACCGGAGTCCCGATCCAAGATGAAAGCGGCGTGGTTGTTATTCGTGTCGGAAAATCACGGCTGGCACCCCATCGAGTGACAACAACGCTCCGCTGCCCAATTCGGAGGCAGGACCGATGCGAGAAGATGACCATGCGAGAAATTCAGGACATGACGTTGAATGTGTCGAAGGGCTTGGAAAGGCTGGACAAGCGGCTTAAGGAACGAGCCGACCGGTTTCCCGAAGAGTTCGACAAGCTCATTGACCCGCAGAATGCATTCGGCATTCGCATGACTGCACTGCCCGTTGGAGAGGAAGTCCGATTTGATCGCGTCTTTTCGCAGCACCACATCATCGAAAAACTTCAAGAACCATGGCGTAAGGTGATTGAGACCAAGTCTAACGACGAACAATTCGATCTTGATGACCTTCCACATGAATGCAAGCCGAACGTCTGGAGGCCCATGTTACGCGCCGCTCGGACAAAGCTTGATTCCAATTGTGAGTCTGCCAAGCGCAAACTCAGTAGCTATCGCGAAATTCACTGCGACGGTTTGATCGAATGGGGGTTATTGTCGTGCGAAAAGAGTCCGAAGGAGGAGAAGACCTGTCCGCTCATGCCTAACTGGCCCATCGTGCTCTTGGCAAACCTGATCGCTTGGGCGCACCGCGTCAGAGATGAAGCGGGCGCTCCAATGTCAGAATACGCCCTCGAAGTCGAAATATGCGCGCGGGGTCCCAACGTTAAGGTGGCAAATCCCTGCAACAACTATCAATTGCCTTGGCTTGGAGTCCTGGCGGCAGATTCGACGAAGTTTCCGCGATACTCATTGGGAAATACCGACGAAGTTATCCGCCTCTTGAGCCAGTTTAAGCGGGATTTTTGGAACTCGTTCGGAAATGATATAGGCGGTGACGAGAGCGTGTTGAATATTGAGAACTGGCCCGAGCAAGGATCAGACCAAGGAGCATGAAAACTCCGGAAAGGCAGAGGGGATACAACATTACACGCATTTTTCAGAATTCAGCGCCAGCAACTCCTTTATCGCTTCTTCGCCAGACAATCGCTCATCCCACCCATAGGCCGCTGCGACAGCGGCATCAAGGGCCGCATGGGCATCGGCGAGCCATTGCGGGCGGGCATTGTAGAGGGCGGTCAGCGTGCGGGCCTTGAGTTCCTTCGCCGCCGCCTCGTCGCGGGCGATCGGGCGCTTCGGATAGCCCGGAACCGGCTCGTCCACCCATTCCACCCATTCGGGCGGGTTGAGCCAGCGGTCGCGCAACTCGACCAACCGCCTTGCGGCCTCGGCGATGGCGACGGCGCGCGAGTCATCGGCGTAGTCGGCGGCGGGGATGTCGGGTGAGAGGCCGTCCGGGAAGGGGAAGGTCTCAAAGGTCGTGGTCGGCGTGTAGCGCGGTCGGTCCTCCAAGCTGGTCCCGAGCCGGAGCGACCACGCCTCGTGAAACCGGCTGTGCAGGATGCCGAAGGTCACGTCGTCGTCGCGGGCGATGACGATCAACTGGTGATCGGGACACACGCCCGCATCGAGCCAGACGAACAGCCGATGCTTTGCAAGGGTCGGCGTCGCGATGAAGCGTTTCATGCCGCTTGCGGCCCGCCACATCGCCGGACGGGGCCGCCAGTGTCGCCACCATTCTTCCCTAAGCGCCTTGATTCGGTTGGTCGCCCGTACCGGCTTCACATGCTCCGCAACATGAGCGAACGGGGCTTCGTAGAGTGCAGCCTCGGCTTCGGTCATGGAAACGCCGAAGTCGATAATCCATTGGTCGGATGACCGGCGCACCACATCCATTCCGACGATCCGAGGCTTCAAGACATCGGCGTTCGGACGCCCGTTCGGGTTGGCGGGCAGGCCCAGCCATTCCCGCGCAACATCCCCCGGAATGTCGAAAGCGCCATTCTTATTGACGCCAAGGAAGGCAACAGCACGGTTTGCGGGCAGTCCCGCCGCTTGCGTGAGGTCGAGGCCCCCGCCTGTCAGGTCTGGGTTGATGCGCGCCGCTGCGGCACCGTCCAGCGTAACGGGCAGGTCCGCGCCCTTCGGCGCGAAGCAGACCAGCGAGACCCGCACCGCCGCACCGTCGATAACCCAGGGTTCGTCGGACCAAGCGTCAAAAATGGCGCTGTCCTCGACGATCCGGTCGAGTACCGCCCGGTTATTTCCGCCGCGGATCGAGTTGGTGGAGACCAGACCGACGCGGGCGATCTTCTCTCCGGCGATTAGCTGGCCTGCCTTGTGGAACCAGTAGCAAACAAGATCTGCGGACGCCGGGACGGAACCGCGATAGGCGCGGCGCAGGCGTTCCGTGTATTCGTGGCCCAGACCACCCCGCATTACCCGGTCGCCCAGAAACGGCGGGTTACCGATCACGGCATCGGCGTCCGGCCAGTCCGGTTCGCCGCCGTCGGGCGCAAGAATCGCGTCCCGGCATTCGATGGTGTCGAGCGGATCGAGAATCGGGTTGGTCGAGTTGCTGAACCCGTTGCGCCGCATCCACTGGATTTCGCCGATCCACACCGACACGCGGGCAAGCTCGGCGGCGTAGGCGTTGATCTCGATGCCCTTCACGTTCGCCGGGCCGACCGCCGGGAACCCGCGCGCAAGGCCGAGCGTCTCCGCTTCGAGCTGGACCCGGTGCTCGATGTCCTTGAGCGCGTGCAGCGCGAGATACAGGAAGTTCCCCGAGCCGCAAGCCGGGTCGAGCACGGTGAACCGCCGCAGCCGTTCGAGGAAGGCGCGCAGCGCCCGGTCCGCCTGCCGCCGCAGCCGGGTCTGCGCCGCCGGCGAGCCAGCGGTGTCGGCGCGCTCGACCATAACCGCGATTTCGGCCTTCGCTGTCTCCCATTCCGCGAGCAGCGGACGGACGATCACCGGATCGACGATCCGCATGATCTTGTCGCGGTCGGTGTAATGCGCTCCAAGCTGCGAGCGCTTGTCCGGGTCGAGGCCGCGCTCGAACAGTGTGCCGAGAATCGACGGGTCGATTTCCGACCAGTCGAGCGCCGCCGCCTTGAGCGCCGTCTCGATCCCCTCCCGGTCGAGCGGCAAGGCCGCATCGTCGTCGAACAGGCCGCCGTTGAACCATGCCACCGGCTCGAACCCGACATCGCCGCCAGTGGCCATCGCGCCGAACAACCGCGAGGCGTAGTCCGTGAACTTGTCGGGAGCGCCCCGTGTGCGTTCCAGCATCCGGGTGAACATGTTGCCGGGCAGCAGGCCCACATCCTCGGCGAACATGCAGAACACCAGCCGGTTGACGAAGTGCGCCACCGTCTGCGGATCGTGGCCCCGGTCCCGCAATCCCTGGGCAAGCTCCGCGAACGTCGCCGCCGCACGCTCAGTCACCGTCTGCCGCGTCTCGCCCGGACGAAGCCGCTCCGGGTCCGACATCGCCCACTTGAGCTTGTCGCGTACCGCCCCGTCCGCCAGATCCTCCAGCGTGAACTCGTGCGCCACGCTCACGCTGTTCGTCCAGGCCGTATGGATGCGGAACCGCGCCATGTCGGAGACGATCAGCAGCGGCGGGTTCTCCAGCGCGAACGCGTACTGCCGCAACTGGT
>JAPPIT010000094.1 GCA_028820505.1 Defluviicoccus sp.
AGGCGGCGGAGGGACGTGGATGCCCGGAACAAGTCCGGGCATGACGGCTGGGGGGGACAGCAACGGGGGAGACGCCGGCGCGCCGGAATTCGCGTCCCGAGCCGACCGGTCCGTCGGAAACCCTCCGGTACACAGGCCGTTCGCCCGGGTCATCACGGGGGCGGTGTTAACCACAGTTGACAGTCCGGCGACCCGATCCCGCCCGCGGGTGCTTGCGCCCGTTTTCCAAACCGGTCCCGCAGCAATCCCGGCCAACGCGTTGGCGCGGCAGGGAGATCCGCCGGTCCATCGCGCCCCGTACCCCCCGGACGGACGACCCGCCGCGTCCCCGGGGGACGCGAAAAATAGTCCCATATCGGACCAATGTTTCACGTGAAACATAGGTCAACCTTGCTGACCTTTGTTTCACGTGAAACATTAGGCGACCCAGAGCGTATCCGATACGGGTTGCCCTTTCCCCGTCACGCTATCGATATAATCCCCGATCCGAACACCTGACCCGGAGGACCACGATGAACGGAACCGGTTTCTCGCTAGCGACATATTGGGGCGGACCCGCGGGCTCGTTTGCCGCGATCGTGCTCGGGGAACGGGCCTTCTCGGTCGCGGGCGTCTACCCCGCGTACAGGGACAGCGCACGCGGCGCGGCCGGCCCCCTGACGGCGACCGGCGACATCCAGGACATGCTCGAGGGCTGGGACCACAATTTTCCGGTGCTTCAGGAAATCGTCGCCTTCATCGAGGACGAGGGAGCGGACAGCGACCGCTTCGCCGAGGTTTCGGCCCCGACCGGCGGCCTCCGCGCGCTGCCGCCCGTCCAGCGGCCCGGCAAGATCCTGAACGCCGCGCAGAACTTCCAGGAACATGTCGACGAGATGATCCGCGCCGGAAACACGCCCGCCGGCGAGCGCCGCTTCACCGGAGACCGGTCGACCTCGATGCCCTATCTGTTCCTGAAGGCATCCACCGTGCTGGCCGGCGCCAACGACGACATCGCCATCCCGCGCGGCATGGAGAGGATCGACTGGGAGGCGGAGATCGCCTGCGCGATCTGGAAGGGCGGCAAGAGAATCGGCGCGGACAAGGCGCTCGACCACGTCGCCGGATGGATGACCACCAACGACGTCTCGTGCCGCGACCTCAACATGCGCCCGGACCGCCCGGCGCTGAAGTCGGACTGGTACGGCGGCAAGAGCCACGAGAATTTCGCCCCGATGGGGCCGGCGATGGTGCCGAAGGCCTTCGTCGGGGATCACATGAACCTGTTCATCCGGCTCGCGGTCAACGGAGAGACCAAGCAGGACGGCAATACCTCGCAGTTCATCTATACGCCCGAGGAGCAGATCGAATTCGCCTCCAACGTCTCGGGCGTCGATGTGGGCGATGTGTTCGTCTGCGGCACCTGCGGCGGCGTCGGGATGGGGACCGGCACTTTCCTCAAGGTGGGCGACGTGATGGAAACCGAGGTCGAGGGCCTCGGGAAGATGACCAACCGCCTGGTCGAAGATACCGATTGACCGGTTCGGACCCGGCCGGGCCCGGCGTCAGCTGAACGCCTTGAAGGTGATCAGCGTGAACGTGTCCTTGACCCCGGGCAGGAGCTGGACCTTTTCGGTGACGAAGTGGCCGATGTCCTGGTCGTCCGCGAGATAGAACTTCATCAGCAGGTCGAACTGGCCGGAGATGGAATGGACCTCCGAGGCTTGTTCGATCTGCTCGATCGCCTCGGCCGCGACCCTGTAGGACTGGCCCAGCTCGCACTTGACCATGACGAAAATGGTCTGCATCAGCCCGCCTCGCCGGACCGCGCGGGCTTTCGCAGAAAGGCGGGGACGTGGCTGCCCATGCCGACGACAGCTTCAACGGCAGGCGTCTTTTCCTTGGCTTTTTCCGGTTTGCGCCGTTGACGCCTGTCTCGCGCGGGTTTCGGCTCATGAACGGCCGGGGATCCGGTTTCAGCCTTCCTGTCGCTCTTCGTGTTCGAAGAGCGGCGCTTCCGGCCGCGCCCGGCCGTCGATTCGGCAAGATCGGCGTCGTCCAGGCCGGGGACCGGGAACGGGGGAATTTCCTTGCCGAGCATCCGGGTAATGGCGGCGACCGCATCCGCATCGTCCGGCGTCGCGATGGTGAACGCGCGGCCTTCCTTCCCGGCCCGCCCGGTGCGGCCGATCCGGTGGATATAGTCTTCCGGGTTGTAGGGAACGTCGAAATTGAAAACGTGGGACAGGTCCACGATATCGAGCCCCCGCGCCGCGACGTCGCTGGCGACGAGAATCCGCACCTCGTTGTTGCGGAACGCCTCCAGGGTCTCCAGCCGGACAGGCTGCGCCATGTCGCCGTGCAGCGCCGCCGCCGCGAAACCGTGCTTCTTGAGCGAGCGGTAGAGGATGTCGACATCGCGTTTCCGGTTGCAGAAGACGAGGGCGTTCTGGACGTCCTCGCTCCGGACGATTCGGCGCAGCGCCTCCCGCTTGTCCCCCGTCCCGACCACGCTCAGATGCTGGACCACCGTCTCCGCCGGGCTCGCCGGCGGCGTTACGTGAATTTCCTTCGGATTCATCAGGAAAGCGTCGGCGAGCCGCCGGATTTCCGCCGGCATGGTGGCGGAAAAGAACAGGGTCTGGCGGATCTTCGGCAATTGGCCGACGATCTTCTCGACATCGGGGATGAAACCCATGTCGAGCATCCTGTCGGCCTCGTCGATCACCAGGACCTTGATGTCGTTCAACAGGATGCGGCCGCTCTCGAAATGGTCGATCAGGCGTCCGGGTGTCGCGATCAGCACGTCCACGCCGCGGTCGAGCCTGTTCGTCTGGTCGTCCATCGAGACGCCGCCGATCAGCAGCGCCTGGGAGAGCTTGTGGAACCTGCCGTAATCGTCGAAGTTCTCGGAGATCTGCATCGCGAGTTCGCGCGTCGGCGTCAGGATCAGCGAGCGCGGCATCCGCGCGCGGGCGCGTCCCGAGGACAGGATCTCGATCATCGGCAGGACGAACGAGGCCGTCTTGCCGGTCCCCGTCTGGGCGCAGCCCAGTATGTCGCGCCCGGTCAGGGCGGCGGGGATGGATTGTTCCTGAATCGGCGTCGGCGTTTCGTAGCCGACTTCCTCGATTGCGCGGAGGACGTCGGGCCCAAGCCCAAGTTCATCGAAACTCATTGATATCCGGAAAGAATTCTACCCAGGGAGATGCCGCGCCTTGCGGCTGCACCTCATTTGGCCCTTCCGGCCCCCTTTGTCAAATTATCGTTCGGTGACGCCGGAACGGCGGATGCTCAGATATCCAGCTCATCGACGGCCGGCGCGCGTTCGCGGATGAAGGCGAGCCGCAGTTCCGGCTTGCGGCCCATCAGCCGCTCGACGAGGTCTTCCGTCGACCCGGCCTCGTCCGCGGCCTCTCCGTTGGCGATGCCGATCCGGTAGAGGCTCCGCTGCGCCGGGTCCATGGTGGTCTCGCGAAGCTGCGCCGGGGGCATCTCTCCCAGACCCTTGAAGCGGCTTACCTCGATCTTCCCGCGGCCGTGGAAATGATCCGCGATCAGGAGGTCGCGATGCTCGTCGTCCCGCGCGTAGAGCGTTTGCCCGCCCTGGCTCACCCGGTAGAGGGGCGGCGCGGCGAGATAGAGGTGGCCGTTTCGGATCAATTCCGGCATCTCGCGGAAGAAGAACGTCATCAGGAGCGAGGCGATGTGGGCGCCGTCCACGTCGGCGTCCGTCATGATGATGACGCGCTCGTAGCGCAGCTTGTCCTGGTCGTAGTCGGCGCCCCTCCCGCAGCCGAGCGCCTGGACGAGATCCGCGAGGTCCTGGTTCTGGCGCAGCTTCTCAACCGAAGCGCTCGCCACGTTGAGAATCTTGCCCCTGAGCGGCAGGATCGCCTGGGTCTCCCGGTTGCGCGCCTGCTTGGCCGACCCGCCCGCCGAATCGCCTTCGACGAGGAAGATTTCGGTGCCTTCGGCCGATGCCCGGCTGCAATCGGTGAGCTTGCCGGGAAGCCGCACGCGCCGCGTCGGGGTCTTGCGCGAGAACGCGCGGTCCTGCTTGCGCTTGAGCCTGTCCTCGGCACGCTCCACGACGTAATCGAGGAGGGCGTTGGCGCTCGCCGGATCGCCGGTCAGGAAATGGTCGAAATGGTCCTTGACCGCGGTGTCGACCAGCCGCGTCACCGACGCGGTGGACAGCCGGTCCTTGGTCTGTCCCTGGAACACCGGATCGCGGATGAACACCGACAGCAGCCCGCAGGCGCCGCCGAGAATGTCCTCGCCGACGATCTGGGCGGCGCGCCGGTTGCCGACGAGCTCGCCGTACGCCTTGAGTCCGCGCATCAGGGCGGCGCGCAGGCCGTTATCGTGCGTTCCGCCCTGCAAGGTCGGAACCGTGTTGCAATAGGACCGGAACTGGCGCGGCCCGTCCTCGGGCCACGCGATCGCCCATTCCGCCCGCCCGCCGCCGTTCAGCGCGGCCTCGCCGGCAAACGGGCGGTCGCCGATCAGTTCCGCGTCGGCGAGCGTGTCCCTGAGATCGTCGGCGAGTCCGCCGGGAAAGCAGAGCGTGTCCTCGGCCGGCACCTCGGGGCAGTCGCGGCGGCGGTCCTCGGCGCAGCGCCAGCGAATTTCGACCCCTTTCGAGAGATAGGCCTTGGACCGCGCGAGCCCGTAGAGCCGGTCGGCGCGAAGCGATGCCGAATCGCCGAAGATCTCCGGGTCGGGGTGGAACCGGACGGATGTGCCGCGCCGGTTCCTGGCGCTGCCTTTGTTCTCCGGCGGGCCGTCGGGCTTGCCGCGGCTGTAGGTCTGCACCCAGAGCGTCTGGTCGCGCGCGACCTCGACCGTCATCCGGTCGCTGAGCGCGTTGACGACGGAAATGCCGACTCCATGCAGACCGCCTGCCGTCTTGTAGACATCGCCGCCGAACTTGCCGCCGGCATGGAGCGTGGTGAGCACGATCTCCAATGCCGACTTGTCGGCAAATCGGGGATGCGGGTCGACCGGAATGCCGCGCCCGTTGTCGCGGATGGCGACCGACCTGTCGGATTCGAGCGCGATGTCGATCCATGTCGCGTGGCCGGCAACCACCTCGTCCATGGCGTTGTCGAGCACTTCGGCCGCCAGGTGGTGCAGCGCCGCCTCGTCGGTGCCGCCGATATACATGCCTGGACGCCGGCGGACCGGTTCGAGGCCTTCGAGAACCTCGATGTCCTGTGCCGAGTAACGCTCGGCCTTCGAAGGGGATCTCGGCATCGGTGCGGCGAATGCGGGGCCGATCGGTTCAACGGGAAACGCAGGATATGGTAGCCGGACGCAAAAGAATAACAAGACCCTGCGTTGCGGGGCCGGTCCGACGACCGGCCCCGTCGCGGGTCTTCGCTCGGCGCGCCGCTCAAACGCTGTAATAGAGCGCGAACTCGATCGGATGCGGCGTGTATTCGAAGGCCTGGATCTCTTCCCGCCTGAGGTCGAGATAGCCGTCGATCAGATCGTCGGTGAACACGTCGCCTTTCTTGAGGAAATCGCGGTCGGCGTCGAGCGATTCGACCGCCTCGCGCAGCGACTGACAGACCGTCGGGATGCCCTTCAGCTCCTCCGGCGGCAGGTCGTACAGGTTCTTGTCCATCGGATCGCCCGGATGGATCTTGTTCTCGATGCCGTCGATGCCCGCCATCAGCATGGCGGCGAAGGCGAGATAGGGGTTTGCCGACGGATCGGGGAAGCGGACCTCGACACGCTTGCCGTTGGGGCTGGAGGAGAACGGAATGCGGCAGGCGGCGGAGCGGTTGCGCGCCGAATAGGCGAGCAGCACCGGCGCCTCGAAGCCCGGGACGAGGCGCTTGTAGCTGTTCGTCGTGGGGTTCGAGAACGCGTTGATCGCCTTGGCATGCTTGATGATGCCGCCGATGTAATGGAGTGCGTTCTCCGAGAGATCCGCGTAGCCGGAACCGGCGAAGGTCGGCTTGTCGTCCTTCCAGATCGACTGATGGACATGCATGCCCGATCCGTTGTCGTCGACGATCGGCTTCGGCATGAAGGTCGCGGTCTTGCCGTAGGAATGGGCGACGCACTGGACGACGTATTTGTAGATCTGCACCTGGTCGGCGATCCCCAGCAGATCGTCGCCCCGGATGCCGAGCTCGTTCTGGCTCGGCGCCACCTCGTGATGGTGCTTTTCGATGTCGACGCCCATCTCGCCCATCACGCTCAGCATTTCCGCGCGCAGATCGCTCAGCGAATCGACGGGCGGCACCGGGAAATAGCCGCCCTTGATCGCCGGGCGGTGACCGATATTGCCGCCTTCGAAGCTGCGCGCGGTGTTGTACGGACCCTCCTCCTCGTCGATCGCGTAGAAGGTGTTGTTCATCGAGACTTCGAAGCGCACGTCGTCGAACACGAAGAATTCGAGCTCGGGGCCGAACATCGCCCGGTCGCCGATGCCGGACTGGTTGAGGTAGGCCTCGGCGCGCTTTGCGGTCGAGCGCGGGTCGCGGGTGTAGGGCTGGCCCGTGGTCGGCTCCAGCACGTCGCAGAACACGATCAGCGAGGTCTGCGCGGAAAAGGGATCGAGGACGGCGGTGTCCGGGTCCGGCATCAGGCACATGTCGGATTCGGAGATGTCCTTCCAGCCGGCGATGGACGAGCCGTCGAACATGATGCCGGAGGCGATCAGGTCCTCATCGACCGTCTTCACCGCCTGCGCCGTATGCTGCCACTTGCCGCGCGGGTCGGTGAAGCGGAAATCGACGTACTTGACGTCGTGCTCCTCGATGAGATCGAGAATTTTGGATGCGTCGGACATGGTTGGATTCCCTGAAACGATGGGGTTGTGCGAAGTCGTGCTTCGGAGCGGGCGCTCCTACAGCGCCTCTCCGCCGGTCTCGCCGGTGCGGATGCGGATGGCTTCTTCCACGCTGGTGACGAATATCTTGCCGTCGCCGATCCGGCCCGTCTGTGCCGCCTGCTGGATGGCTTCGATGGCGCGTTCGACCTGCTGGTCCTCCAGCACGACCTCGATCTTCACCTTGGGAAGAAAGTCCACGACGTATTCGGCGCCGCGATAAAGTTCCGTGTGGCCCTTCTGGCGCCCGAAACCCTTGGCTTCGGTGACGGTCAGCCCCTTAACCCCGACCTCGTGAAGCGCTTCCTTCACCTCGTCGAGCTTGAACGGCTTGATAATCGCTTCGATCTTTTTCATAGGACGTTTCCCGAGAGGACAGGGGGATTCGGGACCTGTCGGTTGTCGGTCGGGGCGTCCTGCCACGTTCATCGCCGAATCGACCGCCGACGCCATACACCGTCAGCGTATACTTTCAGGGAAGTGTTGTAACAAGTTCCGTTTTTAGCGCACTGCGATGCGTTTTCGTCAACGCAGTTTCCGGTCGGGAACTCTAGTGTCTTGTTTCCGAAGATTCCATCCATCTGGACGGTGCCCCCACCCCGTCATGCCCGGACTTGTTCCGGGCATCCACGTCCCTCCGCCGCCTC
>JAPPIT010000156.1 GCA_028820505.1 Defluviicoccus sp.
TGAACATCATCGAGAACATCGACACCATCGAAGCCGGCGCGCAGTCCATGACCGCAACCGTCTGCGACAACGCCGCCCTGTTCGGCGCGACGCCCGAGCGCGACGAGTTCGACACCCGCGAGGTCTGGGACGAGGACGACGCGCTCGCCGCCGTCGCCGAGTCCATCCGCATCCTGGCACACGGCGTCACGCCGGACGGGTTCCAGCTCGCCGACGAGCGCGAGGGCCTGCTCTGGGGCTTCGTCAACATGCTCGACGCCCAGACCAACCGCCTCGACCGCGCCGCCGACAAGCTGATGCCGGAACTCCGCGACCTCCAGCGCGCCCAGGACGGCACCGAGATCAAGTCCCTCGAACTGGAGATGACCACCCACCGCGCGCAGTGCCTCACCGACCGGCGCGACGCGTTCGAGACCATGCGCGACCAGGCCGCCGAACAGTATCGCGCGGAGACCGGCGACGTCTGGCGGCCCCGGCGCGGCAGCCACGCATCGCAGACCGGCAAGCTGACCTCCGCCGCCATCGACGCCCGCGACTTCGCCCGCGCGAGGCAGGACCGCAAGACCGCCGCGCATCTGCCGCAGGGAACCCTGGTCGCCATCGCGGGCGGCAAGGACGTGACCGACCCGGGCGCGGTGATCGACATGCTCGACAGGACCCGCGCCAAGCACGCCGACATGGTGCTCGTCCACGGCGGCGGTCCCGGCGTCGAGAAGATCGCCGCGCGCTGGGCCGAGCGCAACGGCGTCCACCAGGTCGTCTGCAAACCCGATTGGGACCGCCACGGTCGCGCCGCCCCGTTCCGCCGCAACGAGGAACTGCTGAACCTCCTGCCCAAGGGCGTCATCGCCTTCCCCGGCAGCGGCATCACCGAGAACCTCGTGGACCGCGCCCGATCGCTCGGCATCCCGGTCGCTCGCTGCGCCGCCTGACCGCCGCGCATCGCGGGCCGCGTCGTCATCCCCGCAGCGGGACGGCGGCGCGGCCCGTTTCGTTTCCGACCGACGGCGTTGCGCCGGCGACGTCATCCTCGCGCGCGCTTCGCGCCGCGCTCGTGCTCCGGCTCGCTGCGCTCGCTGATCGCCGGTGCGTTCGCTGCCGCTCGCACCGATGCGCTCGCGCTGCGCGCTCCCGCCGTCGGCGCTGCCGGCGATCATGATCGCCGTGCCGAACGTCGCGACGAACACCGCGACGGGACTCGCGATCGCCCGTCCCGTCCGTCGCCTTCGAAGCATGCTTCGCATAGCGCGTCGGCGACTGCGCCGATCATCGTGCACGACACGATGCACCGCGTCGGCGCTGGTGACCGTGGTCGCGGTCGCCATCGCGATCACCGCGCGCGTCGCCACTGCCGGCTTCGCCGTCATCGGCCTCCGCAGTCGCGGGCATGTTCATACAGCGCCCGCCGCCGATGCCGCCGTCACCGCGCTCGACACTTCGTCCCTCCGTAGTGTCGCCGACAACGGCTACTCAAGCGCCGTGGCGGCTCCGATCCGTCGCTCGCGCCGGCACCGATTCCCCCTTGGAAAATTCCGCAGAATATGTGCCTCTGACCCGCCGGGGCGGGCTTCGGCTCCACACCGGACGCACCGATGGTGCCCTTCCCGCCAGCGCCCGCCTTCGCATGAAAGGGCAGTAAGTCCTGTGACTACAGGGCCTTACGGCCCGCCCCGTCCCGCGCCGCCGCGCGGCTTCCCCGACGAAACGCCGCCGCGGCTGCTTCCTGCATTACCGCCCAGCCGCGCGGCCCGAACAGGGAGCCGCGAGCATGACCGAGAAATCCACCTTCGCCCGGCGCGTCCGCGCCGCCAGACCCCGAGCTACGAAATACGAAGTCCGCGACGACGTGGTGAGCGGACTCGCGCTGACCATCCAGCCCACCGGAGTCCGGACCTTCTTCCTCGCCCGCATGGTGCGCGGGCGCAGGCGATACGCCACCATCGGCAGCGCCGACGCCATGTCGATCCCCGAGGCGCGGCGCCAGGTCCGCAGGCTGATCGCCAGCTACATCGAACCGGCGAAGACGGACAACGGCCCCACGACGCCGGGGCATCCGATGACCGCCTTCGCCGAGGAGTTCCTCGACCGGCAGGCACACCGCTGGAAGCCCCGCACCCAGGAGACCAATAGCCGGATCGTCCGCAAGGACATCCTGCCTGCCTTCGGCAATCTGACCGTGGACGCCATCACGGTCGAGCAGGTCCGGGACTGGTTCGCCGACATGAGCGACCGCCCCGGCATCGCAAACCGCGCCATGCCGGTGCTCTCCATGATGATGCGCATGGCCGAACTTTGGGGATACCGCGTGCACAACTCCAACCCGTGCAGGAATACCCGGCGTTACAAGATGAAGCCGGTGGAGCGGTTTCTGACGGCGGACGAAATGGCGCGGCTCAACGCCGTGCTGACCCGCGACGAGTTCTGGTGCCC
Organism: Defluviicoccus sp.; assembly: GCA_028820505.1. GTDB lineage: Bacteria > Pseudomonadota > Alphaproteobacteria > MPNO01 > MPNO01 > MPNO01. The sequence goes on from JAPPIT010000156.1 coordinate 2,431, forward strand.
GAACGTCGTCGCCATAGTCCGCCTGCTGATGCTGACCGGCTGCCGGTTCGGCGAGATCGCCTCCCTCGAATGGGACTGGATCAGGGACAAGCACATCTTCCTGCCCGACTCGAAATCCGGGCCGCGCACGGTCTGGCTGTCCAGTGCCGCGCGGGCGGTGATCGACGCGGTCCCGCGATACAGCCCCGATTGCCCGTATCTCTTTCCCGCCCGTCCGCCGACGCGGCCCATCGACACCATCGCGTCCCAATGGAACCGCATCCGCGACGAGGCGGGCTTGCCCGGCCTGCGGCTGCACGACCTTCGCCACTCCTGGGCGTCCACCGCCGCCATGAACGGCGTGGACATGGTGACCATCGCAAAGCTGCTCGGTCATGCCCTGGTCGAGACCACGGAGCGCTACGTTCATCTGTCCGACCGGTCCGTTGCCGACGCCGCCGACCGGGTATCGAACCGCATCGGCGCGGCCCTGGCCGGAAGGGGGGAAGGCGGCGGGCGCGCATCCGGCGCCGCCCTTCCGGCCCAGGACGGACCCGAGACCAAGCCCAGGGGAGCCATTGGCTATGTCCGCATTTGACCTCACCCCGCGCCTTGCCCGCGAGAGCACGTCCAACGGCAAGGACACCATCCTGTTCGACAGGGCGCTGCCCGGCTTCGGGCTGCGCATCCATCCGTCGGGCCGCAAGGTCTGGATCGTGCAGTCCCGCATCGAGGGACGGAACCGCCGGATCGTCATCGCCCGGCATGGCGAGATCGAGCTTGCCGAGGCGCGACGCCGCGCCCGCGACATGCTCGCGCGCATCCGCGCGGGCGACAACCCTGCCGACGACATCCAGCGCGAGAAGAAGACCCCGACCCTGCGGGCGTTCGCGGACGAGTATCTGCGCCGCTGCGAACCGCACTGGAAGCCCTCCGGGCGCAGGACTATGCGCATCTATCTCAAGGCCCGCATCCTGCCCGCCTTCGGCAGGATGCCGCTCGACGCCATCGGCCCCGAGGACGTGGCCGCGTGGTTCGACGCGGCCAGCAAAGACAGGCCCGGCGCGGCCAACCGCGCCCTGGAAATCCTGCGCGCCATGATGAACCGGGCCGAGGAGTGGGGATTGCGCGAGCACGGCACCAACCCCTGTCTCGGTATCGCGAGGAATCCGAGGAACAACGTTGCCCGGTTCCTCGACGCCGACGAGCTGGCCCGGCTCGGGCGCGCACTCGACGCCAACGAAGCGCGCTGGCCCGAGGCCGTCGCGGCGATCCGGCTGCTGGCGCTCACCGGATGCCGCCGCAGCGAGGTGCTCGATCTGCGCTGGCGCGACATTGGCGAGGATACGATCAATCTCGAAGATTCGAAGACTGGCCCGCGCGCCGTGCCGCTCGGCGAGGCCGCGCGGGCACTGATCGAGACCCTGCCCGGTCCCGGAAAGCCGGAGGCATTCCTGTTCCCGAGCTTTGCGCATGGGAAGGGTTACTATCCATTGCGCGAATGCTGGCGCACGGTATGCGAGGATGCCGGGCTCGGCAGGCTCCGGCTCCATGACCTGCGGCACACCGCCGCCAGCCAAGCCATCATGGCGGGCGAGAACCTGCCCCTGGTCGGCAAGATTCTCGGCCACCGGCGGCACCGGACCACCGCAGGCTACGCCCATGTTGCCGACGACCACTTGGTCGAAGCGGCAGAAAAGGTTGGCAATACTATCGCTGCAGCGATGACAAATCGACCCCAACCAATGTGAGCATGTGTCATTCCTATCGGCGCACGAGAGATCGGAGAAAAACCCACTGAGCGCCCTGCAAACAATCGCCTTTGTCGAACGGCGGCCTCACCGGTGACCTACGCCCGATTTACAGTTGGTCAGGCTCTTTCGGTAGAACTGCTCAATTTCGCTTTCTGGTAAAGCACTCAAATCGAGCTTCGCCAACTCCGACGCCATTTCCTTCAGCTGCGGCTGGACGCTCTCGAACATTGCAAGCCTCGCATTATGGCTTTCCGAACCCTGGCTCTTGAACAGCTTCTCGTAAGCGTACTCCAAGCATGGCCCGAATACATTGGTCATCAATTTCCGGTGGAGATCGGCGGCCCTCCGCTCATGGTCTTTCAGCCCTGCAACGCGCTTCACGCCATTGCGCAGCAGGGCGATACTGTTGATCCAGCCTTGGCGGCCGCCGAGGCTCACCAGATACCAGCGTTCAAGCTGGCTGTGCTCTATGCCTTCGACGCGAAATATCGTTCCAGCCGTCAGGCGCATTCCTCGTTCGCCCGGATAGGTTGAGCGGGCGATTAGCGGAACCTCATTCAGAGTCTCGTAGGATTCCCAAAGCCGCAGGAAATCGGCGCCCACGAAGGTCGATTTCGCCCGCACGGAGACCGTCAGCGGTGCGGCAACGGCAACCTCGTCGTCGCTCCCGCGCGCGCGTGCTTCGACTACTATGCGGTCCTCGATGCTTTCGATCTCGAACGCCATGTCAGGGCCGAGCGGAGCCATCTTGTCCTGGTGCGCCAGCAGGTCTGCCTTCCATGCCTTGTCATCGACCGGAAGCAGCTTCGCGGCCCGCCATTGTGCCGCAAGACCACAGTATCTGCCGTAGCCTCTTGAGTAGGTGTCCACCTTGCCTGCCTCCGATTTCGCACGATACAGGCGGTCCACCGTAACCGTGATTGTCTGCCTGTCTCCCATGTCCGAATCGACGCTGACGGACAGCCCACCATCTACCTTTTTCGCGTTGAGCTTGAACTTGGTCCCAACTATCCCCGCCGTTCTCAGGACAGGATCGTTGCGCTTGACGAACCGCACCGTGCTGCCGTCCCGGTACCAAGTCCAATCGGTGCCCCGCGCAAGAATGAACAGGGCGCTGGTTGCGCTGGACTTCCAATAGAAGGTCCGGGCCTTGTCCTCCGGCAGAACATCCATGGGGCCGGCCTTCAACCCCCACTGTTTCACGATGTCGGCGGCGATTCGGCGTATCTGGACTTTGCCTCGGTACTCCAAATCGACGTCGACCGGATCTGGACACGAAAGCGCCTCGACATTTACCGGCGGCAAGACAACGGTGGGCTCCGGCTTAGGTGTCGATTTGGCCGGTTCCGCCGGCTTGGTGGCACGCTGGGCTGTTTCCTTTGGCGCTTCTTCCTTTGGTGGCTCGGCTTGCGGCGTCTCGGCTTGCGGCGTTGCCGATGGTGTTTTCGGTGCTTCGGTATCGTCACCGCCCACGATCAGCCCAAGGACCACGAGAGCGACCACGACCACGACAAAGGCCGCTGCGGTGCGGCCGACCCACTTCAGTATTGATGACATCGCGGATCCCGAAAATGTTCATCCTGTTCATCGCAACGGCGATGGCTGGGCAGGTCCCATTTCACAGTCCACGTCGCCACGCTCAGCACCGAGGCAAACTGCCATGGCAAGGTTTGATTAGACAGTCAATCAATTTCCGGCTTGGGTGGAAGAACCGAATCATTCCAGAATCGGTGTGAGCGCGAAAACGTAGCGTGTGGATATCCTTCCCCCCGGAGAATCGCCAGACATTCTCTCGGAAGACACCATACGGTAGGAAGTCTATGTCCAATGTACTATCGGGCAGGATTTCCCGGTCCCACGCAACGCTGTCGAAGGATCTGCGGTTTCGTCTTCTGCCGATGCACCAATCGGTTGCATGGAGGATGATAGGCCGTTTGCCCGAATTCAGGATTCCGAGCCGCGACCAGTGTGAAGGGTCGCTGATCCGGACTTCAAGCTTAAGGCGCCTTGCGGCGCGACGGTTGATGAACCAGTCTACGCCACGCAAAACCAACGAGGTCGGAGGTATAAACGACTGGAAGTCAGGGACGGACATCGGCCACGGTCTCTGTCACCGCTGACTGCCGGGGCGTCACGCACCTAGCGATCTCGTGGCCGGCAGCGATCTCCGCCTGGCGAAGCTCCCACGTCTTCTGCAAGTTCAGCCAAAGTTGCGGCGTCGTCCCGAAATACCGCGCCAGCCGCAGCGCCGTGTCCGCGCTCACACCCCGCTGGCCGTTCAGGATCATCGTCACCCGATTCACTGGCACGCCCAGCGCCTTCGACAGCGCATTGGCCGACAGCCCGAGTTCATCGAGCTCGTCGCGCAGGACCTCGCCGGGATGCACCGGCTTCATTCCGTTCTTTGCGTTCATGGCAAACTCCCTCAATGGTAGTCCACGATCTCCACGTCGCACGGCCCTTCGTCTGCCCAACGAAAGCAGACGCGCCATTGCGCGTTGATCCGAATGCTGTGCTGACCGGCGCGGTCGCCGCGCAGCGCTTCCAGCCGGTTGCTCGGCAACGCGGCAAGGTCGCCAAGTGTCTCCGCGCTGTCCAGCAAGACCAGTCGGCGCACGGCTTGGCCGGCGAAGCCCTGATATGCCGCGACGCGCCGCCCCTCGAAGAAGCGGTGCGTATCCCGATCTTTGAAGCTCCGAATCATACATGCTGACCGTACTGTATTTTACGCCTCCCGTAAAGGATGCTGGCGGTCAACGTCTGCTCGGGTTCCTGCCGGTATGGCGTCCGTCGCTCGGTTCAGTGGGGAACAGGCTCGTGCGACGATGGCTGCTCCCGGCGGGAACGCGCGAGCCCGCACCGCCGCCGACAGTACGGGCCGAGTGAACGACGCTACCGGCGCGCACGACTCCACGCATTGATCTGTTACCTCGCGCTTCCTATAGTGCCGCCCGGAAGCCGCGCGGCGGTTCGGGGACTGTCTCCGCAAGTGCGCGGCGGGCGCTGCCGCTCAAGCGCCGCTCGGGCTAAATGCCGGTTGCACAACGGCTCTCATCGCCCGACAGCTTGAGCGGTCAGGAAGCGCGATCTGGACGCCCTTCGGCGCGTGGTTCACACACCGGACGCAGCCCGCTGCAAGGCCCGCCAACACCTGCCCTTGAGTACCCTGGAGTGCGCTCCAGCACCCCCGGCGACGACAATGGCGGACAGCAGGAACGCGGAACGAGTGTATTCTCCGGCGCGATG
>JAPPIT010000190.1 GCA_028820505.1 Defluviicoccus sp.
CGATGCCGCAAGACGTGGATGCCCGGAACAAGTCCGGGCATGACGACAAAGGGGGAAGGCGCCGGAGACGCGCACACCGCCGGACATTGTCCCCGCCGTCACGCCGGACCGGGTTCGGGGTCACAGCGGGGGAGGCGGGGGCCCACCAGCGCGGGAGCGCATGCCCGCCATGAACGAACCGGACTTCTCGAACACCACACCGGGGACGGTCCCATGAAAGACAGGCTTCGCACCGCGATCTATCCGCTGATCACCGTCGCCTTCCTGGTCGCCTGCTGGCAGGTCGCGGTGAGCGAGTTCAGCATCGAGGACTACATCCTGCCCGAGCCGTGGCTGGTGGTGACCTCGATTACCGACGGGTTCCGCGTTGGCGGCTTCCTGGGCCATTTCTGGGCCACCGCCGAGGCGACGGTGCTCGGCTACGTGCTGGGCTGCGGCCTCGCCTTCCTGATCGGCGTGGCGGTGGCCGAGTCGGCCACCTTCGACAAGTTCGTCTATCCCTGCGTGGTCGCGCTGCAATCGATGCCCAAGGTCGCGCTCGCGCCGCTGATCCTGGTCTGGTTCGGCCACGAGATCGAGTCCCGCATCATCATGGTCGGGCTGATCTGCTTCTTCCCGATGTTCGTCAACACCGTCGTCGGCATCCGCCAGACCGATCCCGAGCTGCTCGACCTCTGCCGGGCGTTCTCGGCCTCGCGCCGCTACGTCTTCTTCAACGCCAAGCTGCCCTCGGCGGCGGGCGAGATCTTCGCCGGGCTCCAGATCGGCGTCGTGCTGGCGCTGATCGGGGCGGTGGTCGCCGAGTTCGTCGCCTCCGAGCGCGGGATCGGCCACATGATCGACTCGGCCGCGGTCAGCCTCACCGTCTCCAACATGTTCGCCGGAGTCATCATCCTCGCCGTGATGGGGGTGATCGGCACCGCGACGGTGCGCTTCGTCGAACGCCGCGTGGTGTTCTGGGAAGGCGGATCGGTCCGGGTCAACCTGGAGCAGGCGACGTGAGCGGCGAGGACCTCTGCTTCCTGTCGGGGGCCGAGTCCGCGCGCCGCATCGCTTCGGGCGCGCTGTCGCCGGTCGATCTGGTCGACGCGATCCTCGCCCGTGTCGACGCGGTGCAGCCGGCGATCGCCCCGTTCACGATCGTCTGCGCCGACGAGGCGAGGGCGCAGGCGAAGGAGGCGGAGGAAGCCGTCGCGCGCGGCGATCCGCTCGGCCCGCTGCACGGCGTTCCCTTCACGATCAAGGACATGATCGACGTCGCCGGCATGCGGATCACCTTCGGCTCGCCGATGTTCGAGCACAACGTGCCGGCGGCCGACACCGTGGTCGTGGAGCGGCTCAGGAAATCGGGTGCGATCCTGCTCGGCATCACCAACATGGCGGAGTGCGGGCACAAGGGCACCAACTCCAACCCGCTCTGGGGGCTGACGCGCAACCCGTGGGACCTCGAGACCACGCCGGGCGGCTCGTCCGGCGGGGCGGCGGCGGCGCTGGCGACGGGCTGCGGCGCGCTCGCGCTCGGCACCGACCGCGCCGGGTCGGTCCGCATCCCGGCCGGCGCGACCGGGGTGTGCGGGCTCAAGCCCACGCTCGGCGTCTTCCCCTGTCCCGAGACGCCCGACCTGTTCGACACCACCACGGTGATCGGGCCCATGGCGCGCGGGATCGAGGACATCGCCGCGCTGATGTCGGTCTGCGGCGGGCCGGACCCGCGCGATCCGTGGTCGCACGGCGCGGCGGCGCGTGACTACAGGCCCGACGCCCGCCCGCGCGGCGACATGACGGGAATCCGCATCGCCTGGGCGGCCACGATCGGCAACGCCGCGCTCGAACGCGAGACGCGGGCGGTCTGCGAACAGGCAGTCGATGCCTTCCGCGGCCTCGGCGCCGAGGTCGCGCCGGTCGAGATCGACCTCTCGGAGGCGGTCGACATCCTGCTCGCCATCGTCGGCGCGCTGGCAAGCGCCGCCTATACCGACAAGCTGCCCGAGTATGGCGACCGCATCGACAAGTCGCTCCGCATGGGGATCGAGCTGGGCGGGCAGTTGAGCGCGGCCGATCTGGAGAAGGCGCTGTTCGGGCGGGCGGCGCTGTTCCGCGAGGTCGAGGCGGTGCTGGCGGAGCACGATCTGCTGGTCACGCCCTGCCTCACCCGCCCCGCGATCGCGGCCGACCACTTCGCCTTCGACCCGGTCGAGATCGACGGGGCGGCGTACGGGAACCCGCGCTTCGACTGGTATCCCTACACCCACCCGTTCAACCACACCGGCCACCCGGCGCTGGCGCTCCCGGCCGGCTGGACGACGGCGAACATGCCGGTCGGCCTGCAGATCGTCGCCCCGTGGCACGCCGAGCACCGCCTGATCCGCGCCGGCGCCGAGCTGGAGGCCGTGCGGCCGTGGGCGGATCGCAGGCCGCCGTTGGTCGAGGGGAGTTGAATGGGGGAAAGCCGTCCCCCTCACCCCGACCCTCTCCCCCACGGGGGGAGAGGGAGACCTGCGCCGCCCACCCTTCCTTACCTTCTCCCCTCCCGCCTGCGGGAGGGGCCGGGGGAGGGCGGGCGCGCGAACGGCCTGGGAGGAGGACGGTGAGCCTCGGGACGATGGCCCGGGCCGCGGCGGCGGGCGGCTTGCTCGCCGCCTTCGCAGTGTCGGGTCTCGCGGCGACTCTCGAGAACGTGCGGGCCGACGACCGGCTCAGATGCGGCATCAACCCGGGCCTGGCGGGGTTTTCCTATACCGACGACAAAGGCCGGTGGACCGGCTTCGAGGCGGCCTATTGCCGGGCGCTGGCCGCGGCCGTGCTGGGCGATCCGGACAAGGTCACCTTCGTCAACCTGACGGGCAAGACCCGCTTCCCGGCGCTGGCCTCGGGCGAGGTCCATGTGCTCTCGCGCAACACCACCTGGACCTTCTCGCGCGACGTCGACCTCGGCTTCACCTTCGTCGGCATCAACTACTATGACGGGCAGGGCTTCATCGGCCGCACGGCGCTCGGCGTGAAGAGCGCCAAGGAGCTCGACGGCGCCTCGGTCTGCATCCAGACCGGCACCACCACCGAGCTCAACCTCGCGGACTTCTTCCGCGTCAACGGGATCGCGTACGAGCCGGTGCCGATCGAGACCAACGCCGAGGCCCGCGCGGCGTACGAGGCGGAGCGCTGCGACGTCTACACGACGGACGCCTCCGGCCTGGCGGCGACCAAGGCGACCTTCCCCGACCCCGGCAAGCACATGGTGTACCCGGAGATCATCTCGAAGGAGCCGTTGGGGCCGCTGGTGCGCCAGGGCGACGACCAGTGGGCGGACATCGCGCGCTGGACGCTGAACGCGCTGATCAGCGCCGAGGAGCTCGGGGTGACCCAGGCCAACGTCGCGAAGATGGCCGAGGGAACCGATAATCCGGAGATCAACCGGATGCTCGGCAAGGAAGGCTCGATGGGCAAGATGCTGGGCCTCGACGCGCGGTGGGCGGTCCGCGCGATCGCCGCGGAAGGCAACTACGCGGAAATCTTCGACCGGTATCTCGGCGCCGGCAGCCCGCTCGGCCTGCCGCGCGGCCTCAGCGCCCTCTACAAGGACGGCGGCATCCTCTACGCGCCCCCGTTCCGGTAGGGGCGGCGGGGCGCTCCGCGCGCCGGTCGACAGGGCATGGCGAAATAACCATTGTCCGCGGCGCAGGTGAGAACGTGACCGCGCTTGTCCGGCAACTATCGAGAATCTTGCGCCGCGTGCCCCCGCCATTGCGCGGCATGGGCTTGATGATGCTTGCCGCCATGCTGAGCATGACGATGGCGGCGGTCGCGAAGGAGCTGGTCCGGGAGCTCCCGGTCTTCGAGGTCGTTTTCTTCCGTCAACTGTTCGGGACGCTGCTGCTCGCGCCCGTCCTGCTCAGGCCGGGGGCGAACCCGTTGCGGACCCGTCGTCTCGGCATGCACGGGCTTCGCGCGCTGTTCAACTTCGTCGCCATCCTCGGCTATTTCACCAGCCTCGGGCTGATACCGCTCGCGCAGATCACGGCGCTCGGCTTCACCTCGCCGGTGTTCGCGAGCCTGCTCGCGGTGCTGCTTCTCGGCGAGGCGGTGCGGACGCCGCGCGTCGTCGGCCTTCTGCTCGGCTTCGCCGGCGCCCTGATCATCCTGCGTCCGGGGTTCGAGACCGTGAGCGCGGGCTCGCTCTACGTCCTCGGCTCGGCGGCGTCCTGGGCGGTCGCGATGACCTGCATCAAGGCGCTGTCGCGCACCGAGACGAGCGTCGCCATCACGTTCTACGCGGCGTTCCTGCAGCTGCCCATGGCGCTTGTCGCCGCGCTGTTCGTCTGGGAATGGCCGACGCCGGGGCAGCTCGGCCTGTTGCTGACGATTTCGATCATCGGGACCCTGGCGCAGATCTCGTTGTCCCAGGCGTTTCGCGAGGCCGATTCGACGGTCGTCCTGCCGATGGATTTCACCAAGCTGGTGTGGGCCAGCCTGCTGGGATACGCGATTTTCGCGGAGGTCCCCGATCCCTGGGCCTGGATCGGCGGCCTGGTCGTCTTCTCGGGCGTGCTCGGCGTCGCCTATGGCGAAAGGCAGCGCCGCAATAGAGATGCGGGGGAATGACGCCCCTTACCCCCACCCCTTCCCCTCCCGCTTGCGGGAGGGGAAGGGGTGGGTGGGCGCCCTACACCGCCTGCCCGGCGGCGCCGTGCCCGCCGGGGCCGGCGAAGACGGTAACGATCTTGCGCTTCAGCGCCGAGGCCATCTGGCGCATCACCTCGCCCCGCAGCTGCTCGGCGCGGGCCTGGACGGTCCAGCGGTTCACGGGTTCGGCTTGGGTCAGGTATTCGCTGACATAGGACATGGCGTTTTCTCCTTCGCTCGGGGTCGTTCCCCGGGTTGAAGGGCGAGATAATTATCCACGATTGTTTTTATAATATGTGAGTATGGATTATCTGCTTTGCAGAAAATGCATAGATCGGGAGTCTCGAAAACCCTTTCGGGCATGGCGGGACGGACGGGCGCCCGGCGCTACGGCACCAACCGGAACCGGTTCGCCTCCACCAGGCGTCCGGCGGTGCGCCGCCCGGTGAAGCCGGACACCGCGGTCGCGATCCGGCGCTTGAGCGCCTCCGCCATCTGGCGCAATTCTTCTCCTCGCAACCGCCGGGCGTCGGCTTGGAGGATAACCGGGTCCACGGACAAGGCTTGCGCCAAGTGTTCGCCAAGGGATGCCATGATGCTCGTCTCCTTCGATCAGGGTCGTTCCTGTCGTTGGGGACAAGATAATTATCTATTGATCGTTTTATAATACCGTAAAAACGATTATGATCTTTGTCTAAATAGCAAAGGTTGGGTACGATGGATATGCTTTCCGGCATGCGCCTGTTCGCCAAGGTGGTCGAGACCGGCGGCTTTTCCGCGGCGGGCCGCCAGGTCGGCGTCAACGCGTCCTCGGTCTCGCGCCTGGTGGGCCGGCTCGAGGATTCGCTCGGGACGCGGCTGCTCAACCGTTCGACGCGGCATATCGGGCTGACCGAGGCGGGCCGGCTCTACTACGAACGGGCGCGCCGGATCGTCGCCGACGTGGACGAGGCCAACGCGGCGGTGGCCGAGCTCGCCGAGGCGCCGCGCGGCACGCTCCGGCTCAACGCGCCGGTGGTGTTCGGACGGCGCTACGTCACGCCCTACATGCGGGAATTCCTCGAGACCTACCCGGAGGTGCATGTCGAGCTCAACGTCACCGACCACTATGTCGACCTGATCGAGGAGGGGGCGGACCTCGCGATCCGTATCGGCGGGCCGAGCCCGTCGAGCTATATCGTGCGCAAGCTCGCCACCATCGACCGGGTGCTTTGCGCGAGCCCGGACTATTTCGCGTGCCACGGACGGCCCCGGCGCCCCGAGGATCTGGCGCGGCACAACTGTATCGTTCTCCGCCGTCAGCCCGGCGAAGTGATTTGGGAGCTGATCGGGGAAGACGGGACGTTCGCGGTTCCCGTCTCCGGGAATTTCGCATCGAACAACTCGGGCGCTATCGCCGCGGCGATGACGGCCGGCATCGGAATCTCCCTGCTGCCCGTGTGGATGGTGGGACGGGAGATCCAGCAGGGCCAGGCCGAGGTCGTGCTCCGCGAATACCGCGCCCACCCCACCGGCCTCGCCGACGAGGTCTACGCGGTGTTCCCGCACGCGCGGAACCTGTCGGCCAAGGTGCGCGCCTGCGTCGACTTCCTCGCCCGCAAGTTCCGCGACGAGCCCGACTTCGCGGTCGGGGTCGCGCTGCACGACGCGGGCGAGCCGGCGCGGCCGCTATAGCGGATCGAGTGCGCCCGAGGCCGCCATCTCCCTGAGCTCGGTCTTGCGGATCTTGCCGCTCGCGGTGAGCGGGAAGGAAGCGACCCGGAACCAGCGCGCCGGCACCTTGAACCGCGCGATCCGCCCGTCGCAGAACCGGCCGAGCGCCTCCGGTGCGAGCCCGTCTCCGCCGTCCACCGCCGCGGCGACGATCTCGCCGTAATACTCGTCCGGCATCCCGAACACGGCGATGTCGACGACGCCCGGGTGGGCGCGCAACAGGTTCTCGATCTCGACGGGATAGATATTCTCACCGCCCCGGATGATCATGTCGCGCAGCCGCCCGCCGGCGACCACGACGTTGCCGTCGGCGGTGAGGTAGCCGAGGTCGCCGGTCTTCATCCAGCCGCCCGGGCCGATCGTCTCGGCGGTCGCCTCGGGGTTGTCGAAATAGCCCCGCATGACCATCGGGCCGGCGGTCTCGATCTGGCCGATCTCGCCCGGCGGCAGCGGCGTGCCGGTGACGGGATCCGCGATCCGCACCGCCGCCCCCGGGAGCGGCGGGCCGCAGGTCTCGAAACGCTCCGGCGCCCTGCAGTCGGCGAGTGCGATCAGCGTGCTCGCCTCGGTCTGGCCGTAGACCTGGACGACGCCCGGGATCGGGAACGCCTCCGCGCAGCGCGCCAGCAGCGCCGGGTCGGTGTCGGCGCCGCCGCAGGTGCCGGCGCGGAGCGTGGAGAGGTCGTGCTCTCCCCGCGCCGGGTGGTCGAGCATCGCCACGTAGGAGGTCGGCACGCCCGACAGCATGGTGCAGCGCTCGGCCTCGACGATGCGGAACATCGCCGCCGGATCGAAGTGCGAGACGCCGACATAGGCCGAACCCCGCTGCACCGTCCCCAGGACGCACATGATGCAGCCGGCGCAGTGGAAGAGCGGGATGATCGACGTCCAGCGGTCCTCCGCCGTCACCCTCAGCCGTTCCGAGATGCCCCAGGCGTTGGCCATCATGCCGGCATGGGTCAAGAGCGCGCCCTTGGGAAAGCCCGTCGTGCCGGAGGTGTATTGCAGCGAGCCCACCGAATCGGGGTTCACCTCCGGCAGCGCCGTCCGGCTGGCTCGTCCCGCCTCGATCAGCCGTCCGTAGTCGGGGCCGTCGAGCAGGACCGGCGTCTCCAGCGATGGAACGGAGTCCCGAATTGCGCGGACATGCTCCATATAGGGGTTGCCCCGGAACGACCGGGACAGGAACAGGCCGCGTGGCTTCGCATGCCCCAGCGCGTAGGCGAGGTCGTCGCGGCGATAGTGCGTGTTGAGCGGCACCAGCACGCAGCCGGCCATGGCGACCGCCATCTGCACCACCGGCCATTCGATCCGGCTCTCCGCCAGCAGGCCGACCCGGTCGCCCGGCCGCAAGCCCCGGTCCAGCATCGCCCGCGCGAGCGCCGCCGCCGCCCCGTGCCATTCGGCCCAGGTGAGCCGCGCGCCGCTCTCCGGGAAGGCGAGCGCCTCGCGGCCGCCGCGCGTCTCGGCCTGATGGGCGAGCGCGTCGCCGGGCGTCCTGAAGGGAGAGAGTTCGGTCATGGCCTCGTCGATGATACTCTCCGGCCCGTTCGCCGCCCACACGGGGACCGTCGCACGACCCATGTCCGACCTTGCCTTCGAGATCGACCCGGCGCGGCTCCTCGCCGACCTCAGGCACCTCGCGACCTTCGGCAAGCAGGGCACGGGGGTCACCCGGCTCGCCTTCAGCCAGCCCGACATCGAGGCGCGGCAATGGCTGCGCGGGCGCATGGAGGAGGCCGGGCTCGCCGCCGCCATCGACGATGTCGGCAACGTGATCGGCGAGGCACCGGCCGAAGGCCCCGCGATCCTGATCGGTAGCCATTCCGACTCGGTGCCGGGCGGCGGCTGGCTCGACGGCGCGATGGGGGTGATCTACGGGATCGAGATCGCGCGCGCGGTTATCGAGGCCGGGCTGGCCGAGCGCTGCCCGGTCGACGCGGTCGCCTTCCAGGACGAGGAGAGCACCTATCTGCCTACCCTCGGCAGCCGCACCCTGCTGAGCGCGGTGGGCGAGGACGAGATCTCGGTCGCCCGCAACATCGACGGCCGCCGGCTCAGCGACGCCATCGCAGCCAGCGGCTTCGCGGACAACCCGCCGCGCCGGCTCGACCCCGGCCGCTACCGCGCCTTCCTCGAGGCGCATATCGAGCAGGGGCCGAGGCTGGAGGCAACGGGCACCCGGATCGGCGTGGTCACCGCCATCGTCGGCATCAGGCGGTTCCGGCTCCATGTCGACGGGCAGGCCGGCCACGCCGGCACGGTGCCGATGGCGATGCGGAAGGATGCGGGCGCGGTCGCGATCGGCCTGTCGGGCGCCATGCTGGAGGCGTTTGCCGCGCTGGCCGGGCCCGACACGGTCTGGAACGTCGGCAGCCTGACGCTCACCCCGGGCGCGGCCAACGTGATCCCCGAGGCGGCCGAGATCGTCGTCGAGATCCGCGACACCGACCTCGCGATCCTGGACTCGCTGGAAGACCGGCTGCGCGCGCTCGCGCGGGAACACGCCGACCGGTCGGGCCAGGAGATCGCCGCGCTCCGCACCCTCGACATCCCGCCCGCCGCGATGGACGAAGGCCTCGGCGACGAGATCGAGGCGACCGCCCGGGCGCTCGGCGCGCCGCACATGCGGATGCCGAGCGGGGCCGGCCACGACGCGATGGTGCTCTGCCGCTACATGCCCGCGGCGATGCTCTTCGTCCCCTCGATCGGCGGGCACAGCCACACCGTCATCGAGGACACCTCGGAGGACGACATCGTGCTCGGCTGCCGCGTGCTGGCCGGCGCCGTCGCGCGAATCGCGGACGGCTAATGTTTCACGTGAAACAAAGATCAACCTTGTTGACCTATCCATCGTGTGAAGAAACCGCCCTAAGTGGCAAAAATCCCGCTCACGCGAAATATCGTTGCGCGCGGCGCCCCGATTCCCGTCCCCCGGGGACGCGAACGTCCGGTTCGGCGCGATCCCCGGAAAACGCCCGGTGAGACGCTCCCGTTATTCGTGTCATCGCATGACACGAATAACGGTGGTTAAGCGCCTCGGACGCCCGCCCTAGATCTTCCGACCCCGCAGCTTCTCGCGGAGCGCGCGGATGTGGGTGTCGGCGCCCGCGAGGTTGGGATGGACGGCGAGCGCCCGGTCGAAGGCCTCGAGCGCCTTCTCCTCCTCGCCCTCCGCGAGCCGGACGAGGCCGAGCCCCGACAGCGCGCCGAAATGGCGCGGCTCGAGCGCGAGCGTCCGGTCGATGTCGGCGGCGGACTCGGCGAGCCGGCCCATCATGTAGTTGACGGTCGCGCGCTTGTTCCACGCCTCGGCGAAGCGCGGCGCCTTCCGGACCATCTCGTCGAACGCGGCGAGCGCGGCCGGCAGGTCGCGGGCTCCCATCGCCCGGAGGCCGCGCATCATCAGCGCGTCGATCTCCGCGCTGCCGGATTCGTGCCAGATCCGCCAGATCGCCTGCTCCTCGTCCGCCGCCGCCTCCGCGCTCGGCGCGGCCTTCAGCCGGTCGAACAGGGGCCCCAGCCTGGGATCGTTCTGGTTGGCGAGCCCGACGGTGGCGAAGCTCAGCGCCGCCACGCCCGCGATCCAGGTCATGGCGCGGCGCAAGGGATCGTCCTCGGTCATCCTGTCCGCCCTCCCAGCCCCCGCGGTCTCGGTCCGCCATGCGCCCAGTCGAGCAGTTCGACCGTGTGCACGACCGGGGTCCCGGTCGCGTCCCCGAGCTGCACCATGCAGCCGATATTGCCGGCGGCGATGGCGTCGGCGCCGAGGGCTTCCAGATGGCCCGCCTTGCGGTCGCGCAGCCTGTCGGCGAGCGCGGGCTGGAGGATGTTGTAGGTGCCGGCGGAACCGCAGCAGAGATGCCCTTCCGCCGGCAGGGAGACGGCGAACCCGGCCTCGCGCAGCAATTCGACGGGACCGGTCTCGATTTTCTGCCCGTGCTGCAGCGCGCAGGCCGAATGGTAGGCAATGGAGAGCGGCTCGGGCGGGGTCGCCGGGCCCGGCCCGATGCGTTGCAGGAGTTCCGAAATGTCGCAGGTCAGCCCGGCGAGCGCCGCGGCGGTTTCCGCGAGCTCCGGATCGTCGCGCAGCAAATACCCGTAATCCTTGAGCATCGCGCCGCAGCCCGAGGTGTTCGAGACCACCGCGTCGAGCCCTTCGCCGGCGATCTCGGACTGCCAGGCGCGGATGTTGCGCCGCGCGGCCTCCAGCGCCGGCGCCTCCTTCCCCATGTGGTGCGCGAGCGCGCCGCAGCAGCCGGCCCCCCGCGCGACCACGACCTCGCAGCCGAAGCGGGTGAGCAGCCGGATCGTCGCCGCGTTGATCCCGTCGTCGAGGACCTGCTGGACGCAGCCGGCGAGCAGCGCGACGCGGAAGCGCCGCTCGCCCTCGGCCGGGTAGACCGCCCCGTCCGGCAGCGGGCGCCCCGCCGGGGCGGACGGGACCATGCGCAGCATGCGGCCGAGCGGGCCCGGCAGAAGGCCGGCGAAGGGCTGCGCGAGACGCCCGAGCCTGACCGCCCAGCCGAACCGCGCCGGGGACGGCATCGCGGCCAGCAGCAGCGCCCGGACCAGCCGGTCGGCGAGCGGCCGGCGGAAGGTCTCGGCGATCCGCTTCCGGGCGAGGTCGACCAGGTGCATGTAGTGGACGCCCGACGGGCAGGTCGTCATGCAGGAGAGGCAGGACAGGCAGCGGTCGATATGCCCGACCACCTTGGCGGACGGGGCCTCGCCGGTCTCCAGCATCTCCTTCATCAGGTATATGCGCCCGCGCGGGCTGTCGAGCTCGTCGCCCAGCAGGGTGTAGGTCGGGCAGGTCGCCGAACAGAACCCGCAATGAACGCAGCCCCGGAGGATGCCCTCGGCGGCGGCGATGTCGGGGTCGGCGCGCTGTTCGTCGGTGAACCGGGTCTGCATGGGTCTATGGCGTCCCGCCCATGCGGCCCGGGTTGAGGATGTTCCGGGGGTCGAAGGCCTGCTTGACCCGCTCGCTCAACGCCGCGAGGCCGGGCGCCTGGGGGTGGAAGACGGGGACGCGGCGCCTGAGCTCTTCCGGCGCGCGGATCAGGGTGGCGTGCCCGCCGGCCGGGCCGAGCGCGGCCCGCACCGCTTCGGCGCCCGCGTCCTCCGTTCCCGGCGGCAGGGCGAGCCAGACCAGGCCGCCGCCCCAGTCGTAGAAGGCGCGGGCCTCGAAGGCGTCCGCGATCCGGCCCGCGACGGCGGCGCCCCCGGCGGGCGGCACGGAGAGCCGCCAGAGGATCCCCTCGCCGGCGGCGTGGAAGCGGGCCTCGCCGACCTCGCACCAGAACGCGCTCGAATTGTGGCCGTGCAGCTCGTCGATCGCATGGCCGTCCGCGAACAGGCCGCGCAGGGACGCCGTGCGGGCGAGCACGGAGGGCTCCGGCCCCTCGATGCGGAGCGCGGTGACGGAAGAGCCCGGGTCCCGCACCCGCCCGACGCTTGAGAGCGCCGCGATCCCGGCCGGCAGGTGCGCCGCGCCCGAGACCTCGAACGGTCCGCCGAGCGCGCGGGTCATCGCGTCGACCGCCGCTTCGTCGTCGAGCCCGTAGACCAGCACTGTCCGCAGCTTCTCCCCCGCCGGCAGGACCTTGACGGTGATTTCCGTCATCGCGGCGAGGGTTCCCCAGGAGCCCGCGAGCAGCTTGCAGAGATCGTAGCCGGTGACGTTCTTGACCACCCGCCCGCCCGACTTGAACAACTCGCCGCGCCCGCTGACGGCGCGGACGCCCAGAATGTGATCGCGCGCGGCGCCCGCCTTGAAGCGGCGCGGACCCGAGAGATTGGCCGCCATGCAGCCGCCGAGCGTGGCGAGGCCGGGCCCGGCGCCCAGAACGGGACCGAGGTCGGGCGGCTCGAAGGCGAGCGCCTGGCCGTGCTGGGCGAGCCGCGCGTCGATCTCGGCGAGCGTCGTCCCCGGCCGGGCCGTCAGCACCAGCTCCTCGGGCTCGTAGAGCGCGATCCCGGCAAGGCCCGAGAGATCGAGCAGGACCTCCGCGCCGGCGGGACGCCCGAGGCCCCGCTTGGACCCGCCCGAGACGATCTCGAGCGCATGTCCGCCCTGGCACGCCCAACCGACCGCTTCGATCGCCTCGTCCTCCGTCGTCGGACGCAGCGTTTCCATGGGGTCACGGCGTATCAGTTTTGGATGAAAGCGTCCACGCCGCATTCTGCTCCCCTTATCTTCTTCTCCCCTCCCGCTTGCGGGAGGGGCCGGGGGAGGGCGCGCCGGTCAGAAGCGGGGGATGTCCGGGAAACGGGTCCGGCCGCCCCGGACGTGGACGCGGCCGAGCTCGGCGCAACGGTGCAGCACCGGAAACACCTTGCCTGGGTTGAGCAGCTGCTCGGGGTCGAAGGCGCATTTGAGGCGCTGCTGCTGCTTGAGGTCCTCGTCGGAAAACATCGTCCCCATCAGGTCGCGCTTCTCGACGCCCACGCCGTGCTCGCCGGTCAGCACGCCGCCGACCTCGACGCAGAGCCTGAGGATCGCCCCGCCGAACGCCTCGGCCTTCTCGAGTTCGCCCGGGTTGTTGGCGTCATAGAGGATCAGCGGGTGGAGGTTGCCGTCGCCCGCGTGGAACACGTTGGCGACGCGGAGCCCGAACTCGTCGGACATGGCGGCCATACGTCCCAGCACCTCGGGCAGGCGGCGGCGCGGGATGGTGCCGTCCATGCAGTAATAGTCGGGCGAGATCCGGCCGACCGCCGGGAAGGCCGACTTGCGCCCGGCCCAGAACCTGGCCCGTTCGTTCTCGTCCTCGCTGACCCGGATCGAGGCCGCGCCGAGTTCCCGCGCGATTCCGGCGACCCGGTCGACCAGGTGGTCGACCTCGACCTCCGGCCCGTCGAGCTCGACGATGAGCAGCGCAGCGGCGTCGCGGGGATAGCCGGCCTCGACGAAATCCTCCGCCGCGTTGATCGCCGGGTTGTCCATCATCTCCATCCCCGCCGGGACGATTCCGGCGCCGATGACGCCGGCCACGCAATCGCCCGCCGCCTCGGCCGAGGGGAAGCCGATCAGCACCGCGCGGGCCGAGGGCGGCCTCGGCAGGATGCGGACCGTGACCTCGGTGATCACGCCGAGCAGCCCTTCCGAGCCGTTGATCACGCCCAGCAGGTCGTAGCCCGACGGGTCGAGGTGCCGGCCGCCGACGCGGACGATTTCACCGTCCATCAGCACCAGCTCGACGCCGAGGACGTTGTTGGCGGTGAGCCCGTATTTGAGGCAATGCACGCCGCCCGCGTTCTCCGCCACGTTGCCGCCGATCGAGCACGCGATCTGGCTCGACGGGTCGGGCGCGTAGTAGAACCCGGCCGCCTCCACCGCCTCGCTGATGGCGAGGTTGGCGACGCCCGGCTGGACCGTCGCGCAGCGGTTGGCGTAGTCGATGTCGAGAATCCGGTTGAACTTGCCGAGGCCGAGCAGAACCCCGTCGGCGAGCGGCAGCGCGCCGCCCGAGAGCGAGGTGCCGGCGCCGCGCGGCACGACCTTGATCCCGTTCCCGTGGCAGTATTTCAGCACCGCCGAGACCTGCTCGACGGTCTCCGGCAGGACGGCGATCATGGGCGGCTGGCGATAGGCGGTGAGCCCGTCCGATTCGTACGCCCGGAGCGCGGCGCGGTCGTCGATGACCCCCTCGCCCGGAACGATCTTGCCGAGGGCGCGCGCGATCCCGGCCCGACGCGCGATTACGTCCGCATCGGGCTCGGGCATCTTCATCGCGCTATCCCCGTTCCGGCCAGGCTTGCCCGGCGCAACGAGGGGATCGGGACCCCTCGGCCGGTCAGCCCTGGCGCGCCTTGAAGCGCGGGTTCTTCTTGTTGATGACGTAAACCCGGCCGCGGCGCCGAACGATCCGGCAGGCGCGGTCGCGCTTCTTTGCCGATTTCAGCGAGTTGAGCACTTTCATCGCAACGGTTCCAAGTCGTGCAGCCGGCAACGCGGCGGCGGACGGTAGCCGGGCGGGCGTGGGCTGTCAACGGGTTGGACCGGTTCGCCTTACCCGTCGCATTCCGCTTCGGCCCCTTTACCGATTAAACATCCTCCCGCCGGGCCGCAGGCGCGGTCACTCTTCCACGACGGAGAGAAGAACCTTCGGCTGGAAAAGCGCGGCCGTCGGCCCGCACTTGCCATAAGACTGGCTCGACCGGCTCATCTGGCAAGGCATTCCCTCGACCTCCGTCAGCGGAGGCAGGCCGAGATGCCATCGTTCCCTGGTTTTTTCCTGCACCACGTCGGGATGAAAGCATGTGATCTGTGCGCCGCCGAACATCGGATCGGGCCCCGAATGCTTGCACTCCGCACACCTCGGAATGTCGGTTCGCTCGTCCGTCATGATCGGGTTCCAATGAATACCGCCTCTTCGGCTCCGTTCATTTGACCCCCTTCCGGACCTCGGTCAAGGGTCTCCCCGCAACATTGCGCGGAACCCGCTCCGTCGGGTCTCAGGTGGAACGAAGCGATCTCACGGGGCCTGGGTGCGCGAGCTCCGCAAGCCGGCCCCGCCGCGACTTGTGCCGTGGCCGCTCCGGTGGCTTAGTCCCGCCGCGCCGTACAGCGAAGCCGGGCCGAATTGCTGACCGAAATCCTTTCCGTCGTCGCGCCGCTCTTCATCTGCGCCGGCATCGGCTTCGTCTGGGGCAGGCTGGACAGGCCGTTCGACGCCGAGATGATGACCGGGCTCGCGCTCCACCTGGGCGTTCCCTGCCTGGTGTTCTCGACGCTGACGCGGCTCGAGATCTCGCCCGTCGCGTTCGGCAAGATGGCCGCCGCCTACACGCTGGCGCTGGTCCTGTTCATCGTCCTCGCGGCGGCGCTCACCCGGCTGCTGAAGCTGGAGGCGCGCGCCTTCATCCCGGCGCTCACCTTCCGCAACTCGGGCAATCTCGGGCTGCCGGTCTGCTTGTTCGCGTTCGGAGAGGCGGGGCTCGCCTACGGCATCGGCTGCTTTGTCATCGCGGCGCTCTCCGGCCTTACCGTCGGGCGCGGGATCTACGCCGGCAGCACCGTTTTCGAGGCCCTGTTCCGCAACCCGATCGTCTACGCCATCGCGATCTCGCTGGTCTTCATGGCGGGCGGAATAAAGCCGCCGGCCTGGGTCGCCAACACGGTCGACATCGTCTCCGGCATGGCAATCCCGCTGATGGTGGTCTCGCTCGGCGTGGCGATCTCCAAGATCCGGGTGGTGGGGATCGGGCGCGCGGTCGTGTTGTCCGCCGTCGAGCTCGCGGCGGGGTTCGGCGTCGGTGTGGGTCTCGCGGAGGCGTTCGAGCTGACAGGCGTCGCGCGCGGCGTGCTGATCCTGCAATGCGCGATGCCGGTCGCGGTCCACAACTACGTCTTCGCGCAGTTCTACCGCCGCTCGCCGGAGACGGTCGCCGGCATGGTCGTCGTGTCGACCCTGCTCGCCTGCTTCACCCTTCCCGCGGTCCTCTGGTTCGTCCTGCCATGACGCTGATCGCCGAGCTCGCGTCCATCGTCGCGCCGGTCTTCATCTGCGCCGCCATCGGCTTCCTGTGGGCGAAGCGCGGGCTGCCGTTCGACAACGCGGTGATCACCACCCTGGTGTTCAATGTCGGCGGGCCCTGCCTGATCCTCGCCACCTTCGCCAAGGTCGAGCTCGGCGCCGGGGCGCTCGCCGAGATCGCCGCCGCGTCGGTCGCCGCCTATTTCGGCTTCGCGGCGGTCGGCTACGCGGTACTGCGCGCCGCCCGACTCAGCCTCGCCTCGTACCTGCCGGCGGTGATCTTCCCGCTCAGCGGCAGCATGGGACTTCCTGTCTGTCTTTTCGCCTTCGGCGACGAGGGGCTCGCCCTTGCGCTGGTGTTCTTCGTCTTCGGCGCCGTCGGGACCTTCACCGTCGGCGCCACCATTGCCGCGGGCTCGGTCTCGCTCGCACGCATCGCCCGCACCCCGGTGTTCTACGCGGCGATCCTCGCGGTCGGTCTCGAACTCGCCGGCATCGACCTGCCCCGCTGGGCGTTCAACACCGCCGAGCTGCTGGGCGGAATCGTGATTCCCACCCTGCTCGTGGCGCTCGGCCTTGCATTGGCCCGGCTGCGGGTGAAGAGCCTCGGCCGGAGCGTCGCGCTCGCCGCCCTGCGCCTCGCGGCCGGCGCGGCGATCGGCTGGGGCGTGGCCGAAGCGTTCGGGCTGGGCCCCGTCGCTTCGGCCGTAGTCATCCTGCAGAGCGCGATGCCGGTCGCGGTCTCCAGCTACCTGTTCGCCCAGATGTACGGGCGCGAGCCGGAGGAGGTCGCCGGCATGGTGCTGGTCTCGACGCTCCTCTCCTTCGCGACCCTGCCGCTCCTGCTCGCGCTGCTGCTGCCCTAATGCATCGCCGAGCCGCCGTCGACGACGATGGTCTGGCCGGTCACGAAGTCGCTGTCGGACGAGCTCAGATAGACCAGCGTGCCGAGCAGGTCCTCGGGCACCTCGTCGCGCTTGATCGCGCGGGTCTGGGCGTTGGCGTCCTTGATGTCGGTCCACTGCCTGTCGTTCACCAGCTTCTCGCTCATCGTGAGGCCGGGGGCGATCGCGTTGACCGAGATGTTGTGCTCGCCGAGCTCGCGCGAGAGCGAGCGGGTGAAGGCCACCATCGCGCCCTTCGAACTCACATAGTGGAGCATCATCGGCGTTCCCTTGAAGACGGTCCCGGACGCGATGTTGATGATCTTGCCGTAGCCGTTCTTCTGCATCTCGGGCACGACCGCCTTGACGCAGGAGAACACGCCGCGCGTGTTGACCGCCATCACCCGGTCCCACTCCTCCTCCGGGATCTCCAGGAAGGAGCGCTGCTGCAGGTCGGCGAAGATCGCCGCGTTGGTCACCATGATGTCGACCTTGCCGAAGGCCCCGACGGTCTCGGCCACCATCGCCCGGACCTGTTCCGGGTCGGTCACGTCGCACCGGTTGCCGATCGCCTCGCCGCCGGCCTGCCTGATGATGTTGACCGTGTTTTCGGTATCGAGGATGTCGCTGCAGCACACCCTCGCGCCTTCCTCGGCCAGCGCCTTGGCGTAGTGCACCCCGATCCCGCGCCCCGCGCCGGTGACGATCGCGACCCGTCCGTCGAGCCTGCCCATGTCGGTCTCCTTCCCTGAGATTGGCTGGCGCCGATCATAGCGGCAGCGGGTGGGCGATCAACGCCCCGCGCCGTGACGGCGCCCTCGGGCTTCGTGTATTGTGTCGCCGATCCTGGGGTCTTCGACGTATCGATCATGCCCGCCCTGCCGCGCGCGAATCCGGACATTCCGACGATGACGACGATCGGAGAAGCCGCATCCGCGACGCCCGCCGAACCGGGCTAGAGGCGGCGGCGATGAGCAGGCGCTGGGGCCTGTTCGCGGTCGTCTGGCTGCTGATCCTGGCGACGATCTACATCGGCGACCGGTTCGTCCGCGACGTGCTGCTCACCGACGATGCGCCCCGCGCGGTGACCCCGCGCGGCGACCTCGCCCAGTTCGAGCAGTCGACGGTGACGCTGTTCGAGGAGGCCTCGCCCTCGGTCGTCTACATCTTCACCGAGAATCGCGGGAGCCGCGGCAGCGGCGCCGGGTCGGGGCTGGTCTGGGACCGCGCGGGTCATGTCGTCACCAATTTCCACGTCGTCCGGGGCGCGGATTCCGTGCGGGTGAGGCTCGACGACGGGGAGGCGGTGCAGGCCGCCGTCATCGGCACCGCGCCCGATTACGACCTCGCCGTGGTCCGGCTGCGCGAGACGCGGGGGCGGATCCGGCCGATCCCCATCGGCACCTCGGGCGACCTCAAGGTCGGGCAGTCGGTGTTCGCCATCGGCAACCCGTTCGGGCTCTCGCGCACGTTGACGACCGGGGTGATCAGCGCGCTCAACCGCCGTTTGCCGACCTCCAACGACCGCGAGGTGCGCGGGGTGATCCAGACCGACGCGGCGATCAATCCCGGCAATTCGGGCGGCCCGCTGCTCGATTCCGCGGGCCGGCTGATCGGGGTGAACACCGCCATCCTGTCGGACACCGGCGTGTCGTCGGGCATCGGCTTCGCGGTGCCGGTCGATATCGTCAACCGGATCGTGCCGCGCCTGGTCCGCGATGGCGCCGTGCCGAGGCCCGGCATCGGCATCGTGGTGATGCGCGAGGAGTCCGCCGCGCAGCTCGGCGTGGCGGGGCTCGTGGTCTCGCGGGTGCTGCCCGGGTCGGAGGCGGAGAAGGCGGGACTCCGCACCGCCGACCTGGAGCGCCAGCTGCTCGGCGACGTGATCCTCCGGGTGAACGGGGTCCCGGTCCGCTCGGTCTCCGAATTCGCGGCCGAGCTCGCCGAGGCCGGCATCGGCGCGCAGGTCGAGCTCACGGTGGTCAACAGCGGACGCCGGCGCTCGGTCTGGGTTACGGTGATGGATATTTCCTGAGGAGACGGCGATGTTCTTGAGGGACTACTGGTACGTGGCGGCGACAGCCGACGAGCTCGGCGCGGAGCCGCTCGCGCGCACGCTCCTGAACGAGCCGGTGGTCCTCTACCGGACGGAGGACGGGCGGGTCTGCGCGCTGGAAGACCGCTGCTGCCACCGCCACCTGCCGCTTTCGCTGGGCAAGGTGATCGGGGACCGGCTGCAATGCGGCTATCACGGGCTGGAATACGATGCCGGCGGGGCGTGCGTCCGGGTGCCCGGCCAGACCGCCGTCCCGCCGGGGGCACGGATCCGGTCCTATCCGGTGGTCGAGCGCTGGGGCTGGGTGTGGATCTGGATGGGCGACGCGGAAGGGGCGGACGAAGCCCGGATCGAGGACTTCCACTGGCTCGACGATCCCGGCTGGCGCGCCGCGGGCTGCCGTATCCCGATGGACTGCGACTACCGGCTCGGCATCGACAACCTGCTCGATCTCAGCCATCTCACCTACGTGCACCGGACCACGCTCGGCAACGCGGCGGTGGTCGAGGCGGCCGAGGTGAAGACCGAGCGGTACGGCCCCGGCGTCCGCGTCACCCGCTGGATGATCGACGTGCCGGCGCCGCCGATGTATCGAAAGCTCGTCGATTACGGCGCCAACATCGACCGCTGGCAGGTCATCGATTTCTCGCCGCCCTGTTTCGTCAAGCTCGATCTCGGCGGCGCGCCGACCGGGAGCGGCGCACGCCAGGGGGACCGTTCCAAGGGCTTCGAGCGCAAGAGCCTGAACGCGCTCACGCCGGAGACCGGGACCTCGATCCACTATTTCTGGGCGGACGCGCACAATTTCGACATCGACAAGCCGGAAGTCACGCGGCTCCTCTTCGACCAGGTCCACGAGGCGTTCATGGAGGACAAGGCGTTCCTCGAGGCCCAGCAGCGCGCCTTCGACCGCGATCGCGGCCGCCCGCTGGTCGACATCAACGCCGACGCGGGCGGGCTCGAGGCGCGACGCATCCTCGACCGGCTGCTGGCGGAGCAGGATGGGCGGGCCGGACCGGAAACCGTCGCGGTCTGACCGCGTTCCCCGATGAAATCCGGGGCCGCGGTCCCCAAACCGGTGGCGAAGGAGACGCGCCATGACCGCTGAATTGCGGACCGGCATCCGGCTCGGCGAGGGATCCCTCCGCTGGTGCTGCGACGACATGCTGCCGCCGTTCGAGACGACCGACGAGGTCGAGCCCATCACCGGCGTGGTCGGCCAGGACGACGCCATCGAGGCGCTGCGCTACGGGCTGGAGGTCTTCGCGCCGGGCCAGAACATATACGTCCGCGGGATCGCCGGCACCGGACGGATGACGCTGGTGCGGCAGCTGCTGGAGGACATCAGCCCGACCTGTCCGCTGGCCGACGACCGGGCCTATGTCCACAACTTCGCCCAGCCAAGCCGCCCCCGGCTGATCACGCTCCCGCGCGGGCGGGGACGCGCCTTCCGCCGCGGCGTCGACCGCCTGATCGAATTCGTCGAGGAGGAGCTCGCCCAAACCCTAAACTCGGAATCGATGCGGGCCAGGCGCGCGTCCCTCGACCAGGACGCGCAGCAGTCGATGCGCGAGCTGGGCGCGCCCTTCGAGGAGGAGCTGCGCGCCAACGGCCTCGCTTTGGTCACCCGCCCCGGCCCCGGCGGGGTGCAGCCCGACATCCTGCCCGTCGTGGACGGCGAGCCGGTTCCCTTCGAAAAGCTCGAAACCATGCGGGGTCAGGGCGCCGTCGAGGCCGCGGAAGTCGAGCGCATCCGGGAACGCATCGACTCGTTTTCGCGGCAGTTCGGGGAGATCAATCACAGGATCGCCCGGCTCCGGCTTGAGCACCGGGAGAAGCTGCGGGAGCTGCTCGAATCCGAGACCCGCCGCTTCCTCGGCCACTATATCGAATCGATCGAGTCCGAGTTCGGCGTGCCGGAGGTCTGCGACTTCCTCGCCGACGTGGTCGCCGATCTGGTGCAGCGCCTCGGCGCGCTCGACCAGATCAAGCGGGCGACCCGCAAGTACCGGGTCAATCCGATCCTCGAACATCGCGGCGGCGCCGGCTGCCCGATCGTCATCGAGAACGCGCCGACGCTCAGAAACCTCCTGGGCGAGATCGAGCGGGAGTTCGTGGCCGAGAGCGGCATGCATGCGGACCACATGATGATCCAGGGGGGCTCGCTTTTGCACGCCGACGGGGGATTTCTGATCCTCGAGGCGCGCGACGTGCTGGCCGAGCCCGGCGCCTGGAAGGTCCTGATCCGCAGCCTGAGAGCCGGCATGCTGGAGATCGTGCCGGCCGAGCTCGCCTCGCCCTTCGGCGCGCCCTTCCTCAAGCCGGATCCCATCCCGATCAACGTCAAGGTGGTGCTGATCGGCGATGGCGGGCTCTACGAGATCCTCAACGGGACCGATCCCGATTTCGGGCAGCTGTTCAAGGTGCTGGCCGATTTCGAGTCGACCATTCCCCGCGACGGCACGGGCGTCAGCTATTACGCCGGGGTGATCTCGCGCATTGCCCGGGACGAGGATCTGCTGCCGTTCCGGCGCGAGGCCGTGGTCGCGCTGGTCGATCACGGCGCCCGCATCGCCGGACGGTGCGACCGGCTGACGACGCGCTTCGGCCGCCTCGCCGACATCGCCCGCGAAGCCGCGTTCCTCGCCGACAAGGAGAACCGGCGGGCCGTCGAACGGGACGATGTCGGGGAAGCCATCCGGCGCGGGCGGCGGCGCGCCGACCTGCCGGCCCGGCGCTTCCGCCAGATGATCGTCGAGGGCAGGATCGGCATCCGGACCACGGGAACCGAGATCGGCCAGATCAACGGGCTCGCCGTGGTGACCGCGGGACCGTTGACCTACGGCTTTCCGCAACGCATCACCGCGACCGTGGGCCCGGGAAGCGCCGGCGTGGTCGATATCGAGCGCGAGGCGGAGCTTTCCGGCGCGATCCACACCAAGGGCTTCTACATCCTGGGCGGCCTGCTGCGTCATCTGCTCAGGACGGACCACCCGCTCGCCTTTTCGGCGTCGGTCGCCTTCGAGCAGAGCTATGGCGGGATCGACGGCGACTCGGCATCGGGGGCGGAGATGTGCTGCCTCCTGAGCGCGCTCACCGGCGTGCCGCTGCGCCAGGACCTCGCGATGACCGGCGCGATCGACCAGCTCGGCTACATTCAGCCGATCGGGGCGGTGACCGAGAAGGTCGAGGGGTTCTTCGCGGTCTGCAAGGCGGGCGGTCTTACCGGGACCCAGGGCGTGATCGTGCCGGGGGCGAACGCGGGCGACCTGATGCTGGATGAGGAGGTGGCCGCGGCCTGCGCCGCGGGCAATTTCGACGTCTACGCGGTGGAGACCATCCACGAGGCGCTCGCCCTCTTCACCGGCATGCCGGCCGGCGAATACGACGCGCAGGGAGGTTATCCGGACGGCACCCTGCTGCACCTCGCGCAGGACAAGGCGCTCGAATACTGGCGCATGGCGCGGGTGGGGACGGACGAGGGGTGAGGGTTCGCCGAATCCAGCCCCGCCAGCGTAGTCCCTCAGGACGCGGAGGAATGACCCCTCCGTCCATCGCCGCCATCCTCGCCGAGCGCCCTGACCACGGCCTCGGGCTCCCGGTCGATGACGGTGAGCAACACGCGGGCTGCCCGGTCGGGAACCCGCCGGCCCTGCTCCCACTCCTGTATTGCCCGAACATCGAGACCGAAACGGTCGGCGAACTTCTGTCGGCTCAACCGCAACCGCTTACGCAGGGCTACGATCCGCTCGGCCGCGGGATCGTCGACGATCCGGCACGGCAGGCCCGTCTCCCCGCGAACATGGTCGAGGACCTCGCCCAGAGCAGTCTCGATCTCACGTCCGAGCCCGGTGCGTTGCGTCGTCATCGTCCTGAAGTCTCCTTCTTGATCGCGGCCACCAGCCGCGACAGCGCCTTGGTGTCGGCCGGCGTCAGATCCTCGCGGTTCGCCTTCGCGTAGGCTGTCAGGAAATAGATCGCTTCCGGGCCGGCGTGATAGAAATAGACGGTGCGGATGCCTCCCCGCTTCCCGCGCCCGGACCCGGCCCACCGCAGCTTGCGGATGCCACCGGTGCCCCGGATGACGGGAGCCGCGTCGGGAGCCGCCACCACCGAATCCTCCATTTCCCTGCGGGCCTCTTCTCCGAGCAGCTTGCGGATCGCCCGCTCGTAGGTACGCGTGGAGAAGACCTGCATCGCCCCTCAAACTGCGGCAATGCCGCAAGATTTGCAAGCCCCGCGGCCGGTCAGGCCTCGGCCGCGCCCTTGTAGCTCGTCAGGTCGATGATCTCGAGGACGTTGCCGTCCGGGTCGTGGAAGTAGGCGCGGGGGCCGTTGACCGCGCCGCCTTGGCGGTCTTCCTCGAACAGGATCTCGACGCCTGCCGCCCGGAGCGCCGCCACCGACGAGTCGTAGTCCTCGTGGTCGACGATGAAGGCGTGGTGGATGTCGTTTTCGCGCGCGGTCGAGATCGGCTTGTCGACGCGCGCGAGGATGATGCAATCCCCGCCCGAATCGAGGAACACCATGCCGCGCTCGTGGCTGCTCTGGACCACGGCGAGGCCGAGCTTTTCGGTGTAGAAGGCCTCGGACCGGCGCGTGTCCGTGACCGGGATCGTGAAATGGGCAATGCCCCTGGTCTTCAGCATCGCGGTGTCAGCCCCCCTCGTAGAGCCCGCGGTCGCGGTGCCACTGCTCGATACCGCCCTCGGGGTAGTAGATATTGTGGACATGCTCCGGACCTTCGGGAACCGGAATCCAGTCGGGCTTGTATCCCAGCATGTTGTGGCTGATCTCGTCGGTCCGCGGCAGCGGCGTGTCGATCGCCGTCGCGCAGGGGTAGACGAATTCCGCGTAGTTCGGGTTGTAGATCCAGAGCGTCGTGCCGCAAACCTTGCAGAAATGCCGCCGGGAGAAGCCGAGCCCGTCGGTGTCGTAGGCGCCGCGGTGGTTGTTCTTCGAGCGGTAGACCGTGACGTTCTCCTCGCCGGTCACCGCCAGCGTCCGGTACTCGCCCATGATGTTGATCGAGTACCCGCCCCCGCCCGTCTTGCGGCATTTCGAGCAATAGCAGCGGTTGAACGGGTAGGGCGTCCGCGAGTTCACCATGAACGTCACGGCGCCGCAATGGCAGGAACCTTCGAGCTTCATGGCCGATCCCTCTCAGTTGTAGAGCACGCCCGGCAGCCAGAGCGCGAGCTGCGGGAAGAGAAGCAGAAGCGCGATCAGCACCGCGTCCGCCGCCAGGAACGGAACGATGCCCCGGAACACCGTGCCGAGCGCGATGTCGGGCAGCTGCGCCCTTATGACGAAGATGTTGAGGCCGACCGGCGGGGTGATCAGCCCGACCTCGACGACCACCACCATCAGGATTCCGTACCACACGGAGTCGTAGCCGAGCGCCGTCACGACCGGCAAGAAGACCGGGACGGTCACCAGGATGATCGCCACCGCGTCGAGGACGCAGCCGAGGATGATGTAGAACACCAGGATGATCATGATCACCGCCCAGGGGGCGAGCTCGAAGAACTCGATGAGCTCGACCAGCGCGACGGGCAAGCGCGTCTGGACGATGAAATAGGCGAAGATCCACGCGCCGGTGATGATGAACAGCAGCATCCCGGTGGTCCGCAGGGTCTCGTCCAGCGATGCGACGAAGTCCCTCCACGAAAAATCGCTCGTCGCGAACGCGATGACGATGGCCGCGAAGGAGGCCACCCCGGCCGCCTCCGTCGGGCTGAACCATCCGGTGTAAATCCCGCCCACCGCGAGGCCGAACAGGACGGCGAGCTTCCACATCGCGGCCGCGGCGCGCCACCGCTCCCGCCAGTCGAGCCGCGGCCCGGCGGGCGCCCATTCCGGCCGGATCCTGGCGATCACCCAGATCACGACCATGAAGAGCAGCGCGAGCAGGACGCCCGGGATCATGCCGGCGGCGAACAGGGCAGGCACCGACTCCTCGGCGGCGAGCGCGTAGATCACCATGATCACCGACGGCGGGATCAGGATGCCGAGCGTGCCCCCCACCGCGACCGAGCCCGTCGCCAGGCGCTCGTCGTAGCCGTAGCGCCGCATCTCCGGCACCGCGATCTGGGTAAACGTCGCCGCCGTGGCGAGCGACGATCCGCTGATCGCCGAGAAGCCCGCGCAGGCGCCGATGGTCGCCATCGGGAGCGCGCCCCGACGCCCCGCGAACAGCGCGTTGGCCGCGACGAACAGCTCCTGCGACATGCCGGACCGGGTCGCCACCGCGCCCATCAGGATGAACAGCGGCAGCACCGAGAACGCGTATTGGGTGAGCGAATAGGGAGTCTCGCCGAAAACGATGAAGGCGCGTTCCCAGCCGTCGATCGCGGCGTAGCCCGCGAGGCCCACCAGCCCCATCGCAGCGCCCAACGGCACTCGGAGAAGGGTCAGGAGGACCAGGGCGACGATGCCGATCCCGCCGATTTCCTGGGGGGTCATTCGGCGCGCCGGAGCACTGAGGAAACCTCGCGCAGGAACATCACCAGCACCGCGACCGCCGCGAACGCGAAGGCGGCGAGCACCAGCGAGGCCTTCCAGATCAGCGGCAGATGAAGGTCGATGGTGACGTCGTTGAACTCGATGAACTCGCGCGCCGGCTGGGTCATGTGCCAGGTGAGCAGGGCGACAAAGACCAGCGCGACGAACGTCCCGATCAGCTTGAGCCAGCGGACGACGCGTTCCGGCACGACTTGGTCGATAAGCTCGATGGTGATGTGCTGGTCGCGGAGGAAGACCTCGGGTATGGCGAGGAACGCCGCCGCCGCGAGAAACAGCTCGATGATCTCATAGGTGCCGAAGATCGGCGCGTTGAAGCCCGAGCGCAGTCCCACGTCGATGACGTTGAGCGCCATCATGGCGAGCAAAAAGATCGCGGCGACGCGGGTGAGAAGTCGCGCCGCCGCGAGAGCGAGGCCGTGCATCGGCCGGGTTACATCGCCGAGTACTTGGCCGACAGCGCCTTCAGCTCGTCATACACCTTGCGCGCCGGCAGACCCTTCTTCTCGAGCGCCGCGATGCGCTGGTCCATGATCTTCTCGCCGAGCGCGCGCATCTCCTTGTCGGCGGCGGCGGGGAGCGCGACGCGGTTGAGCTTGAGGCCGTTCATGTACTTGGTGAACACCGGCGGATCGCCGCCCCAGGCGTAGGTCGCCATGGCGACGCCCGCCTCCTTGGTCCCCATCGCGTCGACCATGGGCTTCAGATCGTTCGGCAGCTTGTCATAGGCCTTGGGGTTCATCGCGAGCCCGAAGCTGATGACCGAGACGAACATCGGCGTGTAGTGCTGGACGAGCCCGCCCAGCTTGAACGCGAAGATGCCCATCGGGTCGGTCACGACGCCGTCGATGGTGCCCTTCTGCAGCGACTCGGCCATGTGGGTCGCCGGCATCCCGATCGGGGCCGCGCCGAGCGCCTTCATCATCAGCACGTCGGTCGGGGTCGGCGCGCGGTAGCGCCGCCCGTTGAGGTCGGCGACGGACATGATCGGCTTCTTCGAGTCGTAAACGCCCGACGGGCGGTTGAAGACGATCCACATCCCCCTCGTGCCGGCCTTCTCGTGCTCGGCCTGGAAGTACTTGGGCAACAGGTCGCCGGCGACCTTGGCGCCCACCACGGCGCCCTTGGCGCCCGGCGGGAACAGGTAGGGCGCGTGCGTCAGCTCGGTCAGCGGGAACCGGCCGGGCGTCACGCCGTGCTGGAAGAACGCCATGTCCGCGACGCCCTTCCTGGCGAGGTCGTAATGCCTGGGCATCGGCCCCATCGACGAGCCGAAGAACATCTGCAGCTCGAGCCGGCCCTTGGACTTCTCGGCGGCCTCCGCCTTGGCCTTCTTGAACCAGATCGAAGCGGTCGACGGCTCGGGCGAAAACAGGGCGATCTTGAGCGTATGCTTGGTCTGCGCCAAAGCGCTTCCCCCTGCCGCGAGAACGGCAGCGGCGGCGAGCGCGACGCCTTTGGTCAGGTGTTTCTGCATCCTCGGCCCTCCCTTCCGTGAGGATGAAGCGAACGGGCCGCTGCGCGCGGCCCGCGGCGATGATCCTGAACCGTGGCGGCGCGCTTTGCAATGCCGCGCCGCAGGTCGACGAAATCGCTAAGCAACCCCTTCACACCGAAACGGCCAAAACGTTGTGAGAGGTACAGGGGACCTCTCGGGCGACGGCCGGCCGCGATCGTGCCCGGCCGAAAATGCCTCAGAGCCCGTCGAAATCCTCGTAGCTCATCGCGTTCGTGCGGGCGCTGCCGCCTCTCACGCGATGGAGCGAAAGGGTCCACCCGCCGCTGTCGGCGTCGTAGTCGATCCGATCCGCGAATTTTCCCGCGTTGCCGCGCTTCGAAAAGGAATCGCAGCCGCGGCTGAATTTCGAGCCCGTCGCGAACGCGATGTCGTAGGAGCCGAGCGGTATGCCCTTGAGCGCCGCGGTCCTGCCCTCGCCGACGAGAAAGGCGAGCGCGACCTTCCCTTCCCGGTTCACGAGCTTCACGTAGGCGTCCATTCCGGTGTCGTTGAGAACCCTGATCGAGCCGACGCGGCCGGGCTCGATGCGCCCCCTGACGATCTCGTTGTGTCCGGCGCGCCGCCCCGCATGGCGTTCGCAGAAGTCGAAGCGCGCCTTTTCGCCCGATCCGGCCTGCACGAGTCCTTCGAGCACCCAGCCCGATTGCGGCACGCGCCATTCGACCTCGTACCACGGGCCTTGCGTCCGGCCGGTCCGGATGAGGTCGCCCCACCGCCGTATCCGGCCCAGCTCCTCGCCGGTGCTTTCCGGCGACGCGCGGACGGTCGCCGCCTCGACCCTGACGTGGACCCGCCGCCTCTCCCGTTCCGCTCTCGCCTGCCGGACGCGGGCGATCCCGTCGTCCCGGAGCGCTTTTCGCTTCTCCGGCGTGAGCTCGCTCTCCACCGCGGTCTTGTCCTTGACCCTGTAGGTCTTCTTCGAGCAGCGCTCCCGGTAGGCGCGCAGCCGGGCGTTGTGGCCGTCGACCTCCCAATGAGCCACGGCAGCGGTCTCCGCGCTGTCTCCTTCCAGCCGGACGGGCTCGAAGACGCACCACCGGAGCTCGGCGAGCGTCAGCGTGTCGTCCGCGTCGGGAACCGCTTCCTCCAATCCCGAGGCCGTTGCCGGTGCGGCCGCGAGGACGGCGAGGATGGCGGCCGCACCAAGGACCCGTTCCTTCGCGCCGCCGGGTCCGCCGGGAACGCCCATCACAACCCGAGCAGGCGTTCGGCGTTGCCGTGCAGGATCTTCCTGCGGTCCTCGGTGGAGAACGGGATCCGCTCCATCCAGCCCGTCCCGTCCTTGTTCACGACGAAGGGATAGTCGACGGAAAACAGGATCCGGTCGGTTCCCATCTCCATCGCGCTGCAGAGAAGTGCAGGGTCGGAGAAATTGCCGCTGGTGGTGATGTAGAAATGCTCGCGGAAGGTTTCCCGGAAGGAGTCCAGCGGGGTTTCCGTGCGCGACAGCGCCTGGTCGATCCGCCAGAGCAGGAAGGGCAGCCCCTCGCCGAGATGGCCGAGCACGATCCGGAGGTCCGGATAAGCGTCGAACACGCCGCTCAGCACCAGTCGGATGCCTTGGGTGGCGGTCTCCACGGTGAAGCCCCAGCCCGCGGTCAGCAGGCCGGGAAAGGTCTCGATGTAATCGGCGTAGTAGGCCTGAATCACGTCCTCGTGCGGGATCGAAGGGTGCATGTAGAGCGGCACGCCGAGCGCCGCCGCCCGCTCGAAGATCGGCCAGAAGCGCCTTTCGTCGAGGAACGCGCCGTTGGTCAGCCCATGCACCATGGCGCCCTTGAATCCGTGCTCGCCGACGCAGCGGTCGAGCTCGTCCGCCGCCGCTTCGGGGTCGGCGGTCGGCAGCGCCGCGAATCCCTGGAAACGGTCGGGACTGGCGGCGACGATCCCGGCCAGCCGGTCGTTGACCTCCCGCGCGACCGCGACCCCGGTCTCGGCGTCCAGCTTCTGGGTCGCCGGCGCGCCGTGGCTCAGCACCTGGACGTCGATCCCGCCCTCGTCCATCGCCTTCAGGCGGCCCTCCCCGACGTCGAGCAGGCGCTCCCTGATCGGCGGCGGCATCCGGTCGTCCCGCCCGGTGAACAGCCCCGACAAGGCGGGGTCGAAATAATGCTCCTCGATCGCGATGACCCGCGATCCGTCCGATGTCGCCATGCGTTACTCCGTCGAACGCGCGTTATTTCAGTTCCTGGCCCTCGAGATCGCCGTCGAGGAACCTGTTGGGCTTGAGGAACATGCCGAGCACCAGCGCGCCGTTGGGCGCGACGGCCTCGTGGCGGTTGCCGGCCGGGCGCCAGACATAGTTGCCCGCCGTCACCTCGCCCTCGTCGTCGAGGATGCTGCCTTCGAGCACGTAGGTCTGCTCGATCTCGACATGCTCGTGGAGCGGCAGCTTCGCGCCGGGCTGCCAGCGGAACAGCGCGGTCATCAGCCCGGTCTCGGGGTCCTCCAGCAGGATCTTCATCTCGACGCCCTCGCACTGCGTCGGCTTCCAGGGCAGGGAACCTACGTCGACGAAACGCGACGCAAGCGGGGAAAGCGCGTCCTGTTCCTTCAGCATCGGTGTCGCGGCGGCCATGTCCGTTCTCCGTTCTCCGGTCCGGATCGACTTTAGCCGCCCCTCGGGAACCTCACAACACGGCGCGCGGCGCCCGACCCATGCCCAGAACGCCCCAGCCGGCGAGGAGGAGGGCGCCGCCCGCGGCCACCGCGCGAACCGTGTTCCAGAACTGCCACGGGTTCGAATAGGCCTGCCAGGCGTCGCGGGCACCGGCGGCATCCAGCGGAGTTTCCAGCGCGGCCAGCGTCTCGTTCAACGGCACGTTGATCGCCACGGTCGGTACCATGGCTCCGACAACGTACAGGAGGCCGGCCGAGGCAAAGAGAAGGGCGCCGCGGCGTTCCTCGACGTTCCAGGCCACCAGCGCGGCCGCCGCCAAAACCGCCGGCGTTCCGAAGAAGGCCGGCGCGAAGACCGGGTTGCGGACGCTCGCGTTCATCGCCTGCATGGCGGCAATCGCGACATTGGGGTCCGCCGCGTCGAGCCCCCACATGGTTGAGCAGACCCAAGCGTAGAAGAAGCCGAATATCGCGCCCGCGTGCAGAAGCGCCAGGATCGCCAGCGGCTGCAGAAGCCGCGCCCAAGGCACGGAGCTCACCATCCCGCGCTCCCTTGGCCCGACCGCATCGCGCCGACCGCCCGGATCAAGATCGCCGCGACCGCTCCCTGCGCCACGATCACCGCGGGCCAGATCCGCGGAAAAGCGGGGTCGAAGTATTTCTGCGGCCCGTAGGAGACCAGCGCTGACAGCGCGAACAGGAGCGCCATCCAAATGCCCCAACGGGCCCCGCGCGCGACCAGCAGATAGGCCGCGGTTCCGATCGCGAGCGACGCGGCGAGGAAGGGACCCAGCGCAAACGGCGCGACGTCGAGCGGCGGGTGCGGTTCCGTGCGCGTGAACATCGCCAGCAGCATCGCCGAGGTAAGCACCAGAAGGACCGCGACCGCCGCTGCGCTATAGCAATCCGTGGAAGCGTATCGACCGGTCCGATCGGTCATCCGAAATCTCCTTGGTTAAACCGTACCAATCAGTACGGTTGACAAAACTGTACCGATCGGTACGGTTATGTCAACGGTTGGTTCTCGGGACGCCGCAGGATGAAAGAACCCGACCGCGCGGGGAGGCGCGATCGCATTCTCGACGTGGCCGTGGCCGCGCTGGCGGAATACGGGTACCGGGATACCACGATGCTCGAGGTGGCCCGTCGCGCCTCGGCTTCGAAGGAAACGCTATACGCCTGGTTCGGAAACAAGCCGGGGCTGTTCCAGGCGGTCATCGAGCGCAATGCCGAGGCCGTCCGGAACGTGGTCGACGGGCATCTCCACGGCGATGCGCCGGTCGAAGCGGTGCTCACCGATTTCGGCAATGCGCTCGCGGGTCTGCTGTTGGGCGAGAGCGCGGTGGCGATCAACCGCGCGGCGATTTCCGAGGCACGGACAGCCCCGATCCTCGCGCGCATACTGAGCGAATCGGGCCGCGAAGCCACGTTGCCCGTCTTCATCCGGTATCTCGAACGATGCCGGTCGCGGGGCGTGCTCGATTTCGACGATCCCGAGGAGGCGGCCGAGACTTTTATCGGTCTGCTCCTCGGCGATGCGCAGGTGCGGCGTCTGCTGGGTGTAACGACAACGCCCACGAGCGCCCGGCTCCGGACCCGGGCGAAGCTTGCCAGCCGGAAGTTTCTGCTCCTCTATGGCGCCTGAGAGGCCGAATGGCGCGGCCGGGGCGTTGACGCCCGGACGTCAGTCGCAACCATGCCTCGGGACATCGACGGAAGCGGGCGCGTAATGACGAGCTGGATGGTGGGTGTAGACACCGGGGGCACGTTCACCGATCTGATCGCGTTCGAGGCCGGCACCGGGGAGCGGCGCGCGGTGAAGGTCCCGTCGGTGCCCGAAGACCCGTCGCGCGCGGTGATCGACGCGCTGGAGGAGCTGTTCGGGACCGGCATCGCGCCGTCCGACATAGGGTTTTTCGTCCACGGCACCACGGTCGCGACCAACACGCTGATCGAGGAGGACGGCGCCCGCGCGGGCCTCCTGATCACCGAGGGGTTCCGCGCGGTCTACGAGGCCCGCGGCTGGTCGCAGCCCGACATCGACGATTTGCTCGATCCGTTCTACCGGAAACCCCGGCTCCTCGTTCCCCAGTCGCGCACCGCGGAGGCGGTCGAGCGCCTCGACTTCACCGGCGCCGTGCTGAAGCCGCTCGACGAAGACGGGCTACGCGAGGCGGTTCGCGGGCTCGCCGCGAAGGGGATCGAATCGCTCGCGGTCTGCTACCTGTTCAGCTTCCGCAACCCGGCGCACGAGCGCCGCACCGCCGAGATCGTCGCCGAGGAGGCTCCGGGCCTCAGGGTCTCGCTCTCCTCCGAGATCCTGCCGACGATCCGCGAATACCCCAGGCTCTCCACCACCGCGATCGACGCCTATGTGGGCCCCAGGGTCCAGACCTATCTGCTCCGCCTCGGCGCGGCGCTGGAGGACGCCGGGATCGAGACGCCGCAGCTGTTCCTGATGCAGTCGCACGGCGGGCTGATGCGGATCGAGCTCGGCGCGCGGTTTCCCAACCAGACCCTGCTGTCGGGGCCGGCGGCGGGCGCGGTATCGGGCCGGGCGCTCGGCGCGCTGGTCGGCCGCCCCAACGTGGTCACGTTCGACATGGGCGGCACCTCGACCGACATCGCGGTGATCGCCGACGGCCGGATCGAGGAGACCGATTCGGGTCGAATCGCCGGGCAGGACATCGGAACCCCGATGCTCTCGGTCGCCACCCTCGGCGCCGGCGGCGGCACGATCGCCTATATCGGCAGGGACGGGCTGATGAAGGTCGGCCCGCGCAGCGCCGGCGCCGAGCCGGGGCCCGTCTGCTACGGGCGCGGCGGGACGGAGCCCACGGTGACCGACGCGAACCTTCTCCTCGGCGCGCTCGGTGCGGGCAGCGTGCTCGGCGGGCGGATGACGATGGACCCCGACCTCGCCCGCGCCGCGGTCAGAGAGAAGGTCGCCGATCCCCTCGGGCTCGATGCGATCGAGGCGGCGGCCGGGATCGTCCGCATCGTCAACTCGAACATGGCGGTCGATCTCCGCCTCGCCTTCCAGCGGCGCGGCGCCGACCCGCGCGACTTCGCGCTGGTGGCCTTCGGCGGGGCCGGTCCGCTGCATGCCGCGGCGCTCGCCCGGGACGTCGGAATCGCCCAGGTCGTCGTGCCGCTCGCCCCCGGGCTCAACAGCGCCTTCGGGCTGCTCCAGACCGATGTCCGGCACATCTACGTCAAATCCTCGGTCGCGGTTCTGGCGGGCCTCTCCGCGGGCGCGATGGAGGCGGAGTTCCGGGACCTCGAAGCGCGCGCCCGCGCGGACGTGCGCGAGGAAGGCTTCGACGAGACCGAGGCCGTCCTTCGCCGCCAGATCGACATGCGTTACCTGCACCAGGGCTACCAGCTCGCCGTCGATTGCCTGGCGAGCCCGGTCGACGAGGCGGAGAAGGCGGCGCTCAAGTCGCGCTTCGACGACCTCCACGCCCGGGTCTACGGGGCGAGCGCGCCGGACGAGGACGCCGAGACGGTCACCTTCCGGGTCATCGCCGAGATCGCGGTGCCCAAGCTCGATCTGCCCGCGATCGAGGCCGGCGACGGCGATCCCTCGGCGGCCGGGATCGGCGCGCGCGAGCTCTACGATTTCGAGGCCGGCGGCTTCGTGCCCTGCACGCTCTACGACCGGGCCCGGCTGCGGGCCGGCGACCGGATCGAAGGCGCCGCGGTAATCCAGCAATTCGACTCCACCACCGTCGTGCTCTCCGGCCAGAGCGCGACCGTCGAAGCGCACGGCAACCTCGTCATCGATGCGGGAGACGCGTCATGAGCCTCGATCCCATTACCATCGAGGTGGTGCTGAGCCGCCTGCGCGAGACCACCGAGGCGATGGCGCACGCGCTGTTTCACAGCGGCTACTCGCCGATCCTCCGCGAGTCGCAGGACGGCACGGCGGGGCTGACCGACGGCGCCGGCCGCGTGGTCATGGTCGGCGGCGGGCTGCAATACCATTCCCTGCTCTATTCCAAGGCGATCGGCAGCATCTTCGAGCGCTACCCGCCCGAGACCATGCGGGAGGGCGACAGCTTCGTCTGCAACGACCCCTACAAGGCGGGCAACAGCCACGTGCCCGACTTCGTGGTCGCGACGCCGGCCTTCTTCGAGGGACGGCTGGTCGCCTTCGGGGTCAGCGTCGCCCACAAGGCCGATGTCGGCGGGCTGGTGCCGGGCTCGTCCGGCGCGGCGGCGCGCGAGATCTTCCATGACGGGATCCTCCTGCCCCCGGTCCGGTTGTGGAGCGCCGACGGCGTCAACGCAGAGGTCGAGGCGATCGTCCGCAACAACAGCCGCGCGCCGGACGTGGTGGTGGGCGACCTGCGCGGCCAGGTGGGCGCGACTAGGCTCGGCGCGAGGCGGATTGCCGCGCTGTGCGGGGCCTTCGGTGCGGACACCGTGACCGGGACGATGGACACGCTGATGGCGCGGACCACGCGGCGGGTGAGGGAAGCGGTCTCCACCTGGAAAGACGGCGGCGCCGAGGCCGAGGGGCTGATGGACCACGACGGCGCCGACCGCGACCGGCCGGTGCGCATCCATGTCCGGGCGGAGAAGTCGGGCGACCGGCTGACGATCGACTTCAGCGGCAGCGATCCGCAAACGGCGGGGCCGATCAACACCCCCGAGCCGACCGCGCGCGCGGTCTCGATGCAGGCGATCCTGGCCGCCTCCGATCCGAGCATCCCGATGAACACCGGCGCCTTCGAGGCGGTCGACTTCGTCATCCCGCCGGGCCGGATGGTGAGCCCTCAATTCCCGGCCACGGTCAACCACTACTTCCCGACCTCGCACATGGTCTACAACGTCGTCCTCGCCGCGCTCGGCGAACTCAACCCGCACCGCGCGGTCGCCCCCTCGGGACTCGGCACCGGCGCGATGGCGATCGGCTACGCGGAGGGACGGTCCGGCAAGGCGACCGTCCAGTACGAGCTGATGACCACCTCGCTCGGCGGCACCAGCGAGGGCGACGGCGCCTCGATCGTGCTGCCGATGAACCATTTCGCGCCGGGCACGCCGGTCGAGATCGTCGAGACCGAATACCCGATCCGGGTCGAGAGGTTCGAGTTGCTGCCCGACAGCGCCGGCGCCGGGACCCATCGCGGCGGGATCGGCTTCGCACGCGAATACGCGTTCCTGACCGACTGCACGCTGACGCTCCGGACCGCCAACCACCGCCACGCCGCCTGGGGGCTGTTCGGCGGCGGCGGCCCGGCCCCGGCGTCGACCTCGATCGCATTCGCCGACGGCAGGGTGGAGGACATGGACGTGCTGGAGACCCGGCGCATGTCCGCGGGCACCTCGATCAGGCTGTGCCAGAGCGGCGGCGGCGGGTACGGCGATCCGTACCGGCGGGCCCCGGAACTGGTCCTCGCCGATATCGAGGACGGCTATGTCACGCCGCAGGCCGCGCGGACGCTCTACGGCGTGGTCGTCGATGCCGACGGCGCGCTCGACACGGCCGAGACCGAACGGCTGCGGCAACGCGGAACCGGCCCCTGAGCGGTCTCTCCCGCCCTGTGGTGGGAGAAATCCCATACCAAAATCCGGCCGACCTCCTCGGACATTTGACAGAAATTGGGATAAATCCCATCTTTTGACAAAAGAATTTTAGTGGGAAAATTTGTTTGACAGGCGGGGGAGGCCGCGCTAGCGAAGGTCGTCGCAACCGAGTGCGAGGTCCGGCGGTGGATATCCGGGGCAGCCTTGTCGACGAAATCGAGAGCTATTGCCGCGAGGCCGGCATCGCCGAGTCGACCTTCGGGCGAATCGTCGTCAACGACGGCAAGTTCGTCGGCCGGCTCCGGGACGGAAAGAACGTGACCACCGCCACCGTCGAGCGCGTGCGCCGTTTCCTCCACGAGAACGGCGGCGCGCCGTCCTCCGCCGCCGCGGAGCCCGCAGAGCCCGCGCCTCCGGACGCCGAAGCCGGCGACTCGAGGACCGCCTTCCGGTTTTACGACAACCGCCAGAAATACCTCGCCTTCGTCAACACCTGCTCGGAGAAGTGGGTGGTCGCCGAACGGGCCGGCATGGAGCTTGCCCATCTCCACCCCCAGCCGCCGGCGCTCCGGGTGTTCGACGCCGGCATGGGGGACGGCACGGTGCTCACCGGCGTCATGCGCCAGATGCACCGGCGCTTCCGCACGCTGCCCTTCTACATCGTCGGCAAGGAGATCAGCCTGGAGGACGTGCGCCTCGGGCTGGAGCGGATGCCCGACCGGTTCTACGAGCATCCGGCGACGGTGCTGGTTCTGACCAACCTCTACTACACCGAGGCGCCCTGGCTGATGCCGCGCTCGATGGCGGCGGCGGCCGCGCTCAACTGGATCGAGGTCGCGCTCGAAGGCGATTCCTCGCACGAATTCCACGAGCAGATCACCGCCCTCCAGCCCCGGCTCTCGGAGACCTGGCAGGTGCGGCCGTCGGAAAAGACCGGCAACCCGCTCTATGTCCGCCCGTCGGTGCTGGTGGTCTATCGCGAGGACCACAAGTTCCTGCTCGACCAGGTGATTCCCCGGCCGGGCGCGGTGAAGGCGGATTACGACCTTGTGATCGCCTCGCAACCCTATCGCGCTCGGATGCCGGTCTCGTTCAAGGCGCAGAAGGTGCTCGCTCCGCTCGCCCGCAGCCTCGCGCCCGGCGGGCGGCTGCTCGGCATCCATTCGCGCGGCGGCGATCCCGGGCTCGAAATCGTCCGCGAGGTGTGGCCGGGCGAGAACCCGTTCGCCACCAACCGGCACGACCTGCTGAAGGCGCTCAAGGACGAGCTCGGCCGCGACGGGCGCGACCTCAACTTCAACGCCTATGCCGACAAGCGCTCCATCTTCCGCTACGACATGCACACCCTGCCGAGCGAGGTCGGCAGCGGGAGCATCGGCACCTCCACCCTGTTCGCCGCCTGGAACGCCGCGATCTATGTCGCCCAGATCGAGGACGAGCGCCTGGAGGACGTCATCGCCGAGGGCCGCTATCTCGACGCCACCCGGAAGGTGCTGAACCGGCATGGCGGGCTCTGGTTCTACGACGAATCCTACGTCGTCTCCCGGCGGAGGGACTGAGGCGATGTTCCTGTCCCCCGAAACGGCCGCGGAATCGGGCT
The DNA here is from genome assembly GCA_028820505.1 of Defluviicoccus sp. GTDB lineage: Bacteria > Pseudomonadota > Alphaproteobacteria > MPNO01 > MPNO01 > MPNO01. Next base: position 36,551 of record JAPPIT010000190.1, read on the forward strand.
TCGCGCGAACCCTGCTCAACGGGGAGTTCGCCGTCACCGCCGAGCTCGTCCCGCCGGCCTCGGGCGCGCCGGACGAATTGCTTGCGCTGGCGGAGCCGTTCCGGGATCTGGTCGATGCGGTCAACGTCACCGACGGGCCGCGCGCGATGGTTCACATGTCCGCGCTCGCCGCTTCCGCCATCCTTGTCCGCGAGGGTATCGAACCGATCCTCCAGTTCACTTGCCGCGACCGCAACCGGATCGCGCTCCAGTCCGACCTGCTCGGCGCCTCCGCGGTCGGGGTGCGCAACGTGCTGATCCTGCGCGGCGACGACCCCGACACGAACGAGATCCCGCCGCCCAAGCCGGTCTTCGACGTGGACAGCCGCGACCTGATCCAGATCGCCGCCAAGATGCGCGCCGGCGAGGCGCTGGCCTCGGGCCGGGAGATCGGCACCGCGCCGCGCCTCTTCATCGGCGCCGCCGACACGCCGGTCGATCCGGAGCCCGGCTGGCGCCCGACCGGGCTCGCGCGCAAGATCGAGGCGGGGGCGGGGTTCGTGCAGACCCAGCTCTGCTGGGACGTCGACGTGGTCCGCCGCTACGCCGCGGCGCTGGAGGCGGCCGGGCTGACCGACCGCGTGTTCCTGCTGATCGGGATCGGCCCGATCGCCTCGGCGCGGTCGGCAAGGTGGATGCGCGACAATCTGTGGGGGGTCCGGATCCCCGATTCGATCGTCGAACGCCTCGACCGCGCCGCCGACCAGAAGGCGGAAGGCATCGCGATCTGCGCCGAGCTGATCCGCGACCTCGCCGAGGTGCCGGGCGTCTCCGGCGTCCACCTGATGGCGCCCGTCGGCCTGTCCTCGATCCCCGTGGCGATCCGGGAGTCGGGCGTGCTGGAGAATCGCGCCGCGGCCGTGTAGGGGGCCCTCAGACCACCCCGTCTTCGCGAAGCACGGCGATCTCGTCCTCGTCCATGCCGAGGAGGCCGCCCAGCACCTCTTCGGTGTGCTCGCCGAGGGCCGGGGCGCCGCCGGGGTAGTCGTGCGGTTCGCCGACATAGCGGATCGGATTGGCGACGCCCGGCACCGACCCGGCCTCGCTGTGCGGCAGCTCCATCCGCAGCCCCCGGGCCACCGCCTGCGGGTCGGCGAAGATCCGGCGGAGGTCGTTGATCGGACCGCAGGGGACGCCGACCGCCTCCAGCGCGGCGATCCATTCGTCCTGCGTGCGGGCAAGCATCATCTCCGCGAGCGCCGGGATCAGCGCGTCGCGGTGCTCGACGCGCCCGGCATTGGTGCGGAACCTTTCGTCGCCGGCGAGGTCGGGCCTGCCGCCGGCCTCGCAGAAGCGGGCGAACTGGGAATCGTTGCCGACCGCGACGACGACATGGCCGTCGGAGGTCGCGAAGGACTGGTAGGGCACGACGTTGGGATGCCCGTTGCCCATCCGTCCCGGCGCCTCGCCGGTGACGAGGTAGTTCATCGCCTGGTTGGCCGTCGACGCCACGGCGACGTCGAACAGCGCCATGTCGATATGCTTGCCCTGGCCGGTCGTCTCGCGCTCGCGCACGGCGGCAAGCGCGGCGATCGCGGTGTAGAGGCCGGTCAGCACGTCGGTGACGGCCACGCCCACCTTCTGCGGCCCGCCGCCCGGCAGGTCGTCGCGCTCGCCGGTGATCGACATCAGCCCGCCCATCGCCTGGATCAGGAAGTCGTAGCCGGCGCGGTCGGCATAGGGCCCGGTCTGGCCGAACCCGGTGATCGAGCAGTAGACCAGCCCGGGGTTGACGGTGCGCAAGGACTCGTAGTCGAGGCGGTAGCGCGCGAGCCCGCCCCGCTTGTAGTTCTCGACGAGGATGTCGGAAGTCGCGGCCAGCCGGCGGACGATCTCCTGCCCCTTCTCCGAGGCGAGGTCGAGGGTGAGCGACTTCTTGCCGCGGTTGGCGCAGTGGAAATAGGCGGCGTCCGGGATCTCGCGCCCGTCCTCGGCGGTGATGAAGGGCGGGCCCCACAGGCGGGTGTCGTCGCCCGTGCCCCGACGCTCGATCTTGATCACCTCCGCGCCCAGGTCGGCCATCGTCTGGGCCGCCCAGGGGCCGGCCAGGATGCGGCTGAAGTCGAGGACCCGGAGCCCCGATAGAGGACCCGCCATGCCTACATGAAGGCCTGGATGCCGGTCTGCGCGCGGCCGAGGATCAGGGCGTGGATGTCGTGCGTCCCCTCGTAGGTGACGACGGTCTCCATATTCATCAGGTGGCGCATGACGTGGTACTCGTCGACGATTCCGTTGCCGCCGTGCATGTCGCGCGCGTCGCGCACGATGTCGCGCGCCTTGCCGGTCGAGTTGCGCTTGAGCATCGAGATCGCCTCGGGCGAGCAGCTGCCGTCGTCCATCATCCTTCCGAGCTGGAGGCAGGCCTGCAGCCCGATCGCGATCTCGGTCTGCATGTCGGCGAGCTTCTTCTGGATCAGCTGGTTGGCGGCGAGCGGGCGGTCGAACTGGGTCCGTTCCAGCGTGTATTGCCGCGCCGCGTGCCAGCAGAACTCGGCCGCCCCCAGCGCGCCCCAGGCGATGCCGTAGCGGGCGTTGTTGAGGCAGCCGAAGGGTCCGCCGAGGCCGCGCGCGTGCGGCAGCCTGTTCTCCTCCGGCACGAACACGTCGTCCATGACGATCTCGCCGGTGATCGAGGCGCGGAGCGAGAGCTTGCCGGTCAGCTTCGGCGTCGACAGCCCCCCCATGCCGCGTTCCAGGACGAAGCCGCGGATGACGCCCTCGTCGTCCTTGGCCCACACCACCATGACGTCGGCGATCGGAGAGTTCGAGATCCACATCTTGGATCCCTTGAGGCGGTAGCCGCCGTCGACCGACTTCGCGCGCGTCGTCATGCCGCCGGGGTCGGAGCCGTGATCGGGCTCGGTCAGGCCGAAGGCGCCCACCCACTCCCCGGTGGCCAGCCTGGGCAGGTATTTCTGCCTCTGCTCCTCGGAGCCGTAATTGTAGATCGGCCACATCACGAGGCTCGACTGGACCGAGAGCGTCGAGCGGTAGGAGGAATCGACTGCCTCGATCTCGCGCGCGATCAGCCCGTAGCAGACATAGCTCGCGCCCGCGCAGCCGTAACCGTGGATGGTCGAGCCGAGGAAGCCGAGCTCGCCCAGCTCGCCGATTATCTCGGGGTGGAACTCCTCGTTGTTGTAGCCCTCGATGATCCTGGGCAGCAGCTTCTCCCGGGCGTATTGCCGGGCGGTGTCGCGCACCAGCCGCTCCTCGTCGTCGAGCTGGCTTTCGAGCAGGAGGGGGTCTTCCCAGTTGAACCTGCCCCACTTGCGCGGCTTGTGCGCGCCGTCGGACTCGACCTTCGTGGCCATGCCTCGATCCTTCGTTCGTAGCCGAATTCATCCCGTGGCCGGATCATAGTCCGGCCGCACGCGCGTGTGTATGCCATGAAGCCCGCAGCTTGAAGCCCCCTTTTCGTCATTTCGACCGAGCGCAGCGAGTGGAGAAATCTCGCGCAGCAGGGAAGGAGATTTCTGGGACTTATATCGCTGGCTTGACGGATGTGAGGCCGGCGACATTTCTTCCGTCATGCCCGGACTTGTTACGGGCATGACGGCTGGAAGGGAGGGGTGTGCCGGAGCCCGCACCGACTTCCCTGTCAAGCGACGCAAACAAGTCCCGGATTTCCCCGATCCGCGCCCGACGGCCCGCGATTGTTCCCGCCAACCCGTTCGTATACAAACGATTTCGCGTGCAATTCACCGGGGAGGCCCGCCATGCCGCACAGCCTGAGGACGTTTCTGGAATCGATCGACAACCGGATGCTGCATATCCGCGAGCCCGTCGATCCGGCGCGGCAGGTGGGGTATCTGTGCTCCGAGAGCAGCGGGCCGCTGATGTTCCACAACCTCGCCGGCTATCCCGGCTGGCGGCTCACCGACATCCTGATCAAGGACCGCAACGGCCAGGCGGCGGCGTTCGGGCTCGACGACCCCAAGGGGGTCTGCCCCTATCTCGCCCAGCGCATGGCGACCCAGCGCGGCAAGTCGGTGATGGTCCCGGACGGGCCGGTCAAGGAAAACAAGATGCTCGGCAAGGAGGTCGACCTTCACAAGCTGCCGATCCCGCAGCATTCCGTGGGTGACGGCGGGCGGTATCTCGGCTCGGGCCTCACCATCACCAAGGACCCGGAAACCGGCATCAGGAACGAATCCATCATCCGGATGATGGTGACCGACGATCCGCGGAAGGCGACGTTCTGGATGGCGGCCAGGCACAACTATGCGCACTATCTCAAATACGTCGCCAAGGACGAGCCGATGCCGATGGCGTTCGCGATCGGCATGCACCCGGTCTACGAGATCATGTCCAACTGGTCCGGAAGGCACGAGGATTTCGACGAGCTCGAATACGGCGCCGGCATTCTCGGCGAGGACATCGAGATGGTGAAATGCGACACCATCGACCTCGAGGTCCCGGCCCATGCCGAGATCGTCATCGAGGGGCTGGTGCATCCGCACGACCGCATGCCGGAGGGGCCGTTCGGCGAGTTCACCACCTTCGGATCGGGCGCCGAGGGGCCTGCGCCGGTCTACCAGATCACCGGGATAACCCACCGCGACGACCCGATCTTCCGCCACATGCAGGCGACCTGGTTCACCGACCACCAGCCGCTGATCACGCTGCCGATGGAGGCCACCTACTACAACCGGCTGCGCGACACCCACGGCAACACCAACATCAAGGACATCTTCGTTCCGCCCTGGGCCTCGCAGTTCATGATGATCGTCCAGATGGAGGCCAAGTGGGACGGCCAGGCGCGCGACGTGCTGATGTCGGCGCTGACCGGCCCCAACCTGCACGTCAAGGTCGCCATCGCCGTCGACGACGATGTCGACATCTACAATGCCGAGGACGTGCTCTGGGCGATCTCGTGCCGCACCAACCCGGCCGACATGGTGCACATCATGCCGGGTTCCAGGCTGCATCCGCTCGACGTGTCGATCCCGGAGATCGGCGACGAGTACACCGTGATGCGGATCGGCGGGAAAATGGCGATCGACGCGACCAAGCCGGCGACCTGGCGGGCGGAGGAACGCGCCAAGATGGCCCGCGTCGACCCGATGGGGAAGGGCGATCCGGAGATCGCCCGCATCCTCGAACAGGTGCGCATGTCGCGATAGGGCGGCGCGGCGGCGGAAGGCGCATACATGGCAGGCGTCCTCTCGCTCCCCCGGGGCGAGCTGAAATCGATCGGGCTGATCTCCGTCGGCCACGGGTTCAGCCATGTCTACATGCTGGTCCTGCCGCCGCTGTTTCCCCTGATTCAGGAGGACCTGGCGGTAAGCTGGACCGATCTCGGCCTGCTCTTCGCCGTGCTCTCGATCGCGACCGGCGTCGCCCAGCTCCCGGCCGGCATCCTGGTCGACCGGATCGGCGCGAGGCCGGTGCTGTTCGCCGGGCTGGTGCTGCAGGCCGCGCCGTTCGCGCTGGTCGCGCTGTTCCCCAGCTACTGGGGGCTGATGGCGGTGGTGTTCATCTCCGGTATCGGGATTTCCGTCTTCCACCCGGCCGATTACGCGATCATGGCCGCCCAGGTGGGAGCGGAGCGCCAGGGCCGCGCCTTCGGCATCCACATCTTCGCCGGCTATGCCGGCTGGGTGGTGACACCGCCCCTGATGCTCGCCCTGTCCTCGGTGCTCCACTGGTCCGAGGCGGTCTCGGTGGCGGGGCTGATCGGCCTGTTGTTCACCGCGGTCGCGGCGCTCTATCGAGACGCCCTCGACGACGCTTCCGTCCGGACGGCGTCGAAGGAGAGGACGGGAAAACCCGTCACCGATCTCCGCGCGACGGTCCGGTTCCTCGCCACGCCGCCGGTGCTGCTGTTCCTGCTCTTCTTCACCGCGCTCGCCACCGGCACGTCCGGCATCCATGCCTTCGCCGTGGTCGGGCTCGTCGAGCTCTACGATGCGTCGCTTGCCGCCGCCAACGCGCAGCTCACCGGCTATTTCGCGGCCGCCGCCATAGGTGTGCTGATCGGCGGCGTCATCGCCGACCGGGTCAAGGACCAGGAAAGTCTCGCCGCGCTCTGCTTCGTTGCCTCGGCCGCCTTTCTCGGCGTCATCGCGCTCAAGCTGCTGCCGCTCGCCTACGTGATCGTCCCGATGCTCGGCAGCGCCTTCACCATCGGGTTGATGAGCCCGTCGCGCGACCTGCTGGTGCGCAGGATCTGCCCGCCCGGCACGATCGGCACCGTCTTCGGCTTCGTCACCACGGGGTTTTCGGTCGGCGCCGCCGTCGGCCCGCCGATCTTCGGCTTCGTCGCCGACGCCGGCAGGCCGGACCTGATCTTCTGGCTGTCCGGCGCGTTCACCCTCGTCTGCATCGCCTCGATCTACGCCGCGAAGGCGGCGTCGCGCTGAGGCGGCGGCTTTACCGGGCGATTCCGTTCGCGTAGGTATTCGCGATCCGGACAGCCAGGGGAGAGCGATGGCCGCGCGGCCGAACGATCTCGACATGCGGGCGCTGCTGCCGCCCAGGGCGGAGCGCGAGCGGATGTACGCGGACTGGCTCGCCGAGGATATCGGGCGCGGCGACATCACCACCGACTTCCTGATCCCCGCCGACGCCGAGGCGCGGTTCACGATGAACACGCGTCACGACATCGTGGTCTGCGGCGTCGATCTCGCGCTTGAGATCATGCGGTTCCACGAGCCCGATTGCCGGACCGAGGCGCTGACCCCGGACGGTACGAGGGCGGAGGCGGGCGCCACGCTCGCCCGCGTCGAAGGGCCGGCCCGGGGGATGCTGACGGCCGAGCGCACCGCGCTGAATTTGTTCCAGCTGCTGACCGGGATCGCCACCCGCACCGCCGAATACGCCCGGCTGGTCGAGGGGACCGGGGCGACGCTGATCGACACGCGCAAGACCATCCCGGGCTACCGCGCGCTCTCGAAATACGCCTCCTGCGTCGGCGGCGCGCGCAACCATCGCATCCGGCTCGACGACGGGCTGCTGGTCAAGGACAACCACATCGCGGTGTGCGGCTCGATCGCCGCGGCGATGGCCCGCGCCCGGGCGCTCACCCCCTCGCTCACCAAGATCGAGGTCGAGTGCGACACGCTCGATCAGGTGCGCGAGGCGGCGGACGCCCGCGCCGACGTGATCCTGCTCGACAACATGGACGCGGCCACGATGCGCGAAGCCGTCGGGATCGTCGCCGGACGCTGCGAGGTCGAGGCCTCCGGCGGGATCACGCTCGAGACCATCCGCGAGAAGGCGGAGAGCGGGGTCGACTACATCTCGGTCGGGCGGATGACCCAGTCGGCGCCCGCCGCCGATATCGGCCTCGACGTCACCATCTCCGCCTGAGCGCATGGCGCGCGGCACGCTCTTCCTGGTCGTCGGGCCGAGCGGCGCCGGCAAGGACACGCTGATCGCGGGCGCCCGCGCGGTGCTGGAGCGGGGCGGCGCCTACGTCTTCCCGCGCCGCGCGATCACCCGTTCGGCCGGGGCGGGCGGGGAGGACCACGAGGCGGTCTCGCCCGAGGGGTTCGCCGCGCGCGCGGCGGAAGGCGGCTTCTTCGCCACATGGCGGGCGCACGGGCTCGCCTACGGCTTGCCCGGTTGTATCCCGGCGAGACTCGAGTCGGGGCGGCATGTCGTCGTCAACGTCTCGCGGGCGATCCTCGCGGACGTCGCGGAGCGGGTGTCCCCGACGGTGGCGATCGAGGTCACGGCGCCGCCGGAGGTCCGCGCCCGCCGCCTCGCCGACCGCGCGCGCGAGGACCAGGCCGACGCCGCCCGCCGGCTGGCCCGCGAGGGCGCGCCGGTCCCGGACGGCATTCCGGTGCGCCGGGTCGTCAACGACGGCACGCCGGAGGAAGGGATCGCCCGCTTCATCGCCACGCTGACGGAAGCCGATGCTTAGGCTGGCCCGGCTCGGCATCGACACCTGGCGGGAGCCGGTCGCCTATCTCAACCGCCGCTGCACCGCCTGCGCCGCCGAGAGCTTTCTCGGCCCCCGCAAGGTCGAGGTGGCGGGCGGCGGGCGGAGCGTCGTCTGCGCGCTCAACGTGGTCGACGACGCGGCGCTCGTGGCCCCCGACGCGCTGGCGCTGTCGGCCCATGCCTTCGATGTGCTCGGTCTCGCGGAGGGGGCGGCGGTCTCCATCCGCCGCGCGCCCGAGCCCGCCAGCCGGCCGGCGCTGCGGGCGCGGATCGCGGGGCGCCGCCTCGGCGACGACGATGTCGACGCGCTGGTCGAGGACATGGCGGCCGGGCGCTATAGCGCGCGCGAGACGGCGGGCTTCCTGGTCGCGGCCGCGCGGACGCTCGACGACGCGGAGGTGATCGCGTTCGCCAGGGCCCGGGCCGAGCGCTCCGCGAAAGTCTCCTGGCCCGACGGGATCGTGGTCGACAAGCACTCGATGGGCGGCATTCCGGGGACGCGGGTCACGATGGTGGCCGTCCCCGTCGTCGTCGCGCACGGGCTCACCATCCCCAAGGCCGCCTCGCGCGCGATCACCTCGCCGGCCGGCACGGCGGACGCGATGGAGGTGCTGGCGCGGGTCGATCTCGACGCCGGCGAGGTGCGCCGGGTGGTCCGGGAGGTGGGCGGCTGCATCGTCTGGAACGGAAAGCTCAGCCATTCGCCGATCGACGACGTGATGAACGCCGTGACCCGCCCGCTCGGGATCGTCTCGGACCGGCTCTCCGTCTCCTCCATCCTGTCCAAGAAGGCGGCGCTCGGCATCACCCATATCGTGTTCGACATTCCCGTCGGGCCGACCGCCAAGGTCGCCTCGCAGGCGGAAGCGGCGAAACTCGCAAGGCTGTTCGAGGTGACGGCCGAAGGGCTCGGCATCGCCGTCCGCTGCGAGATCACCGACGGGACCCAGCCCATCGGCCGCGGCGTCGGCCCGGCGCTCGAAGCGCGCGACGCGATGAAGGTGCTGGCGAACGACGCCGACGCGCCCGCCGACCTGCGCGGCAAGGCGCTGATGCTCGCCGCCCGGGTGCTGGAGTTCGGCGGCGTCGCCGATCCGCGCGGGCGCGCCGATACCCTGCTGGGGAGCGGCGCGGCGGCGGACGCGATGGAACGCCTGATCGACGCGCAGGGGCGCAACCCCGACCCGCCCGGTCCGGGCAGGCTCACCCGCGAGATCGCCGCGGACCGGAGCGGCACCGTCGCCGCCATCGACTGCTACCGCATCTCGGGCATCGCCCGCCGCGCCGGCGCGCCGTCGGAGAAATCGGCCGGCATCGACCTCTTCAGGCAGCGCGGCGACACGGTCGAACGGGGCGAGCCCCTCTACCGCATTCACGCGGCCGAGGAAGCCGACCTCGCCGAAGCGGCGGGCTACGCGGAGCAGGGAAGCGGGTTCGAGATCGCCGCAGGCTGAGGGTTTTCCTTCTCCTCAACCCGCATCGTCATGGTCGGCCTCCGCCGACCATGACGGTAGGGAGCGTAAGGGCGAGTTTCCCCCGCTTGTCGCCGGACCCTCCGCGCGCCTATAAAACCCTTCGAATCCGAACCATTCTTGTAGATCCGAGGAGCCCGACATGGCCGAGACTGCGCGCGAGGCGGCGACCCGGGCGGGCGGCAATCTGCGGGCGGTGCTGCCCTACGCCGATCTGCGGGAGTGGCTGGCGGAGGCCGGGAAGCTCGGCGAGGTCACGGTCGCGAAGGGGCTCGGCAAGGAGGAGGAGATCGGCCAGGCGGCCGAGCTCGTCATGCACTCCGACGAGGCCAACTGCGTCGTCTTCGACGAGATCCCGGGCCACGAGCCGGGCTACCGCGTGCTGGTCAATTTCTTCGGCGGCAAGCGCAAGAACATGACGCTCGGCTTTCCGACCGACCTCTCCAAGATCGAGCTCAGCGAGGCCTATTACGACGCCCAGCTCAAGGACCTGACCCCGATCCCGTATGTCACGGTCGAGAACGGCCCGGTCACCGAGAACGTGTTCGAGGGCGGCGATGTGGACCTCGGCCGGTTCCCCGCGCCGTTCTGGCACCCCGACGACGGCGGCCACTATATCGGCACCGGCAGCTACGACGTCACGGTCGACCCCGACACCGGCTGGATGAATCTCGGCACCTACCGGGTGATGGTGCAGGACGAGAAGACCGTCGGCTACTACATCTCGCCCGGCAAGCACGGCCGCGTGCACCGCGACAAGTACCTCGCGCGCGGCGAGGCGATGCCGACGGTTATCGTGATCGGCGGCGACCCGATGACGTTCCTCACCGCCTGCACCGAGATGCCGCCCGGCGTCTGCGAATACGACATCGTCGGCGCGATGCGGGGCGAGCCGCTGAAGGTGATAAAGGGACGCCATACCGGCCTCCCGTTCCCGGCCGACGCCGAGATCGTGCTCGAAGGGTTCGTCGATCCCGAGGAGCGCCGCCCCGAGGGGCCGTTCGGCGAGTGGACCGGCTATTACGGCTCCGACATGCGCCCCGAGCCGGTGATGCACGTCAAGGCGGTCTATCACCGCAACGACCCGATCATCCTCGGCTGCCCGCCGCAGCGCCCGCCCGACGAGATGTGCCGCTACCGCGCGGTAACGCGTTCGGCGATGCTGCGCGACGCCATCGAGAAGGCCGGCGTGCCCGACGTGCACGCCGCCTGGGCGCATGAGGTCGGCAACAGCCGGATGCTGCTCGCCGTCGCCATCAAGCAGCGCTATCCCGGCCACGCCAAGCAGGCCGGACATGTCGCCGCGATGTGCCATGTCGGCGCCTATGCCGGCAAATATGTCGTCGTCACCGACGAGGACGTCGACATCTCCAACCTTGAAGAGATGACCTGGGCGATGATCACCCGGTCGGACCCGGCGACCTCGATCGACATCATCAAGGACGCCTGGTCCACCCCGCTGGATCCGCGCATTCCGCCCGAGGAAAAGGCCAAGGGCAACATGACCAACAGCCGCGCGATCGTCGACGCCTGCCGACCGTTCCACTGGAAGGACGACTTCCCGCCGGTGAACGCGCCGACCCAGGAGGTGGCGCGCCGCGCGCGGGAGAAGTTCGGCTACCTGCTGGAGGGCGAGGACGCGCAGCCGTGACCGGCCCGGTCGCCCTGGGGCTGCTCGGGGCCGGCCGGATAGGACGCGTTCACGCCCGCTCGATCGCGGCCGTCGAGGATGCGCATCTGGCGGCCGTCGCCGATCCCGACGAGACGGCCGCCTCGTCCGTCGCCCGGCAGACCGGCGCGCGTCCCGCGTCGGCCGACGAGGTGATCGACGATCCGGCGATCCAGGGCGTGGTGATCGCGACGCCCACGGATCTCCATGCCGAACAGATCGAGAGCGCGGCCCGGGCCGGCAAGCCGATCTTCTCCGAGAAGCCCATCGCGCTCTCCCTCGACCGGGCGCGGCGCACCGTGTCCGCGGTCGCCCGCCGCGGGGTGCCGTTGATGATCGGTTTCCAGCGCCGCTTCGACCCGTCGTACCGGCGCCTGCGCGAAATCATCGACGGCGGGGAGATCGGCGACGTCGAGCTCGTGCAGATCACCTCGCGCGACTCCGCGCCGCCGCGGATTGCCTTCGTCGAGAGCTCCGGCGGTCTGTTCCGGGACATGATGATCCACGATTTCGACATCGCCCGGTTCCTGATCGGCGAAGAGATCGTCGAGGTCGCCGCGACCGGGTCGGCCCTCGTCGACGCGGCGATCGGCGCCGCGGGAGACGTCGATACGGCCGCCGCCGTGCTGCGCTCGCGGAGCGGACGGCTCGCGCTGATCTCGAATTCGCGCCGGACCGCCTACGGCTACGACCAGCGGGTGGAGGTGCACGGCTCCCGGGGCATGGTCTCCGCCGGGAACCCCGTGGCCACGACGGTCACGCGGGCGGGAGAATCGGGGTTCGCCACGGACCCGCTGAGCGACTCCTTCGTGGATCGCTTCAGCGACGCCTACCGGCTCGAGATCGAGGCGTTCTGCGACCTCGTCAACGGCGGGGAAGTAGACTATCCGGACGGGACCGACGGTCTGGTTTCCCTCGCCATCGCGGACGCCGCCACCCGATCCCTGGAGACCGGCCGAAGCGTCGCCGTCGCCGACCCGACCGGCCCGTAGAGCGGATCCGTTTTAGTTGGAACCGCTTCTTCCGTTCTCTTCCGTCATGGTCGGCGGAGGCCGACCATCCACGTTTTGTTTTTGTTTCCAGCGCCTTGAAAACTCGTGGATGGTCGGCCTTCGCCGACCATGACGGTGAGGAGGCAGAGTTAAAGGCGCTTCCGTCTAAAACGGATACGCTCTAGCGATCGGCGCCGCCGGCGCCTCAGAGCGCGTTGCAGGGCCGGCGCAGGGTGCGCCACATGTGGGCCGAGGGGGAGTTGTCGTTGCCGAGCCCCTCCGGCGGCTGCCTGAAATGGCGGCCGACGATATCCTCGAACTGCTCGAGCTCGACATGCACGTCGGGATCGAAGGCGTAGAGGTCATTGACGACGATCATCCGCGCCGACATGTACCATTTGTGCTTCCTGGCCCGCTCGTACTCGGCGTGGATATAGGGCTCGGGCCGGTAGTCCTCGCCGAACATCCGGCGATAGGCATCCGGGTATTCGTAGCCCACGGACTCGTCGGGGAAGAAGCGGAGCGCCTGGTGCACGCGGATCGCCCAGGCCACCTCCTCGTCGACATAGGGCTCGACGAGCTGCGCCCCCCAATAGCCGTGGTCGGCGCGGATGAAGCCGAGCACCGCGATGTCGTGCAGCAGGCAGGCCAGCACCATCTTCTCCGGCAGCCCGTTCTTCTGGGCGAGGTTGGCGCTCTGCAGGACATGCGCCCTGGCCGGCGAGAAGCGGAGGTTGAAGAAGTCGAACAGCGTCGGTTTCTCGGGCATCGGGGGCAGACGGGGATCCTCGCCCATCAGGAGCGCGGCGCTGCCCGGCCCTGTATCGGGGCCGTCATGGCCGTGCCTGCGCTCGCCGTCGGCGAGGTTGTAGAGCAGCGACCTGGCGATCAGCCGGTCGCCGAGCTCCTTCATCCGTTGCTCTTCGTACGCGTCGGCGCGCTCGGATAGCGTCTGGGTCGCCATTCTGCCCTCGGTTCGGTTCGCGGCCGCTTCAACCGCTTGCTGCGCGGATCATACGCCAGATGCGCTCCGGCGTCGCAGGCATTTCGACGTGGCGGACGCCGTGCTCGGCGAGCGCGTCGCAGATCGCGTTGACGACCACGGCGAGCGCCGGCGTCGTCCCGCCCTCCCCGCCGCCGCGCACGCCGAGCGGGTTGGTCGGCGACGGGACCTCCATGATCTCGGTGTCGAAGAAGGGGAAGTCGTCGGCCCGCGCGATCGCGTAGTCCATCAGCGAGCCGGCCAGCATCTGCCCGGTCTCGGCATCGTAGCGGGCGTGCTCGAACAGCGCCTGGCCGGCGCCCTGCACGATCCCGCCATGCGCCTGGCCGTGCAGGATCATCGGGTTGACCGCGCGCCCCACGTCGTCGACCGCGGCGTAGCGCACGACGTCGACGGCGCCGGTCTCCGGGTCGATCTCCACCTCGCAGACCTGGGTTCCGTAGGGAAAGCCGGGCGCGCTCATCCTCTCGGTATGCTCGGCGGACAGCGCCTCTCCCCGCGCCTCGATGGCCTCGGCGACCTCGAACAGCGTCACGCCGCGGTCGGTGCCCGATATGGCGAACCGGCCGTCCTCGAACACCACATCCTCGATCGCCGCCTCCAGCATGTCGGCCGCGACGGGCTTTCCCTTCTCGATCGCCAGCTCGGAGGCTCGGCCCATCACGATCCCCGCCATCCGCATCGAGCGCGCCGAGTGCGATCCTCCTCCTTCCGGAACGATATCGGTGTCGCCGGTGATCAGATGGACGCTGTCGAAGGGGACCCCCAGCCAATCGGCGACGCATTGGGCGAAGGCGGTCTCGTGACCCTGCCCGCTCGACAGCGTGCCGATCGTCACGTCGACCCGACCGGCGCCGAGGACGGCGATCCCGGCGCGCTCGACGGGAAAGCCCGACGTGATCTCGATCGAGTTGGCGAGCCCGATCCCGCGCAGCAATCCCCGCGCCCGCGCCGCCTCGCGCCGCGCCGGGAACCCGTCCCAGTCGGCGAGCCGGAGCGCGCGCTCCATCGCCTGCGGATAGTCGCCGCTGTCATAGGTAAGCCCGAGCGCCGTCCGGTAAGGCATCGCGGACGGTGGGATCAGGTTGCGCCGACGCAGCGCCACGGGATCGAAGCCGTGCTCGCGCGCGGCGAGGTCGACGAGGCGTTCCATCGCCAGCATCGCCTCGGGCCGCCCGGCGCTGCGGTAGGGGGCGGTCGAGGCGGTGTTCGAGACCACCGCCCGCGCGCGGACATGGGCGGTGGGGAAGGCATAGACCGTCGGCGCCAGCTCCGACGATTTGGTGATCGGAACGAAGGCCACCGTGTAGCCGCCGACATTGCCGATCAGCGACGAACGCAGGGCGAGGAAGTTCCCCTCCGCATCGAGGGCGAGCTCGGCGTCGATATCGAGGTCGCGGCCCTGGTAGTCCGACAGGAAGGATTCGCTCCGCGTCGCGGTCCATTTGACCGGGCGGCCGAGGCGCCGCGCGGCCCACAGGGTTATCGCGTATTCGGGATAGGTCCAGTTGCGGGTGCCGAAATTGCCGCCGACATCGCCGGCGATCACCCGCACCCGGTCTTCCTCGACTCCGAACACGGCGGCGAGGTCGCGCTTGACCCGGACCGGGTTGTCGCCGCCGCAGTGGAGGACGAAGCGCCCGGCCTCGGCGTCGTAGCGGCCGACCGCCGCGCGCGGCTCCATCATCACCCCGGTCACCCGCTGCACCCGGGTCTTGAGAGCGACCGTGCGCGCGGCGGCGGCGAAAGCCGCTTCGGTTTCTTCCGGGTCGCCGAAGAACCCGTCGATGCAGGTATTGCCGGGAATGTCGTCCCACAGCGACGGCGCTCCGGGCGCGGGCGCCGCCACCGTCTCCGTGACCGGGTCGAGCGGTTCGTAGTGGACGGCGATACGCTCCGTCATATCGGCGGCGGCGGCGGGCGTCTCCGCGATCGCGGCGGCGACGATGTCTCCGACGAAGCGAACCCGCCCGCCGGCGATCACCGGCAGCGTCGTGCCCCGCCGGGGCGAGCCGTCCGCGTTCTCGAGCACCAGATCGACGAGCCCGGCGATCTTTGCGTAGCTGGGAACCGTCCCCACCCCGTCGCCCGCGAGGTCGGCCGCGGTCAGCACCTCGACCGCGCCCGGCACCGCCCTGGCCGCCGCGGCATCGATGCCGGCGATGCGGGCGTGCGCGTGCGGCGAACGCAGCATCGCGGCGCAGGCCTGCCCGTCGAGGCGGACGTCGTCGGTATAGCGGCCCTGCCCGCGCAGGAGCCTCAAATCCTCCTTCCTGAGAACCGGTTGTCCTATCCCGCCCGCTTCGACCGTCGCTTCGACCACTGCCTTCAATCCCTCCGGAACCGCCCGGCGGCAGCATAGCCCGAACCGACCGCGAGAAGTCGGCGCCCTGTCGTCCCTCCGGTATCACCCCGGACGTGTTCCCATAGGCGCTAACGTGTTCCGGTGGCGGTTGAATGGCGCCGGGTCTTCCGCGCGACCGGGCAAGAGAGAGGAAATCGCCGGACCGGGTCCGGTTTCGTTGGAACCGCTTCTTCCGTTCTCCTTCGCCGACCATGACGGTGAGACAGCCAGGGTGACAGCAGGGGACACGGACGGGCGGTGCGCGCGTTCTCCGACACCTGGCCCCACCCCGTCATGCCCGGACTTGTTCCGGGCATCCACGTCCCTCCGCCGCCTCGCCCTCT
>JAPPIT010000204.1 GCA_028820505.1 Defluviicoccus sp.
TCGCCGACGCCGTTGCGCAGATAGTACATCGGCCCGCCGACATACTTGCCCGTCGCGTCGACCTCGCGGTAGGTGACGGCGCACACGGCCTCGGCGTACTTGGTGGCCATGCCGAACAGCGCGATCAGCCACATGTAGAAGATCGCGCCCGGACCGCCGAGCGCGATCGCGGTGGCGACGCCGGCAATGTTGCCGGTCCCCACTGTCGCCGACAGCGCCGTCATCAGCGCGTTGAAGGGCTTGACCTCGCCCTCGCCCGTCGCGCCGTCCTTGTCGAACAGCAGGCGGAACCCGTACCCCACCTTGCGCCACGGCATGAACACGAGGCCGAGGGTGAGCAGCACGCCCGTCACCCCCAGGATCCCGAGCATGGGCGGGCCCCACGCGAACGCGTTGACCGAATCGATGATTGCGTTCAGCCGGTCCATCTCACCCTCCTGGTTCCCCCGTGCGGCAACCGATCGTCCGACCGCCGGGTCTCGGCTCGTCCCCTCTCGGCGGGGCTCCTCAAGCTCGAAGGCTAGCCGCTATCCGAAACGATAGCCAGAATGCTCCGCACGACGGGGAAGCACCCGATGGCGACCGGATCCGGGAAAACCCACCATTGCGAGGGTCTTGCCCCTTGTGACCGATCCGTCGCTATGCTGGCATTCGCGAACTTCAGGGACGGTCGGGGAAGGGATCGACATGGCGATCACGCATTCCACGCACGAGGCTCCGACGCAGGAAGCCGCCTTGCCCTCTGCCCTGGCCGGGATCAACAGCAATGTGCTGGACGACTCGGTCCTCAAGAAACTGGTGGATCCGGATGTCTATTACGCCCTGGCGCAGTGCCGCGCGACGGGGGTGCCGATGGATCGGGAATTCGCCAACGCGCTGGCGAAGTCCATCCGGGAATGGGCGCAATCCAAGGGCTGCATTGGATATTCCCACTGGTTCTCGCCGATGCGGGGCGCGATCCACGGAGAGAAGCTCGAGACGTTCGTCGGAGTCGATTTCGCCACCGACCGGCTGATCATCGACCTGTCCGGGTCGCAGCTTTTCCAGACCGAAACGGACGGTTCCTCGTTCCCCAACGGGGGGCTCCGGGAGACCCATCAGGCGGCGGCCTATATCGGCTGGGACACCGGATCGCCGCCATTCGTCTACCGCCAGACGCTCTATATCCCGTCCGCCTTCGTGACCTGGAACGGTGAGGCCCTCGACCAGAAGACCCCGCTGCTGCGCGCCGACATGGCGGTCAACGAGCTGAGCGTCCGGCTTTTGTCCCTGCTTGGCGACAACGTGACCCGCGAGGTCGTGTGCAACGTGGGTTGGGAACAGGAGTTCTTTCTGATCGACAGGGAGAAGTACCTCGCGCGGCCCGACCTCGTCGCCGCGGGGCGTACCCTGCTGGGCGCGGCGCCGCTGCGCGGTCAGGAGATGGACAGCAACTATTTCTCCAAGCTGTCGCCCAGGGTGCACCGCTACATCGCCGAGGCCCGGGACAAGATGTGGGAGCTCGGAATATCCATCCACTGCACCCACAACGAGGTGGCCCCGGCCCAGCACGAGATCTCGCCGATCTTCGGTCTGGCGAACCTCGTGGCGGACACGAACGTGCTCGCCATGGACGTGCTTCGCGATCTCGCCTTCGACCACGACCTCGTCGTCCTGTTCCACGAAAAACCGTTCGCCGGCATCAACGGGACGGGCAAGCACAACAATTGGGGCCTCAACACCGACAGCGGCGTCAACCTGTTCGTGCCGGGCGAGACCGAGGAGGAGGACCGGCGCTTCATTGCCTTCGTCGCGGCCCTGTTGCGCGGGGTCAACAAGCACGGGGACCTGCTGCGCTGCGGGGTGTCGACGGCGGGGAACGACCACCGGCTGGGTGCCCAGGAGGCGCCCCCCGCGATCATCACCCTCTATCTCGGGGAGCGGCTGGAAGCCCATGTGAAGGCCGTTGCCGAGGGCGGCGCTTTCGGCGGTTACGGCACCCAGGGCAAGGAGATCGAGATCGTCGCCCCGGTCGCCGATATGCGGGCCACTCAGGAGGACCGCAACCGCACCGCGCCGTTCCCGTGGTGCGGCAACCGCTTCGAGTTCCGCGCCGTCGGCGGCAACCAGCACATCGCGTTTCCGCTGACGATGGTAAACGCGGCGCTCGCCGACAGCCTAAAGCACATGTGCGACGAGATCGACGCGGGAAAGCCGGCAGACCAGGTCATCCGGGAGACCATCCAGGAAAACCAGGGCGCCCTGTTCAGCGGCGACGGCTACTCCGATGCGCTCTACGAGCACGCCGAGAAGCACGGGCTGATCCACCTGAAGAGCAGCCCAGAGGCTTACGAAGCGCTGACGGCGGAGAAGAACGTCAAGCTGATGAGCGACCTCGGCATTCTCAACGAAAACGAGCTCGCGGCCCGCCAGAGCGTCCTCCAGGAGGCCTATGCAACCGAGTTGTGGATCGAGGCGCGCGCCCAGTTGCGAATTTTGCGGACGCTGATCGTTCCGGTCGTCGTCGAGGATGTCCGTTCGGACGGCGAGTCCGGTTTCAAGTCGCGGCTGTTCGACGAGAAACGGCAGCTTGTCGAACGGCTTCTTTCGGAGATCGACAGCCTAGCCGACGCCTTCGAGGCCTTCCCGCACGACGACCCAGGACAGTCGGCGTCATACGCGCATGAGACCCTCAAGCCCTGCATGCAGTCGGCGCGGGACGCGGTCGACCGGCTGGAGGTGCTGGTGGATGCACGCTCGTGGCCGATGCCGACCTATTCGGAGGTCCTGCATCATCGTCAGTAGCCGTCCACGGACCGAGCGTGGGTGGCGGCCGAAGAGCATGGCGAGTGCGGGCACGGAGAGGGACCAACCACAGACTGGGAGTCCGACAGGATGGAAGTAACGACGGAACGAGATGAGGGCGTGCTCGTTGCCCGCGTCAATGGCCGGATCGACGGCTCGACTGTGGTGCGGTTCGAAGAGGCAATCCGGACGACGATCGAGGAAAGCGACCGCGCCGTTCCGATGGTTGCCAAGACGCTGTCAGCTCGGATTGTCCGGTTCGCGCATCTGTGCTCGCTGCCCGAACCGCTCCGGAACTTCTTCCCCGTGAGCGGCCTCGACAAGATCGTCGCGATCCACCCCTCGAAGTTCGAATCACTCGCCTCTCTCCACCCATGATCCAGCGCCTTCCGGTTCCCGGCACCGTCCGGCCCGGCGCATTGGAGGACGCCCCAATGATCGTTTCCCGTTTGCGTATCGTGTTGCTCGCGGCCACCGTCCTGTGGGCCGCTCCCGCGGCCACTCACCCTCCCGACGAGTGCCGGACGACACTGGCCAACTTCGACGCTCACGCCAAGGCCTTCGAGGAGAGTGCAAAGGTTACGCGGCCGGTTCTCGCGGGGCTGTTCGCGGCTTGGGACGAGATCGAGCAAGCGGACAGTCATGCCCGTCGGCATGCATTGATCTTCCGCCATTTCGTCGCCGGGTTCCCGCTCTTGAGGACGCACCTGTGGGCGGAGACCGAATCCTCCGACGAGGCGATCCGCTGGGCAAGACGGGCGATCTTCTGCCTCATGAGGGACCGTCCGACGCCGTAACCCTCTCTCGCTATTGGGCGTTGGCCTCCAATGCATCCGGGTCACCTGAATCTACAGCTCGTTGCATGAGTTATGTTCGAAACGGCAGAAGCGTTTGACGGCGGCGAGGATGTCGGCGGCGGCGGACTTGGTCAACTTGAAGGGCTTTGGGTGCCGGTTATGCCGGTCGGTGACCCTAAGACAACCCTCAGCGGAGAATCGGGTACTAACATTCCCGATATCATGAACATCGGGGTCTACGAGAGCGACATGCGGACAGTGCCTCCCGCGCTGCCGCCGTACCCGAACCAGACCGGAGAGCAGCTCGAGGCGATCTCGGCCGGCCTCTGCTCCTGCTGGTAAGCCCGGCGGCTGTCGCCGCCTCCGGAGTCATGCTTCGGTCCCGGATCAGGCCAATGAACCGCCTGATGAACGCGGTCATGTCCGCCTGGTGGACGATCATGGTGCGCCACGCAGGGACTCTGCGGCGACCCGGCGGTCGATGCCCGAGAGGCTCTGGATCAGGGGGGCGCCGGGCGTGCATAGGGACCGGGGGCCGGGCACGCCTGCGCCGGCTTACGAATCGAACGAGGCGAGGGCGTCCGCCCTGGTCGGGTGGATCGCGACGATCGAGTCGAAGCCGCTGATCCGGAACACCTCCCGGACCGGGTCGGACATCGCGCACAGCGCGAACCCCGCGTTACGGCCCCTCAGCGCCTTGGCGGTCAGCAGCACGGCGCGAAGACCCGCACTGCTGATGAAGCTCAGCTTGCCGCAGTCGATCACCAGCCCGCGGTCGCCTTCCTCCATCGCGGTCCTGACCGCCTCCTCGAACCGGACCGCGGTCGCGCCGTCGATCCGTCCCTCGACCCGGGCGGTCAGCACGCCATCCTCCCGTTCCGTCGTTACGTCCATCCCGTCGATCTCCCGGTTTGCCGCCGCTCGCCGATGAAGGATTTCGCACGCAGCCTATTCGAGACCGGCGAGCACCGGCAAGGATGTCGGATCGCGGGCCGTCGAGCGCGGATCGCCGCCGAAAAGGCGCTGTCGGCGCCGCGTCCGGCTTTCGGGGCGCTCCCGGTTTCGCGAGCGCCGCTCAGCCCCTCCACGGAACCCGGGTCTCGCTCTCGTAGAGCGACCATCTCAGCCCCAACCCGAGCGCCCAGTTGAGGCGCTCGCGAAACAGCGGGCTGTTGGCGTTGGCCGCGCCGCCATGGAACGACAGATGGCCCTGCGCGACCACCTTCAGGCGACCGGTCACCGGCCAGGCGAACCCGACGGCCAGGTCGGTGCCGAGATATCCCCCCGAGGCGTCGTGGGCAGGACGCCCGGCGGTCCGGTACGCGGGGTCGACCTCGTAGAAATAATCCTGCAGGCGCTCCCCGGCGACGGCGACGGCAAGCGAAGCCGAAACGCCGAGCTCCGTTCCGAACAGCTCGCCACGCCTGTAGGTCAGTTCGGGATCGACGATCACGCCGCGATAGCCGATCCGGCTGAAATCGGTGGAGAAGACCGCCCGGACCGGGATGCCGAACGCGACCCTGCCACCGCCCAGCGTGCCCAGATGGACCAGAACCTCGGGGCTGACCTCGAAGAGATAGCCCAGTTCCGGCATGCCGCGGCGCGCCCGGTTGCCGCCGGGGTCGACATCGAACGAGGCGTCGATGCCGATGTCGAACTCGAGGAAGCCCCCGCCGGCGGTCGGCCCCCGGGCGGCACCGCCCTCGCCCAGCCGGAACATGTCGCCCCGATAGATCACGTATGGAACCCCATGCCCCCGCACCGACCGCTCGTCCGCGGCCGGGTAGTCGGCGCCGTAGACCCCGCCGCCCGCGATGCCGACCTCCCAGAGCGGCGCCGTCCCGGCGGGCGGTGCCCTCGCCGGGTCGGCACGCGCGTGCCGTTCCGCCGGGGCCGGCCCCATAAGCAACGCGCCAGACGCCAGCGTCATGGCAAGCCACCGCCGCACCGGTCCGGCCGACCGCATCATCCGTCGTGCGCGGGAGGTCGATATCGCGCATCCGTTTCCATCCATCTGCTCAAGCGCCAATGGCCGCCATCGCTGGAATTCGTCGAACCGTAACGCGGAATGGCCGCAGCGCCCCGTGTGTCCGCGATGTCGGCACGGCAAATTCGTTCTGAATTTCGTGGCCGGTTGGGCGGCACTCAATAGCGTTCCAATCCGCTCTCGTTGGGGTCCTTGGGGCGACCCTGCACCGAACTTCCTGGCCATGGAGCCGCGCAGGGTCGCCGCCAACCGTCTCGCCCGTTCCCGGAAGGGCGCCGGGATCGCGGCGCGCCTGCATCAGCTCGCGGAGGCGGGCCTCGGCTTCCACTGCCAGAATGTCAACTGCGATCGCCGATCAAACCGCCAGCACTCCCCCGTCCGCACGGCTGCCTCGCGGCAGTCCCATCGAAGCGTGGCGGGGAGGTGCAAGATCGCCGTCAAACCCCCGTCACATGGCGACGCACCTGCGATGCTAAGTAACTGACTCGGTTGCGATATTTCTCCATTTCTACTGCAACTGCGCGGAAAATGGAAGCCCTTTCCTCACCCCGCCGCAACAGATCGGAGAACCATTGCCATGCCGGCAGTCCGCCTCACCCAGCGCCGGGTCGACGCGCTTCGGCCCCGCCGCAAGGTTCGCGATGTCCGCGACGCCGAACTGAAGGGGTACGGCGTCCGCATGATGCCCTCCCGCGCGAAGCGCTATTTCATCCACACCCAACACCGGAGACGCCGCGTCTGGAAGACCGTCGGCAACGCGGCAACACCGAGCGAGGCCAAGGCGCGCGCCCAGGCCACCTTCGTGACCCGGCCCAACTTCAGGCCGAAGTTCCGCAGCACGCCGCGCAGCGAACACTCCATCTTGAGGAGCGCGTCCTTCACCGACTTGCGCGAGGTCAGCAGCGCCCGCATCTGCGACGACACCGTCGCCTGTCCGCGTCGCCCGCTTGGGACCGCCGGTCGCGTGAGAATGGCGTTTGTCGTCCGCCGCCGCGCTTCCTATGATTCCGCCATGACCGAGGCCATCGCGTTCGACACCCACCGCTTCGTCAAGCGCCTGACCGACTGCGGCTTCACCGAGCAGCAGGCCGAGACCCTGGCCGCCGAGCATGTCTCGTTGCTCAACGCCAACGTCGCGACCAAGTTGGACTTCGCGGAACTCAGGGCCGACCTTCTCAAATGGATGATCGGCTTGCTGATCGCCCAGGGCGGTCTGATCGTCGCCCTCGTCAGGTTGCTGTAGCGGCCGAGGCGTCGTCCCCGCCCCTGTAGTCCCCGAGGATAGTGGCTGTTGCCCGCCAAGGCGGTGAAGCCTTTCGTGAGCGGCAACAAGAACGACGCGTACGACGCGCGGGCGATCTGGACCGCGGCGCAGATGCCGGGCATCAACCCCGTTGCGGTGAAGAGCGAGGAGCAGCAGGTGTTGTTTCGCAGATTGTCTGAGGGCGGATTTGCCGGATTATTTCGCGTCCTGATGGCGCGTATTTCTCGGAATGAACGATCGTTGCCGGTAAGAGGAAGGGGGTCGGGGTTTCGGCCGGCCGAGTGCATTCATGGCCGAGCTTTCGGCTTCTTCGGCGGGCTCGGGACGGGCCACGGGCCGATCGCCCGACGGATTGTCGTGGCGGGGTTCTGACGTTCGGTTGGGGGGCGGTTCCCGAGGGCGGTTCCGGCTCGAACCCCTAGGCGCTGGGGGCATTGCTGGAAAGCCTGGACGGGGCCGGTCGCGCCGGGAAGGAGACCGAGGGCGGGGCGGAGACTGTCAAGGAGATTATGCCGCATGTGTAAGAATGTTTTTGCGCATAT
>JAPPIT010000012.1:0-4550 GCA_028820505.1 Defluviicoccus sp.
CGCCGACAAAGCGATGAAGTAGATGGCGCGGCACAGGTCCCAGCACGCACACACCTTACAGGTTGCGGGACTGAGGGTTGGGGCCGCAAGAATTCCGCTCATTACTGCTGACAGCCGCCACCGGAATCACTACTCTCCAACCTCGACCACGAGAATCCGAACCGCTTCAGAAAGCAACTGACCTCAGGAACGCGTAAGGATACTGAGATCAACAGACGAGTGGTCAACCGAAGTCGCGCAATGCCGCATGCCGCAACGTGCTTCAACTAATTCAGATTAGAAGATGACACAAACAGCAATCCGCGATGACCTTACCAAAACCCTAGATCACATTACGAGAATCGAGGTAACTGTTTCGCGTCATATCGGGCGTGGAAACATATTTTCATTTCCCGATCAGCACAAGATTTATGAAGGCTTGTTCTTGAGCGCCTGGACTCATTGGGAGGAATTTATTCAAGACCTTATAATATATGATCTGGCCACAGACAATAAAGGTTCTGTAAAAAAAGAGGTAAGAGGATTTCGTACAAAAAGAGCGCCATATCGACTGGCTGAACGGATTTTACTTCATCCAGACCATCCTCAGAAGTTTGTAGAATGGGATTACAGCTCTGTCAAAGCGCGTGCTGATCAATTCCTGTCACCAGGGCACAGGTTTACAAACCCGATTTCGCGCTCAGGCGATCTTGAAAAACTAAAACGAATTCGCAATGCCATTGCTCACAAGAGTGATCGAGCCAGAAACAGTTTCTTGGCCTTAGTGAGTAATTTTCCATTTAATCTTTCTCCTGCACAAAGACAGGGTATTACGGTTGGTCGCTTTCTTGCGGCACACCGTTGGAATGGTAATTACGTCTTGGTCGAAAGTTTACAATGCCTCCGTCAGTCCGCGCTTGACTTGGTTCCCTGATAAGGTGGCTTAACTAAACGCTTGATTTCATCGCTACTTGGACTTCCTGCCTATCTCACAACCGGTCATTTCTTCATCGGTATAAGTGCCGGTGCCTATCCTCACTGTACCGACCGCCGTGAAAGGTCGGATCTCGGTCATGGGAACCTTGTGCGTCGACGAAAATAAAACCTGACGATATACTGCGACACCTGCTCACATTCCCAGAGCATTCGCCAGATTTCGGGGTCGACCACAACGCTCCGTTAGAACAGTGAATGCCACGCCACGAAACAGGACTTTGGTACGATTGAGTGTCTTCCGATCCCTCGAATGAAGTCCATGCCTGTGAATCAGTATTGGTCGGCAGACCGTTCCGATTTCTTTACTCGCGACACGCTCTGAGAATGCAGCGCCTTCCTGCAACTGTTCCAGTGCATCAGACACATCCACCCTTCCGCTCTTGAGTTCGATCGGCGCCGCAACAAGCTTCCCACCGGCCGCCGGCAGAAAAAGGATGAAGTCGCACCTTTTGCTCTTCCACCCGTGCGCTTCGAAAGCCTTGTCCGCGTCCACAACGAGACGCTCGAGCGGCACTTCGTCGAGAAACACCCGGCATCCATCTCGCGAGCAGGACTCACAACAATTCTCCGTGCCAACCTCCGCGCGGATACCGTCAAGAACTTCACTCACTCCGGGTTGCCGTCGACATTGGCTTCCGCAAGCCGGTTCTGCAATTCAGCCGAACGGTTGTAGAGCTCTTCGGCGATGTCCTCGTAATCCGAAGGCTCTATTCCCTCGATACGGTCGAACGGGATTTCGTCCACTGTCGATCCGCCATTGGCCAAGCCCTTCCGAAACAGCCATACGCCGACATCTTCAGGCCGCAGCCGCCCTTGTGCCGAAGACTCGTCCACGAAGCCGCCGGTCGTCTCGTTGAACTCGCCCTCCCGCATCAGGTTGGCGAACGCCTTGAGCAGCCAGTCGCTGTGCGTGGTCGCCACCACTCGAACACCGGCATTGACCAATCGGGCCAGCGTGTAAGCCATCTCGGTCTGAGCAGCCGGATGGAGGTGCGCTTCCGGCTCCTCGACGATCAACGTGTCGCCGACACCCATCCCATCGCGCAGGAGCAGGACCATCGGTGCCAACTCGGTCACCATGGATGAGGCTTGGCCAAGACCGATGTTCTGCGTTGCGTCCCGCGGCCGGTAGAGGAACTCGGGATAACCGCCCGGTAACCGCCGCTGCACAAGTATCTCCCCTCCCAGCGTGCCGTTTTCCAGGTCGCCCGCGATGGTCTGGACAGTCTCCGAACGCCTCGCCGCCCGTCGAAATCCATTCTCGCGGCCCCTGTGGTCGATAAGCTGTTGCATGAAGTCGGCCAACGGTCCGGGGAAGGTAGGCAACTCCGAAAGGCGCTCCAGACCTGCACGAGTGGCCCGCGCCATGATGGAACTCGCGATCACGCGATGGCTCTGAATGATGCCGCTTCTCGCAGCAGGCAGGTAGTACGCCTCTCTGCTGTCAAGTCCAATAACATGAGGAAGTTCGGCAAGCGCTTTTGGGTATTGGCCCGCTTCTAAGTGGGCTGCAATCTGTTCCAGGCGGCGACCCAGTTCCGATTTAGGTCCTCGCGCGGGCACGAGGACCATGTCTTCGATCTCTCCTGCAACCACGCAGCCGGAAGCAGAGACCGTAGCGTCGAACCCCCACAGGTCCCCCATTCCCTCCTGCACGCCCAAGGAGACTCTCGCCCGGTCAATTCCCTCTCGTGCTCGAATCAACCCCGACGCGGAGGGAAGGTCGAAGCAACGCCTGAGTTCATCGATAAGGTCTTCCACCGCCCCATCGGACCCAAGAAGCGTCTTCTTTGCTTCCTCTTGGGCCCTTTCGGGCAGATCGGAAAACCTGAGCGGCTGGTCCTCCATTCCCAGCTTGTCGCCAAGCTCCTCCGCCTCCCTGGAGATTGCCGCGCGTTCTTCGCCCGAAGAGACAAAACTGCCTACAAATCTCTCCAGCAGGCGACTTACCTGGCGACCAACAACGGGAATGCGCGAGAAGCCTTCCAGCGTATTGTGCAGCGAATAGATCAACACCGAGAAGTAGGTCTTGCCGGTATTGCTCGCGCCGACGAAGATCGTCAACGGTCGAAGCTCGACCTCACCCTTCTCGATGGGGCCGAAATTTTCTACTGCGATGCGAACATCGACACGCGACGGAACTCCGGCACCCTCCGCTTTGCTCTCGGCGATCACGGCCATTTCGCGTAAGTCACTCCATTCGGCTCGACCCGCCCGATGGTCGCAAGCGCCCCGTCCACGGTCAAGATGTCTTCCTCTCTCGATGCCCGCGAACTGGACGACCTCTATTCCACGCCGTATAGGGAGCCATGCACCAGTTCACGCACAGCGTTTCGCGAATGGTAATGGTTCCGTCGGGCCGTGGAGAAGCTGCCGAGGGATCGTGATCCTGACCGCATTTAGGGTCTCGCAAAGGGGCTGGTAACACGGAAAGCCATACGCTATCGTCGAGCGCATGGTCGTTCTCGACGCTGATTTTGCCACAACGGACCTGACGTCGGACGAAGTCGGCGGGGGCGGACGGTTTTCTCCGGCACCCCCGCCGGAACGCGAGCCGGGCGATCTGCTGGCGCTGTATGAGCGCGAGCACGCCCGTGCGGACCGGGAACAGGCGCGAGCGGACGCGGCGCAGGCGCGCTGCGCGGAACTGAGCCAGGCCGAAAGAGCCGCCCGTAGCAAGGCGAAGGCATGGGAGACGCGGTTCGGCACGTGCCGGGGCAAGCTGACGGCGGCTGAGGAGGAGAAGAAAAAGCTCCGCCGCAAGGTGGATGCGACGCTTTCCCTTCAGCCGGAGCTGGAGCGCCTGAAGGCACTCCTGAGCGAAGCCGATGCCGAGACTGGCGGTCGGCACACCAGGATCGCGTCCGTACGCATGATGATCGCCCGGGTGTGCGCGGCCATGCAGGCGGTGGAGGACGGGCGGCGAGGGCCGACGCCGAAGCGTTGGCGGCGTGAGGACGGCGGGGTCGCGGCGCTGAAGCAGGAGAACAAGGAGCTCCGCAAGGCCCTGTGGGGGGCCGAGGATCACAAGGCGACGATCCGGCGGCAGAACGACGAGATCGTTCGGCTGGTTCGGGAGTTGCGGCGACTGCGCGACCAGAGGGAGACGGTCAGGTCGCTGTCCGAAGAGGCCTACCGGCTGCGCACGTCCCTGGCGGCGTCCGGGACCCAGAACGGGAGATTGAAGGCCAGGCTCGCCAAACTGATCGCGCAGAGGAACGCGTTCTCGAAGCCCATCGCGGGCGTTCAACTGCGGGTGGCGCTCGGGAGATCGCGGCGCCAGAAGCAAACGATCACGTCGCAGTCGAAAGAGTTCCGCCGTCTGCGCCGGGCCTTGCGGACGTCGGAGGCCCGCAAGGGGGCTCTCGAATCCGGGATCGCCAGGCTTCGCGCGGTCCGGGAGACGCTGGCGACGAAACTCTCCGACATGGATGCCGAACTGCGGGTGGTGCTCAGGAGATCGCGGCGCCAGAAGCAGACGATCACGTCACAATCGAAGGACATCCGCCGTCTGCGCCGAGCCTTGCGGACGTCGGAGGCCCGCAAGGGGGCTCTCGAATCCGGGATCGCCAGGC
>JAPPIT010000012.1:4650-7298 GCA_028820505.1 Defluviicoccus sp.
TCCGCGCGGTCCGGGAAACGCTGGCGGCGAAGCTCTCCGGCATGGATGCCGAACTGCGCAGGGTGCTGCGCCGCTCGCGGCGCCAGAAGACCACGATCAAGTCCCTTTCCAGAGAAAATGCCCGGTTGCGCCGAACCGGGAAGGGATTGCGGAACCGCATCGAGGCGTTGGAAGCCGAGAACGCGAGGCTGCGCGCGACCGGGAAGGTGCTGTCGAAGAGGCTCTACGGGCGCAAGAGCGAGCAGCAGGAGAAACCGCGTTCGGACCGCAAGCGCGGTCAGCAGCGCGGCGCCCCCGGCCATGGCCGCACCCAGCGGCCCGGTCTTGAGGAGCGCCCCGAAGTCCACGCCCCGCCGCCGGAGGCGTGCGTGTGCGCCCGGTGCGGGCAGCCCTACGCGCCGAACGGCGTCGAGGAATCCACCCTCGTCGAGATCGAGGTCAAGGCCCACAAGCGCGTGATCCAGCGCGAGCGCTTCCGCCGGACCTGCGCGTGCGCGACTTCGCCGATCGAGGTATCCGCGCCCCCGGTGCCGCGGCTGTTCCGGGGCACGCCCTACGGGATCACCTTCTGGGCGCGCTTCCTCTTTGAGCTGTGCGTCTGCCTGCGCCCGGTGAAACGCATCGCGGCATGGATGTCGGCCCAGGGACTGCCGGTCTCGCCGGGGACGCTTGCCAACAGCCTGAAGCGCTTCGTGCCGCTGTTCTCGCCGCTGTTCGAGGCGATCCTCGCGCACCAGAACGAGGCGGTGGTGCGCCATGCCGACGAGACCTCCTGGCGCGTCCGGGAGTTGGCCGGGGAAGACCGGTCCAACCGGGCCTGGCTGTGGACTTCGGTCAGCCACGATGCGGTCTGCTTCCACATCGATGCAAGCCGCAGCGCCGAAGCGGCCGAAAAGCTGTTCGCGGGAATCGTCGTCTCCGCGGTCATCGTCTGCGACCGTTACAGCGCCTACAAGAAACTGGCGCGCATGCTCGGAGGGTTGGTGATCCTGGCGTTCTGCTGGAGCCATATGCGCCGCGATTTTATCGAGGCCGCCGCCGGTCAGGCGCGCTTGACGCAATGGTGCCAGGGATGGGTCGAGCGGATCGCGGCGATCTACCGGCTGAACGACGATCGGCTGAAGCACTACAACCCCGCCCTCAAGCGCCAGACGCCCGCGTTCGACGCGGCGCAGACCGTGCTGAAGGAAGCGGTCGATACCCTGTTCGCGCAGGCCGAACGGGAACTCGCCGTCCTGCCGGACACGGCCCGGGAGGCCAAGGCGTTGCGTTCGCTCGTGAACCACCGCGAGGGGCTGTGCGTGTTCGTCGACCGGCCGTTCGTCCCGCTCGATAACAATGTCGCCGAGAGGATCCTGAGGAATCCGGCGATCGGCCGGCTTCTCTCGCACGGCTCCGACAGCGTGAAGGGCGCCGAGTTCACCGCAATCCTGTACTCCGTCCTGGGCACGCTCTCGATGAACGGCATCGACGTGCTGCGCTGGCTGGAGGCCTGGCTGACAGCGTGCGCGAAGAACGGCGGGAAGCCGCCGGCCGATCTGTCGCCGTGGCTGCCCTAGACGATGACCGAGGAGCGCCGGCGCGAGTTCACGGCGTCGGGATGACCGGCGCGGTCGAGTGTCGCTATTACGGCCGCGACTTCACTGTTGAAGAAATGGCGCTGTTGCGCGCCCTGATTGCCGCCGAGCCGCAGCCGACCCGCGCCGCCCTGTCCAGGGAGTTCTGCCGGCGCATCGGCTGGCTCAAGCCCGACGGCGGCCTCAAGGACATGATGGCCAGGGTGACCATGCTGGCCATGCACAAGGACGGGTTGATCGTCCTGCCGCCGCCGAAATGGCCGCGCCCGCCGCGCCGGCCCATGGTGTTCGGACCCGACACCGAGCCGCCGCTGCTCCCCGCGCCGACGACCCTCGACGAGGTGCGCCCGCTCGATCTGCGGCCTGCCGTCCGCTACAGCCGCGATGGCAAGCTGTGGAACGAGTTCGTCCCCGCTACCACTACCTCGGCTACAAGACCCTGGTCGGCGCCCAGATGCGCTACGCCGTCCACGACCGGAACGGCTGGCCGCTCGCAATGCTCGGCTTCTCCACCGCCGCCTGGAAGCTCGCCCCGCGCGACAAGTTCATCGGATGGTCGCCGGAGATGCGCGAGAAGAACCTGCCGCTGGTCGTCGACAACCCGCGCTTCCTTATCCTGCCCTGGATCGAGATCCCCAACCTCGGCTCGCACATCCTCGCCATCGTCCGCCGCCGACTGCCCGGCGATTGGACCGAGCGCTACGGCACCACGCCCGTGATGATCGAGACCTTCGTCGAAACGCCCCGCTATACCGGTGCCGTCTACCGCGCCTCCGGCTGGATCAATGTCGGCACCACCCAGGGCAGGGGGCGATACGACCGCGACAAGCTCTACGACAAACCCCGCAAGGACGTCTGGCTCCGGCCTCTCCGACGCGATTGGCGGCGCACACTCAATCGGTGAAATCCTCCGTGACGTCAGGCCACGCGATCAATCAGGTTGACAACTTCCACGGCCCGACGGAACCATTACGGGCAAGGAGGTCTCAAGGTGGGTTCCGTGGGTTCTGGGTTCGAGTAAGCCTTCGGGTCCCGGGGGATTGAAGGTGCCGGGCGAGTAGCGCCCCGCCG
>JAPPIT010000191.1 GCA_028820505.1 Defluviicoccus sp.
GGCGGGGCGCTACTCGCCCGGCACCTTCAATCCCCCGGGACCCGAAGGCTTACGGCAGGACTTCTTCGCACTCTCTGCGTGGTTGTCGCATGGCCCGGCACCATTCCCGTGCCGGGATGCAATGCTGACCACGGGAGAGCGACACATGACATCCTCGGATAGACGACTGGCGCGAGCCGCGCCGTTGGCCGTTGCCGGCACATTCGCCCTGCTGACCCTTGCCGCCTGTGGCGGCGGCGGTGGAGGTGGAGGCGGACCCATCTCAATGATACCGCCCGCTCAGGACCTGACGAATCCGGCGGCGGCGGCCAACACGGCCGCAAAGATCGCCGAAGCCGCAAGAGCCCAACCCGCGCCCGGCAGTGTCACGCAGTCCTCGAACGTGGACAGCAGCAACATTACAACCGACCAAGTGAGAATCACCGCGCAGCACGGTACTGGCGGCCCCAGCTTCTCCGTTCGCAACGGAACAGCGTGGTCTATCGGCACGAGCGACGGCAATCCCAGCCGCATTTCTGGCACTCCGTCTCCGTGGCAGGGTGTCGAGTTGAGCAAGCGCATTGGCAGTAGCGTGCTCTATGTCGATGCCTACACGGATATCGAAGCGCCTTCACAGGTGACGACCGGCGGAACCTACGCGTTCAGGTTTACGACGGTTAACGTCGGCGGGCAATACGTCGTACAGAGCAGCGACGTCTCCCTTCCTGCCGCCTTCAATGGCGTAAGCGGCACGGCAAGTTGCACGGGTTGTTCGTTCGTCTACACGACAGGACAACTTCAGATGACAGCCGGGAGCATGACGTTCACGCCCTCGGATAGTTCTGCTGCAACGACCCTCACGGCAGGAAGCGTGACCAGCACGGTGGCGGATGCGGATTATCTGGCAGGCGGGATTTGGCTGATTGCCCCGGACAATGCGACCCGTGCTGCCGACTACGAATTCGGTGCGTTCGCCGACGGCAGCGATCCGTTCATGCAGAGCAACCTTGCCGCCGTGACGGGTCCTGCAACCTACATAGGCGACGCGACCGGGGTGTACTCGCTGAGGGAAACGGAAGGACTCACCGTCGGGTTTCTGGAGGCAGATGTCATATTGACCGCAAACTTCGGCGACGCGAACGGCCTCGGCACGATCAGCGGGAGGATGACCGGTTTTGTTGCGGACGGCTATCCCGAGGAAGGCACAATGATCTTGGGCGCGGCCAGCATCGGGGCACAGAACAGCGGCTTCTTCAGAGGGGCCGTCACCGGAGCCGACGGCGAACGCAGCTACACCGGACACTGGGGCGGGCAGTTCTTCGGAAACGGTCAAGCCGACGGACGACCCGGCTCGGTCGCCGGGACGTTCGGCGCACATTCCACAGACGATGCCGTCAGCTTCCTCGGCGCGTTCGGCGCCCATAAGTAATCCTCGCTTCTGAAACGGCAGAAGGGCAGCCCTGCGGCTGCCCTTCCCGTTTGCTTAGGATCTCCGCATTGCCTTGTTACCTCCTGCTTCCTATAGTGCCGTCCGGAAGCCGCGCGGCGGTTCGGGGACTGTCCCCGCAAGTGCGCGGCGGGCGCTGCCGCTCAAGCGCCGCTCGGGCTAAATGCCGATGGCAAAACGGCTTTCATCGCCCGACGGTTTGAGCAGTCAGGAAGCGCGACAGGGACGCCATTCGGCGCGTTGGTCTCACACGCCACACAGCGGGCTGTTGGCCCGGACTTCCGGCGCCTCCGCTACCCCTGGCGTGCTCTGGAGACGCCTGGAACGCGATTCCTCCCCTTGGGAAAGCGAGCACCGATCCGGTACCTCGCCGTGTTCGATTCAAACACATCGAACGGTTTCAAGGGGTTGCGCGTAACGCAAACGGGTCACGGCCGGGATTCCCGCGCGCGGGTGTCCGGGCTTTCCCAAGGATTTAGCGTTTTCCCAAGAGGCGCATTCGGCGACGGGCGGGGACAGGTGGGTGAGCGCATGGCAGCGCCATGCGGCGTGCCACCGATAGGTGCTCATGACAGGGATGCGCCGGGGTACGGTCGCCAGGTTCGTTGCGGTGCCGGCATTGCGCCCTCGCGACGCGGTCCGGGCCACGGCTGGGGATGATTTTCGTCGGGGACACGGCCGTCGCGTCGGCCGGAAAGGGGTCGGCGGCTTACAGGCCGAGGTCGAGTTCCCGCGACTTCTGCGGCGGCTCCGGGGTCTTTTCCCGTTCGGATTGCCGGGGCGATCGCTCGATGTCGCGTCCCTCGCCGCCGCGATCGCGATCGCGTCGGTCGGGATCGGAGGGCATCTTGTCCCGTGTCTTCACCCCGTCGGGCGATTTCTCCTCCCACCGACGGCCGGTCCCGGCATCGGCGGCGCGCTCGAACTCGAACGCCCGCTGCCCGTCGCGCGCCATTTCGGGGGCGCGGTCGAGCGCCTCGAACGCGCGCACCATGTGCTCGGGCTCGCGCCAGCGGTCCGCCTCGGCCTCCTTCGCCGCCTCGCGCGCGGCATGCTCGGCCACCGCATCCAGCGCCGCGACCCGCTCTCCGGTGGCCCGCTGCAGGTGATCGGCGAGCCGTTTCGAATCGTCCGTTATCAGATCCGCCCGCTCGCGCGCCCGGCCGATCGCGACGTAGAAGCTCTTCTGGTTGACCAGATTGGGATTGCCGGCGGGCATCGCGGCGATGATCCGGTCCACCGTCCGACCCTGGAAGGCATGGACCGTGGCCGCCCAGGCGCGGTCGAGATGGCGAAGCTGCGGATCGTTCCCGGCGAGTCTCGCGAGCGATCCGTCCTCCAGGCGGAAGCGCACGCCGTCCTTTTCGATAGAGTCGACTGTCGCGAGCTGACCGTTGGTGAACCCTGAAGCAGGATCGTTGCGGGTGAAGCGCACCCGGTCGCCAGCGCGCAGCTCCGCCGTCTCGCTCCGGTAAACCTCGAGACCGCCCTTGGCGGCGGCGATGCGCACCGGCTTCCAGTCGACGATATTGCCCTTTCCGTCCTTCAGGCGGACGGTCCCGGACTTCGCATCGACGCTTTCGACCTCGCGCCGGTCGCCCTTCTCGACGCCGAGCGTCTTGTAGGGGCGGTTGAATATCACGGTGTCGCCCGCCCGGTAGTTCGCCGTCCGGGTCATTTCCGCATTGGTCAGCCCGAGCGGGACGAGCTTTTCCGTCTGCCATGCAGGCCCATGGATCGCGCCTTCGGCCACCAATCCCTCGCGGATCGTCGCGTTGATCTCGTCGCGCAGCGCCCGCGTCGGCGCGGTCACGCCGGTTACGCTTCGTTCTTTGGGTGCAAGGTCGAGCCAGCGCCGGCCCGTCTCGACACCGAGACCGTCCCGGTTCACCTGCATCACCCGGTCGCCCAGCTTCTTGAACGCGGCCTTTACTTCTCCGGCCAGGCTCGCCCGAACCGCCTCCCTGAGTTCGGCATCGCGCTGGCGGACGATCTCCTCCATCGCCGCCGTGGTCATTCCGGCGCGCTGCAGCTGCGCGAACGGCTTGCCCGCCTCCACCCCGTCGAGCTGCTTCTCGTCGCCCACCAGCACCACCCGGGGCAGGCGCAACGCGGTCGCGATGCGCAAGAGCCCCCGCATCTGCTCGCTGGAGGCGAGCGAGGATTCGTCGAGCACCAGGATCGTCTTGTTATGCCCGGCGCGCAGTTCGCGCAGGCTGCGCGGCGTCGCCCGACCCTCCGCGATCCCGGCATGGCGCGCCAGATAGCGTTGCAGGGTCTCGCTCCTTATGCCCGAGGACTGGCCCAGGGTGCGCGCCGCCGAGGCCGACGGCGCGAGGCCCTTGACCCGGTAGCCGGAGCGCTCGGCGAGCGAGCGGAAGCGCTCCAGCATCGCCGTCTTGCCGGTCCCGGCGTAGCCCTGCACGCCCACCACCCGGTCCCTGGAGGAGAGAACCGTCTTCACCGCCTCCTTCTGGCCCTCGTTCAATCGGCCCCGGTGGAGCTTGGTGGTCGCCACCCAGCGGCGCATGATGCGCTCTCCGGCCTCCTTGCCCGAGCGCATCAGCCCGACGGTCTCCCATTCCCGGGCCACCGCGGCCTGGGTCGCCCAGTGCCTGCCGTGATCCTGGCCGATGGCGCCGTGCAGTTTGCCGTCGCGCTCCAGCACGTCGATGGCCGCTTCGGCTTCCGCCAGCGTGGCCGAGCCGGGCTCCCAGGAGAGCGCCGAGGCCAGCAGGTCGGCGTGGGAGAACACCGCCTGGCGCTCCGACAGGTGCTCGACCGCCCAGTTCACCGCGTCGGTCGCGTAGTACTCCCCGCCCGAAAGGATGGACTCCCGGCTCGCCGGGCCCCAGGTGGAGGTCTCGGGCTCGCGTTCCCGGGCGGCGTCGAGGATGGTCTCGGGGGAGAAGCCGAGCGCCGCCGCCTGTTTCTCCCAGACCTGCCGCAGCTCCCCCCGGTCGACGTCGCGCTTCGCCGCCCGCGTCATCAGCGCGGCGCGGTCCGCGACCCTCTTGTCGTCGGCCGGATCGTCGTAGCCGCGCGCCTTCATCGCTGCCTCGATCTCGGCCCGGCGGGTGGAGAAGGCCTCGACGGTTTCGCGGGATATCCCCGCGATCTCGAAGCGGCCGTCCGCGTGGGTGCGCTCGATGCCGTAGCCGAGGCGCGCGATCCCTTCCGCCAGCTCCGCCCGGTAGATCGCGCTGATCGCCCTCTGCTGGCGGTAGAGACCGTCATTGACCATCGTGCGCCACTTGCCGTCGCCGCCCTGGACCATGTTGGCGATCACGCAGTGGGTGTGAAGCTGCGGGTCGAGGTTGCGCGAGGTGTCGTGACGGAAGGTGGCAACCACCGTGTTCTGGTCGCCGGCGAAGACCATCGATCCGGTCGAGCCATCCTGCATCCTGGTCAGTATCGCGTTTTTCTCGATCCAGCCGAGGGTGGTTTTCACGGCCCGGTCGTGCGCGGCGACGATGCGCGCGTCGCCGCCGATCATCGCCATGAGAGATACGGATTTCGGCGCCGACATGGTGACGTCGCGGCCGGGGCGGTGGTGGATCTCGCCGTCCTTGCCGCGCCTGCCCAGATGCGGGCCGTCGGGCACCCGGCCTTCGAGGATCGCCTGGAAGGTCGCGGGATCGACCGGGCCGGAGAGCCCGAGCGCCGCCGCCCCCCTGCCGGCCCAGGCGCTCGCCTCGCGGTGCACGGCATCGTCCTTCGCGTAGTAGCCGTCGCGCTCGTAGTAGCTCGCGCCCTGCGACGGCGAGGAGATCGCGCCGATCGACGCTACCATCGTGGCGGCCTCCCGATACCGGCCGGCGCCGGGGCGTTCGGAGTACTCATTCCACCGAGGTGGGGGCTCTCCGGGAGCGGGGCAAGGAATCGCCCGCCCGGTTCGCACGCCTGTCCGTCCGTGGCGCCGATTGTCCATCGGCGAACGCCCCGACCGAACGATACTCTATCGAGACGGCGCCGCTTGGCGGTGACTCGCCGAAAACCCCGCGATCGTCTGCCTGAGCTGTCGCCATTCCCCAATGTTGGGGAAGCGCGACAACGGCCAACTGAACTAGCCTCCAGAATCGAATGAGCGCCAACGGATCGGACCTGGCGGGACCTGGCGCGAACCTTGCTTCCGCGGCCAAAGGATGGGCCAGCTAACCGAACTTCGATGGACGACCCTGACTCCGACAGACCGATAGCGAAAAGTTGTCGAACATGCTGCACCGCACGGTACTCGTAGCCGCGATCCTGCTGGCGGGGCTCACCCCGGCCTTCGGGGACTCCGGGTACCGAATCAGCCTCGCCTTCATCAAGAGCACCCATCCCAACTCCGAGCGGGAACGGGAGTACAGCACCCATCACCCCTCCGTCGGCGTCGGCGGGCCCGTCACGGGGAAGTGGCTGCGCTGGCGTGCGGGAATGACGCGGAACTCTCATTCGCGATGGGGGCCGTTCGTCGGATTGTCAGGCATGTACGAAATTGCCGAAGACTGGCTTGTGGGGCTGAGCGCCGGGATTGCCGGAAACTATTCCCGCAACGGCTGGCTGCGCGTGGGAGCGCTGCCGATCGTGCAATGGAAGGATCGGGAAAGCCACCTGATATGGGAATTCAGATTCGTCCACCGCCCGGACGCGACCTTCGCCGGGGTGGGCGTCCATGTGCCGTTTTCGATCCTGCAGACGAAGTGATCCGATATTGGCGGAGGGAGTGGGAGACGGGACCGGTCCGGTGCCGACCTACAACCGGCTCGAATGGCAATTCCTGGCGGACTTGACCGCGATCGAGCATTCGACCGCCCGGGCCGGGGCCCCGGACCTGGCCTGACAAGCCACTGCCCGGAGACGGCCGACAAGCCGTCCGAGGTGCCGATTTTCTCCCCACCCTGCCTTATCGATCGTTCGACGCCGCTGTCGGTGGCGGAGCACACCCGGACCCCGCGGCGGGTGGCATGCGGCGAGGCCGGCTTTCCCCGCGCGGCCTCCGGGACGACTCGGGTTCGCGGTCTTATTCGTCGGAGGTCGAGGTCTGCCTTCGCTCGTCCGCCCACGCTTCGATGTCGGTGCGCCGGTAGCGAACGCTGTTGCCGAACTTATGAAATGCCGGACCCGCCCCGGTCACCCGGTAGCGGTCCAGCGTGCGCCGGCTGAGACCCAGAAAATCCGCCGCCTCGCCCGTCTTCAGGTATCCTTCGTCCATCTTCTTTTCCTTCCTCCTCTTTCCCACGGGTTTCCCGGCCGCCGCCACGACGCCATGCTCGATCGCATCGCGCATGGCCTCGCGCTCGGCCGCGGTCGCGTTCGCCGCCATCCAGGCGCGCACCCGGTCCACCGTCCCGAGCCGCGGCGACATGCCCCCGAGGAGCCGCGCCACGAAGGACGGATCGCCCACCGCCTGCTCTCCGAACAGATAAGCCCTGGTCCCGGTCGCGCCGATATAAGCCTCGACCTCGGCCCGGAAGCGCGGGCCGATGGGCTCGGCGCCCATGAAGACCAGCGCGTTGTCGGCGGTGTCCAGTTGAATGTCCGCGCCCTTGCGGAGGTTCTCGACGAAACGCCGGTTCTTCACCGCCGCCCCGCCGAAGGCGGCGGGCGCGATGCCGGTCCGTGCGAGATAGGCCTCGACGGCGTCGAGCACGGCCCTTCGGCTGTCGAACGCGGCGCTTTCGGTAACTGTATTTCCGCTCATGAATCGAACGTAATCGAAACAGTCGAGCGCGGAGACCCGGCAAAATAGGGCGCCATCATCGCCCGATGGCGCCTGACGCCACCTGACATAGCCTGAGGTCAGCCACACTACGAAACAGGCCGATTCGGTGCGGGGTAGATTCGCACAACACTTGCTGAATTGCCGCCTGTCGGTGCCCGGGATCGCCATCGTCGAGGGCGGCGGGCGCTATGCCGGTCCGTGCGAACAAGGCCTCGCTTGCGTCTGCCGCGGCCCCTCGGCTGTCGAACGGGAGAGTCATGGAAGATGTCCTTGTCCCCATGACAAAAGAGCGTAATGGAGACAATTCCGGGCCACAATCGAACGATATAGGCGCCTGTTCTTGTCAAGAGGGGTCAGACGGTATCGGCCGGGACCTTCAACTGCCCGATCCCGCCCGAACCGCGACCGAGACCGAATCGGTTCGGAAGGATTCGGCGGGTGAGCCCGTCTGGCCGAATGAGCTCACGCACGAAGTGTCGAGTGTTCGATTTCCATTGGCATCAGCGACAAGGCCGTCGCGGGAGGTTGCGAATCGAATCGGACAAGAGGTTTCGCACGTGAAGCCCCGATTGTCGTCGAATGTCCTGTGGCCCGGGCCGAGTTCCTGACGTATCACGGGGGACGGACGGTGTAGCTCAGCCGAACAACGCACGGGCCGACGATGGAGTTGCTTCTCCTCGACAAGCGTGACCGCGCGCGCAAGGTCCCGCTCACGCCGGAACAGCGTGAGGCCGTCCGGGCCGTGGCGCGCGGCGGGGGAGACGAGACCGCGGCATCCCTGGCGCGTGCCGTCATCGCGCTTGCGCGCCGCGACGGCCTCTGGCTCGGCTGCGACTGCCGCGAAGAGAACGGGGTTCCGCCCGTCGTGGCGCCGTGCCGCAATCGCCATGGCACGGAGTATTGGCGCGTTCTAGGTTATCCACAGGTTGTTCACAGCCCGGGCTGCGCGTTCCACCGGGCGACGGCGCGGCGCCGAGCCGGGAAGCCGTGGAACCGGCCTGCCCGCAAGGCGCCGGTGGGGTATTTCGCGGTGCTGCGCAACGTTTCCGACGACGTGGACCCCGCGGCGCCCAACGGGAGAGGCGAGCCCGAAGTCCGCATGGTCCGGCGTCCCGCGCTGTCGAGGCTCCTGCTGATGCTCATGGAACGGGCGGGGCTCAACCGGCTGAGCATCGCGGATCGGCTCTCTGAAGAGACCAAGTGGAAAGACGCGCTTGCCCGGGCGACGGAGGGGCTCGAAATCGCGCCGGGATGCTCGCTGGGCGATCTCTGGTTTCCGCGCCCCCGCATGTGGACGGGCAAGCTCGTGCACGCCCGGGTGCGCGCCGCGGCCCCGACCTGGCCGGCGCGTCACCGGCCGCAGGGGTTCGTGTGCTGGGTCGTCCGGGAAGTCGACGAAGACGTCGCGAGCGCCTGGCGCGGGACCGACCCTGTCGAGGTCGTCTCCGGGAACCGACAGATCGAACGACAAGGAGGAAGGCCGCTGAGGGGTTGCCGCTTCCGGTTCCGCAGGCGCTTCCACCACCTCCCGCACCTGTCTTCGCGCTGGCGCGCCGTCCGGCTCGGACGCGGCCGCCGCCGGCGCCGGCTTCAACGGCGTTTTTCCGGAAGGCGGGGCAGCAGGGTGCGGACATGTTCGAGCAGCAGCCGGTACATGCTCCGTTCGCGGACGCTCATGCCCCAGACCTTCTCCGTATAGTGCCGCTCCGCCTGCTTGAGGACGGTCCGGGAGGTCAGCGTCGTGCTGTCCCGGAACAGCTCGTTGCCCCATTTCGCTTCGAGGAGTTGCGTCGCGACGCCCATCCGCAGCCGTTCCTCGTATTCCCCCTCGTTGTTCAACTCACCCAGTCCGAGGCCCAACACCGACGTCACGCAGATGTGCAGGGCGCCGACGCCGTCATGCATCTTCAGCGACCTGGCCGCCGCATGGGAGACACGCCGGTCGCAGGAGTGGATCTCGCCCGACGCGTGACGTCTGATCTCCTTCTCGAGCTCCTCGTAGGACACGATCTCGTATCCCGCGTCCTCCAGGATGTGGCTCATCCCCTGGCGCAGGTGCACCGCGAGTTCGGAACCGATGCCGCTCCCGCCCACCTGAAGGAACAGCCGGCCCTTGTCTTCGAGAGCCTCGCCGCGGAGGAGCTTCTTCAGGCCCCGCTCGGTTCTGGCTAGGCCGTCGAACACTTCCGAAACCTGCTCGTGCACGCTCTTCTCGGCGTGTTTGGGATGGGGAATGACGTGTTCGGTGATCGTCTGGCAGCCGGTGCCGAGGCAGACCGCCGCCGACAGGCACAGGACCGGGAGATGACGGTTCCGTTTCATGCGTACGCTCCATGGAACGATACGAGGCGGTCCAGACTGCCGGGCACGACCGGTTGTCGCTGCAGCATTGCCGGAACATGGCACCCCTGCGGCGAAACGAAAATTCCTTTTTGAGGGACGATCCATGCCCGCGGCGCACGGGACAGGGTCGTTGCCGATGGCGTGGTCCCGCAGGGGCGCATCGGGGCGACGAGACGATGCGAAGGACGTGCTGCCGCAAAACCCGTGAGACAAGCGGCGCGATGAGAGCCCGCGGGACATCCTATGAAGACGGCCCTGCATGGGCGGGCTCCTGGCTGTCGGGGGGCGGGCCAGGTTCCGGTCCGGCTGACCTCGTGCCCCGGTCCCGGAGGGCGGTGTAGATTGCCGCCCGTCCCCGCAGGGATCCCCCTCGAAGGAACCGACAATGTTTTCTACCCATGGATTCTGAGCGGAATCGTGTAGACGCCGCCGATAGACACGCCATTGGCAAACAAAGTCCGGATGTCCTCGGCCAACTCGTTGGTCACCACCTCGTCGGCATCCAGGTCCAACAGCCAGTCGTGTCCACAAGCGTCTTCTCCGACGCGCTTCTGGGGGCCCCCGCCAAGCCACGCCTGCTCGATCACGCGGGCGCCCTCCGCTCCGGTGACCGCGGTCGTGACGTCCCGGGATAGGCGTCATCCTCTTCCGGAGCCATTGTCCTGAACACAAGGTCAGTATCGCTGATCCGAGTAACGGCGATCGTCAACGGCACAACCAGTTCTTCCGTCGGCGGGGTGGCGTCGGATTCGCGGGTGTGTTCGCAGTCCACGCGGCCGTAGCCGTAGAGTCGCTGCCGCCAGTGGTCGTGGAACTGTTGTTGTCCGCGTCGCCGGTGGCGCGATGCCGAAGAGCCCTGCGCCCGCTTTCACGGCGGGAACGCCCCTTCCGGCGACGACGAATTCTACAGGTGCCAGCGAATCGCGGCGTGAAGGCCGATATCGGGCGCCGCCCGACGCCAGCCGTCGTCCTCCGTGACGGCTATCTCGAGCGTGGCGCGCGGCGCGAGCCTGAGCCTGCCACCCATGCCGAAGAGAATGGAGGGGCCGCCGAGCGGCGCCAGCGAGGAACGGTAGGGCGGGGTAGCGACGTCCGCCTGCACCGAGAGCGCGAGATCGGCGAGCGGACGCCAGGTCGCGCCCAGACGCGCGAACAGGACGAACCCGCGATCGACTCCCGACAGCGCCCGGGGCGGTTTCGCGGCCAGCGCGCCCGCCGCCGCGCCATAGAGCCAGTCCGGTTTCCACAACTGTCCCGAGGTCTCCGCCCAGAGCGCGGCCGAGAGACCGCCCGCCCCGGCAAGCGCATCCTCGTCGCCGGTCGGCAGCCGCACCGCGGCCCGCAGCGCCAGCCCGTCGTTCGACAGCACGGAAGGTCCGAGCGCGCGGCCGATCCCGAGCGTCAGGTCGCCCGCCGAGGACACTGCCCGGTCGATATCGACCCGCCCGCGCCCGTCGCGCGCGTGGGAAATGCGGAGCCGGTCTCGAGGTGTCGTGTCGCGCCCGCCCTGCGGCAGGTCGAACGTCGAATGCCAGCCCTCGATGAACCCGTCGAATACGCCCGGGCCGTGGGAAACCGCCGCGACTTCGAGCGTGTAGTCCCACCCGTCCCCCACCCCGTGGCGCAGGGTGAGCGAAGGGCGCCAAGTCTCGCCGTCCAGCGCCAGGCTTTCCGATCCGGAGCGGGCGGACAGCATGTGCGAGGCCATATCCATCGATACGATCGCTTCGGTTTCTCCGGGCGCAAGCGCGCAGGCGCCGAACGAGGCCGGCGCGGCATAGGGGATATGGAACGGGCTCAAGTTCGCGATGCGTAGAGGCGCGGCGGCGGCGCAACGCTCCTGGCGCTCACCGGCGTCGGTGACCGGCGGAACCGAAACCCACGCGATCGTCGCCCAGGTCACGAGGAACGACAGACGGCTGGCGACCTGCCGAACCCTGGCGAGCGCACGGAATCGGCCCCGGGAAGGGTCGACGGGCAGCCGCTCGATCCTGCGGCGATCCACGCCGGGCCGCTCCCCGTTCCGCTACCGGATCAGTGAATCCTGACGGTCGTGAACTTCCCGTCCTTGACTTCGTACTCCTTGTAGCTGCCCGACGCGTCGCCGGCGCCGGTCAGCACGACATCCGTAGCGCCCTGATAGTCGATCGCCTTGCCCTCGGCGAGAAGCTTCAGGCCCTTGGCGATCTCGCCCGGGCCGATCTTCTCGCCCGGCGCGTTGGCAACCCCCAGGATCTTCGACTGGATGGCCCTGCGATCCATGGAGCCTGCCGCCTGCGCGGCGAGTACGATGAGCGCCGCCGCGTCATAGCCCTCGGCGGCGAACGGGGACGCGCCCTTGACTCCGGCTTCGGTCGCGGCTGCCTGGAACTTCTTCGCGTTCGGGGAATCCGAACCCGGCGCGGTGGCGATGGAGCCGTTCAGCGCCTTGCCGATGGCCTCGATCAGGGATTCGCCCACCATGCCGTCGGCCAGAACGAACTTGTCGAACGCGCCGGTGTCGAGAGACGCCTGGATGATTCCCTTGCCGCCCTTGTCGACATAGCCGAACACCGCCAGATGCTCCGCTCCCGTCGCCGCGAGAGCCCCCACCTCGGCCGAATAGTCTGCCTTGCCGTCTTCATGCGACGCCGCCAGCGCAATCTTGCCGCCGGCCGCCGTGAATGCACTGGAGAACGAGTTCGACAGCCCCTTGCCGTAGTCGTTGTTGGTGTAGGTGACCGCGATGGTCTTTATTCCGCGCGCCTTGGCGACCTGGGCCAGCACCTCCCCCTGCCGCGCATCGGAAGGCGCGGTGCGGAAGAGATATCCCTTGTCCTTGAGCGTGGTGATCGCCGGCGAAGTCGCCGAAGGCGAGACCATGACGACGCCGTTGGGCACGGCGACGTTGTTCGCGACCGCGATGGTGACGCCCGAGCAGTCCGCGCCCATGATCGCCGCGACCTTGTCGGAGGTGATCAACCGTTCGGCCGCCGCCTGCGCCGCTCCGGCATCGATGCAGGTGGAATCGCCCCGTACCGGGATCACCTTCTTGCCGCCCAGGAACGCGCCGGACTCCGTTGCCTCCTTCATGGCGAGCTCGGCGGCCGCCGCGATGTTGGGGGTGAGCGATTCGATCGGTCCCGTGAAACCCATCAGGACGCCGACCTTCATATCCGCCTGCGCCGCCGATGCCGCCATCGTCAAGGCGGCGGCAACCGTCAGTAAACGTTTCATTCTCGATCTCCATGTGACGGAAAGGCACCCCGGCCCGGAACTCGTACAACGCGCCTCGCGGCATCGCCCATCTGTCCATGCCAATCCGGCCGGAATTGCGATTCCGGAGTGTATTCCGGCACGGGCCTTCATCCAACCGCGGCCGGGGTCACCGGGAGTCTTGTGCACCTCTGCGGACACCGGTTCGGCGAGGAAGCCGAACGGGGGTCCGAACCGGAGCGCCGGGGAGTGGCGATACAGTAGCGGCGCACCCCGCGGCAAGGGAGCACGCCAAGCGAATTGTGCGCGACTCGAGCGTGGCCTTGGCGCTCCGATGTCGACCGCTGAAATATCGAGACCCATCCCCTTGGTCAGAATCCGGATCGGCGGCGCTGACGACTTGTCCGCCGCCGCCCCTCGGGTCGCGCCTTCAGCGACAAGGCCGTCGCGAAAGGCTGCGAATCGAATCGGACAGGAGGTTTCGCACGTGAGGCCCCGATTGTCGCCGAATGTCCTGTGGCCCGGGCCGAATTCCTGACGTATCACGGTGGGGTGGGCGGTGTAGCTCGGCGGAAGGACAAGCGGATCGACGATGTCCCTTTACCTGCTCGACAAGCGCGACCGGGCACGCATGATACCGCTCACACCCGAACAGCGGGATGCCGTCCGGGCCGTCGCGCGCGGCGGGGGAGACGAGACCGCGGCGTTCCTGGCGCGCGCCGTCATCGCGCTGGCGCGCCGCGACGGCCTCTGGCTCGGCTGCGATTGCCGGGAGGAGAACGGGGTTCGGCCCGTCGTGGCGCCCTGCCGCAATCGCCATGGCACGGAGTACTGGCGGGTGCTCGGCCATCCGCAGGTCCCGCACGATCCCGGCTGCGCGTTCCACCGGGCGACGGCGCGGCGCCGAGCCGGGAAGCCGTGGAACCGGCCTGCCCGCAAGGCGCCGGTGGGGTATTTCGCGGTGCTGCGCAACGTTTCCGACGACGTGGACCCCGCGGCGCCCAACGGGAGAGGCGAGCCCGAAGTCCGCATGGTCCGGCGTCCCGCGCTGTCGAGGCTCCTGCTGATGCTCATGGAACGGGCGGGGCTCAACCGGCTGAGCATCGCGGATCGGCTCTCTGAAGAGACCAAGTGGAAAGACGCGCTTGCCCGGGCGACGGAGGGGCTCGAAATCGCGCCGGGATGCTCGCTGGGCGATCTCTGGTTTCCGCGCCCCCGCATGTGGACGGGCAAGCTCGTGCACGCCCGGGTGCGCGCCGCGGCCCCGACCTGGCCGGCGCGTCACCGGCCGCAGGGGTTCGTGTGCTGGGTCGTCCGGGAAGTCGACGAAGACGTCGCGAGCGCCTGGCGCG
Organism: Defluviicoccus sp.; assembly: GCA_028820505.1. Classification (GTDB taxonomy): domain Bacteria; phylum Pseudomonadota; class Alphaproteobacteria; order MPNO01; family MPNO01; genus MPNO01. The sequence goes on from JAPPIT010000191.1 coordinate 14,024, forward strand.
GGACCGACCCTGTCGAGGTCGTCTCCGGGATCGGCCGCCCCATCGTCGGCCGCAACCCGGTACGCGGACCGTATTTGTTCATCGGCGCCGTCGGGCTGCCGCAAGGAAGCGGCGGCTACGACTGCCTGGAGGGCTGGACGCAGCCGATCGTAACGACGAATTGCCCAATCCCGATGGATTCCCACTACGAGCGGCAGGCGCTCGGCACGCTCCGGGTCTTGCGGCGGGAGTTCGCCGATGCGGCTTTCGATCTCGTCAAGCCGGTGTTCGAGAGCGAGACCCCGCTCGGGCCCTGCATCCCGGACTTTGTGATCGAGGCAGAAAGGCACGGCGCGATACTGACCATTCCCGTCGAGGTTATGGGGTTCCGGAGACCGGACTATCTGGACGACAAGGAGGTCACGCATCCCCGGATGGCGACGCTCGGGCCGCTCTGCACGATGGATGCCACAAGGTTTGACCGGCCCGGCGGAGTGACCTCGGAAGGAAGAAAGACCACTGCATCTATCCGCCGAGTTCTTCGCGAGCGCTGGAGCCAGTGAAATGGGCAGGTGGAAGAGAATTTGGATCTTCGAGACGTTATTCGTGTCACGCCATCACACGAATGACTCCGACAGTCGGGTCCGCGCCCCGCAGCTCCCTCAGAACGTCATCCGCCAGCCGGACAGGAGCACCGCCTCCGCATCGTCCGCGCGGTGGCCGGGGTGGCGGGACAGGGTGGCTCCGAGGCGGAGCAAGCCTATCGGGGTGGGGTGTTAAGGTTAACGACACGGAGCGGTGTCGAGCCATCGCAAGCATCGTGTTCCGCGACGCACGGGGCCGACCAGGGGGCGACGAGCAGCGGCAGGGAATTCCGGGCCAGAGGCCCCAAGGCTCTAGCCCGGGCCCGAGATAATCGCGTCACAACGTGGTATCACATTGACCGTTCTGCGATGCCATGTCCGGTCCATGGTCGACAGTATTCGGACCGGATCGCGACAGTTTCTATCGACCTCCCTGCTCTTGCGCCGCGTCGTCATTTTCCACGACTTCGGAATGCAGCTCGAGTTGCTCGCGGATCTGTCGCGTGAGCTCCCACCCTTCTTCGTGATCGCCGATCACATAGGGAGTCACCATGATCAACAACTCGGTTCGGTCTTCCTGAAGGGAGTCGGCACGGAACAGGCGGCCGATCACGGGCAGTTGGCCGAGCACAGGTAGACCGGTTTCGCCTCTGCTCTGACTGCCCGATATGAGCCCGCCGAGCAACAGGGATCCACCGTCCTTGAGTGTGAGGCTGGTGCTGACCTGTCGGTTCAGGATCGTCGGCGTGCCGGCAAGGCTTGTCGCCGCGGTCGGCCTTGCCTCGCTGAGTTGCTGTGAAATCTGCAAATCCACCAGCCCGTTCGCTTGGACGATCGGCTTGATCTCAAGCTGTACTCCGGTCTTGCGGTATGTGACATCCTGCAGGATGTTGACCGAATCCGTAGTTTGACGATTGTCGTCCGAGATTCGCGTGACCACCGGGATTTCGTTGCCCACGTCGATCGTGGCTGTTTCCCCGCTCTTGACGAGGAGACGGGGCCGCGAGCGGATCACAACGCGGTCGTCCCTGTAGAACAGGTTGAGCATCGCCCGGGTTTCGCCGGCGCTGTCAAGAATAATCGAGAGGCCTGCGCCGCCGAGTCCCAATCCTCCCAGCTGCGTGGCCAGACCGTAATCGCCCAAGTTGTTTCTGATAAGAAACTCGAACCCCGTCTTCTCTTGATCGGAGAGCGTCACCTCCGCGATGAGCACTTCGATCAGCGCCGAGGGAACCGGTTTGTCCAGGTCCTCGATAACGCTTCGAACCTCGGCCCATTCTTTGCCGGACCCGCGGAAGAGCAACATGTTCCGGTTCTTGTCGACGACGATCCGGGCGCCAGCCGACCGCCGCGGGGAGGGATTCGGACGTGGTCCTGCTTGGCGGGCAACCTTGGGGGGTGCCTGAGGCGTGGTCGTCACACCCGCACTGAACATTCGGTTAAGGGTTTCGGTCAGCTTTTCGGCCTGGGTGTTGAGCACCTCGTACGTAAATGTCGCCGTTTCGATCGACTCCTTGCGACGGCTGTCCAGTATCCGTACCCAGTTCTCCACATGATCGAGCGTCGCCTGATCCGCCGCGAAGGCGACCAACTTGCCCGCCTCCGCCAGTGGGAGGAGAATGATCGAACCGCCCGCCCCGGCTGTACCGATGCTCGCCTGGTATCCTTCGGCGCGAAGGACTTCGCTCAACGCTCGAGCCAGATCCTGCGCCCTTATGAACTCCGGTTCCACTATGACGCCGTAGCGGCCGCGCAACAGCGGCTGATCGAGCACCTCGATCATGGCGAGGGCGCGGGCCAGAATATTGCCGTTGCCCTTCAGCAGTAGCGCATTGCGATCAGGGTCCTCGATGATTTCCAGGTCCTTGCGGTCGAACGCGGCGCCCAGCCAACCCCTGACCTGCGGACCGCGAACGACCTTGAGCGGCACCAGCTGGAAAATGACGCGATGGCTGAAGGGAACCTCGGGCAGGGCGCGACCGCTCACGAAAAGGGGCACGTCGCGCGAAGCGATGTCCCGGCTGGCGACAAAAGTCAGGAGACCCTCCTCGGTCGCGACGATGTCGACGCCGTATTCGCGCAGCACCCGGCGAGCGGTGGCGAAGAGCCGGCGCGGCGCCAGCGGTTCAGTCAGCTTGAGGGTAACCAGATCTGCCTTGCGCCTTAATCCGGGCGAGATCACGAACGACATCCCGAGCTCTTCCCCGAAAATCTCGTTTACAAAGGCCACGATCGGAATGTTGTGAAAGCTGACCCGGATGGGATCTCCCACCAGGTCCTCACCCAGCCGGTCGGTAATGCCTTCCGCAACCGAGTGCTGAATGACGACGCCCGGGGCACGGGCGGTCCGCGGCCCGTCCGCCGAAAGTGCCTCCGCTTTCGGCGGGTCCACGACCGGCGGGGAAAGATCGGTCTTGGGCGGCCGGATCGGTTCCGGCAACGGATCCACGCGAAGCTCCGCGCACGCCGCCATCATTCCCATCAGCGCCGACAGAACAACCGGACCGAAGCGGGACTTACGGAGGTTCATCTCGATGCTGCAGGGTTGTGGTCACGGGGTGGGGGTTCGCCGGGCTGACGCGCCTCATTCGTTCCGCGCGGGAATAGCAGCAGTTCTTCCTCCGGAACGTCTGTCGCCTTGAGCCTGAGACTGTTGTCCGTGACCGATACTAGCAGACGGCCGTCGGGCAATGTATCGCCAGCCACGTAGCGTACGATTCCCACCTCCGGCAGCTTGAGCAAAACGATGTGCTGGTCCTGAACGGTGATCAACCCCACAAAATTCATTTTCAGCAGTTCGGGGTTGATGCCGGGAGCAAGGCGCGGCTCTGGCGCCGTCGGAGTTTCGGGGTTGCTTGGTCTTGGCCGATAGTCGCCCCAGCGGCGGCTTGCGAGCAGGGCTCCGAAAACCTCTCTGTTGGTCTGCGCGGCGAAATCGGTGGAGAGTCCCTCGACGACTGGCGGAACGATCGATACCGGGATCTCGGGCGGGTGGACAGGCATCAGGATTGCCGTTGCGATGGCCGCGCAGCCGGCCGAAGCGAGCACAAGCCAACGGCGCCGGCCGGATAATATCCAACTCATCTTGCCGTCTCCGGCCGAACGCGCGGTCGGCTGGCGCAATGGCCTGGTACCCATACCGGATCGGATTCCATCGTCGGGCGTTCCGCCATGGTAAGTCGGCTTGCGGGACCGGAACAGCATTTTCCGATATGCCACAGCTGTGACGCGGGGCAAAGAAATACTTATTGAGGCCTGATTTTCCACGTGTCATTCTTCGTGAAATCGGGAGCGCGATCTTCGTCAGGCTGCTGAAAAACTCGACCGAGAGCAAACTCGACCGAGAGCACACCTTACGAAACAAAAGAGACGACGGATGGGCGTTTACGACAGAAAAGAATCGGAACGTGGCCTCGAACGAAACGAAATTGCCGAAATGATCGCTCCAAATCGTATTTCAGCAGCCTGCTAGTCGGGTTTCGATCGCGGTCGGCAGGGGAGATTTCCACTGAGAGACGGCTTTCCCAGTCTGTTTCGGCTTGCGAGGCGGGCCCGACCGTGACGGCGAGGCATCGCCCGTTGCGCCGGGTGCTGAGGTCTTGCGGGCTTCTTGCGGTCCCGCTGGTCCTGGCAGCGGTTGTGGGACTCGCCGTTCCGTTATCCGGCGGCAGCGCGGTCGACTCGGTACGATCGACGATCTCGGTGCCGCTGTTCGTCCAGTCCACGGCGACCGGCATTCGCAGCTTCCTGCGGGTGGTCAACCGATCCCGCGCGTCCGGCACGGTGGACATCCTGGCCTATGACGACTCCGGTCTGCCGCACGGTCCCGTGACGCTCGCGCTGGGCGCCGGCGATGCGGTTCATCTCGACGCCGACGACCTCGAGGCGGGCGATCCGGAAAAGGGTCTACCGGTCGGGATCGGCACGGGGAGCGGGGCGTGGCGGCTGGAGCTGAGCAGCGCCCTCGACATCGAGGTCCTGTCCTATGTTCGTACCCAGGACGGGCTGGTCGGCGGCATGCTGGACATGGTTTCTCTGACCGGTTCGGGATATCGCGTAGCGCTGTTCGAGCCTGCTGGCACCGTCGGCCGGGTCAGCCGTCTGCGGCTTGTCAACCCGGGATCGTTGCCGGCGGCGGTAACCATCGAGGGAATCGACGACGGGGGTTTGTCGCCGGGCGGCGCGGTACGCCTGTCGCTGCCCGCTCGGGCTTCGCGGACGGTGACAGCGGAGGAGCTGGAGAGCGGCGATGGCGAGGGGCTGAGCGGGGCGCTGGGCGACGGCCAGGGCCGGTGGCGGCTGCTGGTGACGGCGGACCGTCGGATCGCGGTGATGAACCTTTTATTCAGTTCGAGCACCGGGGCGGTAAGCAACCTGTCCGCCGATCCGGTTGCCGCGTTCGATGGCGATGACGGAGCGACGACGGTCCACGAGGTGGGGCTGTTCCCGTCCGCCTCGAACCTGAAAGCGGAGGGTGCGGTCCGCATCGTCAACCGGACTCGCCAGGCCGGGCATGTGAGCATCGAAGCGATCGACGACACGGGGGCGCTATTCGGCCCGGTGAGCCTGTGGGTCGGCCCTCGGGAGAGCCTGGTAATCGGCTCGGGAGATCTGGAGCGGGGCAACGCGGGCAAGGGTTTGTCTGTGGGGACCGGGTCGGGGACCGGGGATTGGCGCTTGCGGTTGAGCACCGCGCTTGACATGGCCGTTATGTCCTATGTGCGTCCGCTGCTCATGCAAGACGGGCTCCTGGCCGCGATGGGGGCTTTGGTCCCGCGTGTTGCCTCGGCTCACCGCCTGACGCTCCTAGACCCGTCGGCGATGCCGGGTCAGGAGGCGCGGCTTCGCCTGATCAACCCCTCGGCGAGCGAGGCGGCGATCTCGATTCGGGGGATGGACGGCACGGGCGCGGTTCCGGGCGGCGCGGTTCGCATGTCCCTGGCAGCAGGGGCGTCGCTCGTGGTCGCGGTTACGGATCTGGAGGACGGTGCCGGGCCGGGTCTGGCCGGGACGCTTGGCGATGGGACCGGACGGTGGGATCTGGCGCTGACATCGAACCGGCGGATTCGGGTGATGAGCCTGCTGTCGGGTCCGGGCGGGTATCTTGCCAACCTGTCCGGCGCGGCCGGCGCGGCGGCCGAAGCGCTCGCCGGCATTCCGGAGGAGCCGGCGGATTCGGCGACCGCGGCAGAGGTGTTCGCCGGGCACATCTCGGGTCCTGTGGTGCAGTCGCGCTGCATCAACTGCCATGTCGCGGGCGGGGTCTCGGCGCACACGCGCCTGGTGTTCGAGCGCGCCGCGAACCCGGATCACGAGGCGCTGAACCTTGCGACCTTCGAGCGGTTTATGACGCTGGTCGACGGGGCGGCCTCGCGCATCCTGAACAAGATACAGGGGGTCGCGCATGGCGGCGGCGAACAGGTGCCGGCGGACAGCGCGGAGTTCGCCTGGATGGAGCGATTCCTGGACCGGCTGGGCGGGCCGCCGGCTCTGTTCGCCCGGCACGTCTCGGAGCCGGTGGTGCAGTCGCGCTGCATCGTCTGTCACGTCGAGGGGGGCCGCTCGGGGCACACGCGGCTGGTGTTCGAGCGGGCAACGAACTCGGATCACGAAGCGTTGAACCTTGCGACTTTCGAGCGCTTTCTGTCCGAGGTCGAGGGGGGAGCGTCGCGCATCCTGAACAAGATACAGGGGGTCGCGCATGGCGGCGGCGAGCAGGTCCAGGCGGATAGCGCGGAGTTTGCCTGGATGGAACGCTTCCTTGGCGGGCTGGACGCGGGGGTGGTGCCGGCGCCGATCACGGTGGACACGCTGTTCGACCCGGTGCGCATGGCGCCACTCGCCAAGACCTTGCGACGCGCGGCGCTGATATTCGCCGGGCGAGCGCCGACGCAAGCGGAATACGACGCCGTCTATGGCGGCGCCACGGCACTGCGAAAGACGATCCGCGACCTGATGACCGGGCCCGGGTTCCACGACTTCCTCATCCGGGGGGCGAACGACCGGTTGCTCACGGATCGGCAGACGGGTCAGGTCATCGATCCCAATTCCGGTTTCTTTGTCGACTTCGTCGATCAAAACTATGTGCAAAAAAAGGCGGGGGTCGAAACAAACAGTTTGCGTCCGTACTACACTTGGCTGGGTAAGGTACACCACGGCGTTCGTCGAGCGCCTTTGGAGTTGATCGCGTATGTAGTCGAGAACGACTTGCCTTACACGGAGATCCTGACGGCCGACTACATCATGGCCAATCCCCATGCCGCCATGGCCTATGGGGCTACCACCTCGTTCGACGATCCCGACAATCCACGCGAATTCAAGCGTTCGAGAATCGCGAAGTATTATCGTCACGGAGAGGGATATATGGTCGAGCGCGATAGAGTGGTTGATGCGGATCGCCTCATCGCTCCCGGACCGCTGTCGACGCGCTATCCGCATTCCGGCGTTCTTGGTACGAACGCCTTCCTGTATCGCTACCCGACGACGCCGACCAACCGCAACCGGGCGCGCGCGCGCTGGACCTACTACCATTTTCTCGGTCTGGACGTTGAAAAGTCGGCCTCGCGGACCACCGATCCGGTCGCCCTTGCGGACACCAACAACCCAACCATGCACAACCCGGCCTGCACCGTCTGCCACAGCGTCCTCGATCCCGTAGCGGGCGCATTCCAGGACTATGGCGACGAGGGATACTACAAGGACCAGTGGGGCGGCATGGATTCGCTGCACCGGTTCTATAAGGAAGATGATGGAGCGGAGTTGAGTGTCGAAGCCCAATCCTGGCGGAACAGGGAGACGCTGACATGGCCGCTCATCCTTTCGGCCGGAACTGCAAAGGTGAAGGTGACATTCAGCAACCAATTCTGGGACGAGGCAGCTCAAGAAACCAGCCACATGTATCTCGACAGGTTTGATCTCTTTGACGCCACGGGCCGGCGCGTGACCGGCGTGGAGTTCGAGGACCTGGAACCGCCGGTGGCCCCGTGGGGCGAATGCGGCGGGGCACGACGCAACCCCGCAACGGGTCGTAAAGACTATTTCCTCTTGTGGGCAGGCCACGACACCTGTGCGATGCGCTTTGATGTTCGCGTTCCGGAAACAGGCATCTACACCGCCGAGGTGGTTGCCTGGTCGCAAGGCTACGATAAGCGGTTCGAGGGAGACGGCTACGCGAAACTCGCGGTCATCGCCAACGGGTATCAGGAGGGCGATACTTGGTATCGGGACATGCGCGTCCCCGGCTTCAACGGCGAGCGGGCGCCCGAGGGCGAAGACAGCCTGCAATGGCTGGCGCGGCAGATCGTGGACGACCGGCGCTTCGCCGAGGCTACGGTCAAGTTCTGGTGGCCGGCGATCATGGGCAGCGAGATCGCGGAAGCGCCGGAGGCGGAAGACGACGCGGATTTCGATGGCCTGCTGCTCGCGGCCAATGCCCAGAGCGCGGAGATGAGGCGTCTGGCGCATGGCTTCCGGGAAGGTTTCATCGGTGGGCGGACATACAATCTCAAGGATCTTCTGGTCGAGATCGTGCTTTCGAAGTGGTTCCGGGCCGATGCATTTGACGATGCGGATCCCGTGCGCCTCGTGGCGCTGCGGCATGCCGGCGCCCGACGGCTGCTGACGCCCGAGGAGCTTGCGCAGAAGACGGCTGCCCTGACCGGCTTCCAGTGGGGTCGGCACATCGACGTCGGTTGCGGGGGCGACTGCGATGCTCGTCCGAACGATCTGACCGGAGAATTCCGACTCCTGTATGGCGGGATCGATTCGGACGGGATCACGGAGCGGGCGCGGAACATCACCTCGGTGATGGCCGGGGTGGCCAAGAGGCACGCGGTGCGCACGAGTTGTCCCGTCGTGATGCGCGAGTTCTATCTGCTCCCGGATGAAGACCGTCGATTGTTCGAAGGGCTGGACAAGGACGTGACGCCCGCTTTGCAGTTCGACGCATCGTTCGAAATCGCCGCTGAAGAGAACTGGGAAACGGTGTCGCTGGAACGATCGCTGTCCGAAGGTTCCACTACAGTGAGGCTTAGCTTCATCAACGATCACTATGGAGGCCCGGATCAGGACCGCAACCTTCGTCTTGACCGGATGAGCCTCAAGGACACGTCCGGGCGGCTCGTCGCAAGCTACGAGCTGGAGACTCTCGACCCCATCAGCGAATGCAACCACCCGGTCGACGACCATTTCGGGCTTCACTGCCGTGGCTCGGTGGACGTGCCAATCGAGGTCCCCTCGGCAGGGACCTACCGCTTGGAAATAGTGGCGCGGGCTGATCGAGGGGGCGACGAGCTTGCCCTTTTGGAGGTCGAGGTGCTCGATCCCACCTTTACCGGCGGCGGCGCCACTTCGATCAGGGAGAAGCTGGTCGAGTTGCACGAGACGCTTCTCGGCGCCGAAGTCACTCCGCATTCCCCGGACGTGGATGCCGCGTTCAACCTGTTCGTCGATGTCATGGAGCGCGGCAGGAATTCGGACGACCTGTACTTCCATGCGTGGCAATGCGACTGGCGCAGCGATATCCACTTCATGGACGGCATCCTCGATGACCCGATCGTCAAGAAGCGGAACGAATGGGGTCCCTACTACGACTTCGACTGGCCCCGCGTGAATGCTCTCCTGGAGAACATCGACTTCTCCGATGACCACTACTCGGCGCACGCCTGGGTGGTGGTGCTGGCGTATCTGCTGACCGACTACCGCTACCTCTATCTGTGAGGGACCGGGGATGAGACGCCGCTCGGTACTCAAGGGTCTGCTGGCCGTCGCCGCCGCCGCGCCGGGCTTCCGCCTTCCGCTCGTCCAGGCCTCAGACCGCTACTCGGACAAGCTATTCGTGTTCGTCCAAGCCGATGGCGGTTGGGACCCCACCAGCTTTTGCGATCCCAAGGTCAACACGCCGGGCGAGAAGGTGATCAACCACTGGGCGGAACGCGACGAGATCCGCCAAGCCGGCAACCTGGTCTACGCGCCCTTCGCCGGCAACCAAGCGTTCTTCGAGAAGTATCACCGGATGATGCTGGTGATCAACGGCGTCGACGCCCAGACCAACTCCCACACCGTCGGCATCGTGCACAACTGGAGCGGGCGGAACTCGGAGGGCTATCCGACGCTGTCGGCCCTGCTCGCGGCACACTACGCGCCGGCGCTTCCGATCCCCTATCTGAGCTTCGGTGGGTACTCCAAGACCGCCGGTCTCGCACGTTTCACCCGCCTCGACGACCCGCGACCGCTGCGCGAGATCGCCTCGCCGATCGCCGACATGGAGGACATTTTCAGCGACGAGGACTGGCAAGCCATGGCCAGGCACCGCGCTTCGACCGTCGCCCGCCTCGCTGCGGTCCCGGACCTGTTGCCTGCCGACCGGGCTCACCTCGCGTTCTACGGCTCCGCCTTCGGCATCGAGGGGTTGAAGGCTTACGCCGATGCGATCCCGCCGGACGACGAACTCGAGCAGCCGGAGGAAGGAGAGGATTTCCGCAGCACGCTCCGACGCCAGGCTCAGCTGACCGTGCTCGCGTTCAAAACCGGGGTGGCGATCAGCGCCGATCTGTGGCTCGGCGGCTTCGATACCCACACCAACCACGACCCGCTCCATGAATGGCTGCTCGGCAACCTCACGGCTTCGGTCGACTTCTTGTGGGATTACGCCGAGCTGCACGGTATCGCCGACCGGCTCGTCGTCGTGATCGGCTCGGATTTCGGGCGCACCCATTTCTACAACTCAGTGAACGGCAAGGACCATTGGCCGATCGGCAGCTTCGTCGTCATGGAGAAGAACCGGCGCTGGACCGGCCGCGCAGTCGGCGAAACCGACGGTTTGCACTACGCCTACAAGATCGACCCTGAAACCCTGCGCCGCGACGATGGCCACGGCACAATCCTTTATCCCAAGCACGTCCACAAGGCGCTCAGACGATACCTGGGCGTCGGCGACTCACCCGGCGCCCTCAGGTTCCCGTTCAACAATACCGAAAATTGCTCGTTCTTCAGCTGAATCGTACGACCTTGCGTCTCCGGGAATCGACGTCCTGATGCGCGAATTCCCATGCTGCGCAGGATCCGGGGCTCAACTCAAAATTCCGGACCTCGTGCCCGTTCTGTCGTGGATTCTGTCGCGCGGGCAATGCCGCTATTGCGGCGCAGCGATATCTCTCGCGATTCCGTTTCTGGAGTGCTCGATGATTGCGGTCACGATCATCACCGCGGCGCTCGTTCCCGATAACGCGCAGGCAGCGGAAGCCGGTCTTCTTGGGTGGTTGCTTATCTTGCTCGTGGTCATGGACTTGCGCTACCGGATATTGCCGGATGCCCTGACGGCAGCGCTGTTGGCGAGCGGATTGTCGATCGCGCTGGTCCTGCGGACCACCGACTTTGTCGAAGCGTTGTTCGGCGCAGCTGTCGGCGGCGGTAGTTTCTTGTTACTGCGTTTTCTCTACCACCGTCTTCGCGGAACCGAGGGCTTGGGTCTGGGCGACGTCAAGATGATGACCGGTCTCGGCGCATGGTTCGGCCCGTCCTGGCTGCCGCTACTCGTTCTCGTCGCCGCCACGGCCGGACTGCTGATCGCCTTCCTGAAAGCCTGGAAGGACGGAACCGGGGTCTCGGCGACGACGATCGTGCCCTTCGGTGCATATCTTGGCGGCGGCGCGGTGCTGCTGTGGAGCTTGAAAGCAACCCACGGATGGGGGTGGTGAAGCGGCCGATTGTCGGGCCTCTCGAGCGGTATATGGCGCTCGTCAGAACCCGAGGGAATTTGGTACGGTACGATTACGCATATCGGACGATGGGATCCTCCCGGTAATGCCGAAGACGCGGGAACCGATACCGGAAACGGCGCCCAGGAGCGCAGTTGCAGGGAAATGCCTTGCGGATTTGCTCGTTGAGCGAAACGACGTTCAGAGAGCGGATATGGACAAGGCATTGCAGATTCAGCGCTCCATCGGCGGCAAGCTGGAAAGCATTCTGGTCCGGAGCGGGACCATTTCCGAAGACCTGTTGTTGCTTCGGCTCGCGGAACTGCAGGACGCGATTTATTTACGAAACGCGGAAGACTTGCCGGACGGCGAGGACGTGTACCGGTTCATCTCCCAGTCGCCGATCAGGAAGGAATGGTTCTTCGATAATGGCGCGCTGATGTGGCGGCAAGACGGCTGCCTGTTCTGCATCGCCCGCGATATCCTGGATCACGGGGTGCGCGCGACGCTCGCCTATTTTTACTCTGGCGAGAAGGTTACGCTTTGCCTCGCCGCCAACCACCAGATCGAGCGCTTGCTGGATTTCGTGAAGAATAAGCGGACCGCGGACGATCTCCATACCGGTGACGACGGCAAGACGTTGTGGGAAATGGCGGAAGAGGCCCCGATCATCGAATTCGTCAACAAACTCTTCGCGCAGGCCGTCGATCTGAAAGCTTCTGACATCCACATCGAGCCGACGGAGGAACAATTCGCGGTTCGGATGCGTGTCGACGGCGTGCTGCACACCAAGCTGATTCAACCGGTCGAGCGCTTCCCGGCGGTCGCGTCCCGGATCAAGCTCATATCGGGTCTCGACATTGCGGAACGGCGGCTGCCTCAGGACGGACGCATTTCGACCAGGATCGCGGGGCGGGAGATGGACATCCGGGTGTCGACGGTGCCATGCGCCTTCGGGGAGTCGGTGGTGCTGAGAATGCTGGCGAAGGAAAGGCCGGATCTAACCCTCGCCAATCTTGGCATGGAACCGGACCACCTTGCCCTGTTTCGGAGTTGGTTCCAGACCAGCAGCGGTATCGTCTTGGTCACCGGGCCCACGGGCTCGGGCAAATCGACGACGCTCGCTTCGGCGCTCACCGAGATCGACGATGGCGTCAAGAAGCTCATCACGGTGGAAGATCCGGTCGAGCACCAGATGCCGAACATCACCCAGATCCAGACCCATGCGGAAATCGGATACACTTTCGCTCGCGCCTTGCGCGCAATTTTGCGTCAGGATCCCGATGTAATCATGATCGGCGAGATCCGCGATCTGGAGACTGCGGAAATTGCCATCCGCTCCGCCATGACCGGCCATCTGGTGCTGTCGACGGTCCATACCAACGACGCCCTGTCCAGCTTCACGCGGTTAATCGACATGGGAATGGAACCTTTTCTGGTCGTTGCATCCGTCCGCGGCGTTCAGGCGCAACGGCTTGTGCGCAAGGCATGTCCGAATTGTTCGACGCATATCGACCCTCCGATCTCGGTCCGGGAACAGCTCGAGCTCCTGCCACCGCACATGCTGGGACACCGGTGGGTCGAGGTCCCAGGCTGCGATGCCTGCGGCGGGACTGGCTACAGCGGTAGGACCGGAATATACGAGCTGGTCTCGGTGTCCGAAGAACTCCAGGAATTGATCGTATCGGGAGGGAAGCTGGCGGATTTGAAGACCGTGGCTCGCCGACAGCGTCACCGCACCTTGCTCCAGGACGGTCTCCTCAAGGCTTCCCATGGACGCACCACTCTGGAGGAAGTGGAGCGTCTTGCACTCGACGAATGACCGGCCAATGCAGGACTTCGAGTACGAGATGATCGACCGGACCGGTCGAATCGTGAAGGGACGGGGCCAAGCCGCCTCGGTAAGGGATCTCGCTCGCGAGTTGAATGCGGAAGGCCACACCGTAATCGAAGTGCGGGAGCCCCGTGCCGCCCGTTCCTCGCCGTTCCGCCGCGGAATCGGCATGCAAGACAGGATTACGGCGCTTCACGAGTTGGCGACTTTGCTCGAGTCCGGTGTGCCGCTCGGCGATGCCGTGCGGGCCCAGGCCGGCGGTAGCCGCCACCACGCGCTGGCAGCCGGTTTCGAGGCCGTAACCGGGGCGCTCATGCGCGGTCAGAGCTTTGTGGAGGCCCTTCGCGCCGGGGATCTGCGCATTCCCGCCTATGTCTACCACCTTGTGGGCGCGGGCGAACTGAACGGCCGGCTCGCGGAAGCGTTGCGCCAGGCCGTGGAGCAGATGCAATACGATCAGCGGGTGTCGGCGGAAATGCGTGACGCGCTGTTCTACCCGTCGATCCTGATCGTTGCCGGATGCACTGCGGTGCTCCTTGTCTTCGTCTTCGTGATCCCCCAGTTCTCCGGTCTTCTCGAGTCCGGGAACCAGTTCCCGCTGCTGGCGGAAGCCGTATTGCGGGCAGGGCTATGGTTCGACGCCCAAGGGTGGTCGCTCGTCGGAGCCGTCGCCGTCATCGCCGTTGCGGCCACCATGCTCTTGCGCCGCGAACGGGTCCGGCAGCGGGTCCGGGACGGCTTGTCGACCCTGCCGATCCTGGGTGACTGGTTCGCCGAGGCCGATACCGCGAAATGGGCCTCCATGATGAGCGCCATGCTGGGCAGTCGCGTCAGCCTGATGGACTCCCTCGGCGTGGCCATACACGCCGTGCGCATTTCCCGGCGCAGGGCGACATTGCAACAGGCGGCGAACGACGTGCGCGGCGGCGTGTCCTTGTCGGCAGCACTCGAAAAACGTCGCGCGCTCACCCCCGCCGGATACAGCCTGCTTCGGGCGGGCGAGCAATCGGGACAACTCGCACAGATGTTGCGGGCGCTCGCGACCCTCCATGACGAGAACAGCCGTCGGCGCATGAAGCGAGTCCTCGCCCTGATCGAGCCGCTGGCGGTTGTAGTGGTCGGTAGCTTCCTCGGGATCATCATGATCGGAATCATCCTTGCCATCACCAGCGTCAACGACGTCGCGATCTGATCGTAGGGCGAGTTCGGCGAGTTCCGGCGCTGGGTCGCGCCATGACCGGAACGCATGTCGGGCGGCGTCGCGGTTCCGCCTTCGAGGCCCGCCGCCAGCGCGTGAACGGGCCTCAAGACCGGAACGGGTAATCGCGATTTCCGCAAACGCAGGATTTACCCTGATCGAACTGCTGGTGGTGCTGGTCATCCTAGCCTTGCTGGCGGGCCTCGTCGGGCCGCAACTCTTCGGCAAGATCGACAGTTCGAAGGCGAAAACCGCGGAAGCGCAGATCAAGATGCTGCACGGCGCCCTGCAAACATTCCGGCTGGACGTCGGCAGATACCCCACCACCGCAGAGGGGCTCGACGCTTTGGTCCGTTCGCCGCCAGACATGTCCAGGTTGTGGAATGGACCCTATTTGGACGGCACGGTGCCCACGGATCCCTGGGAGACGCCATACAGGTACTTGAACCCGGCCGACAACCTGCAGGGTTTTGCGCTCTATTCTCTCGGCGCCGACTCGAAAGACGGTGGAGAAGGCATAAATGGCGATGTCGGCTACCTTCCGGCGGAACCCAGGTAGCGCCGACCGTCACCGGACCCAGTGTTCGAAGGTCTTGTTGAAGCGGTTTGACGCGCCGCCCGCCCGCCGCTTGGGGGCCTGGCGGTGGATCCGCGGCGACACCGCGGCGACGGCGCGCGTGCGCAGCGCCCTTGCCCTCGGCGGTTTACGCCGCCACCCCGGTTCGCGCGGGTTCACCCTGATCGAACTGCTGGTCGTGCTGATGCTGATGGCGCTGCTTGCGGCGGTCGCGGTGCCGAAACTGGAACGCCTCTATTCGAGCATCCAGATTCGGACAGAGCGCGATTACATCTTGGACCAGTTCTCCGGCCTCGGCCGCTTGGCCCTCCGCGACGGGCGCAGATATGTCGTAAGGACCGACGGCGCGACCGCGTCTGAAACTCCGGAGCCGTCGGGGCACCGGTCACCCGATACGGGCGGCGAGCCCTACGTCATCGACATTCCCAGGGGCTGGACGATCCAGCTCAGCCGTCCCTTGGTGATCGGCGCGAACGGCGTCTGCCTCGGAACCGAGCTCACCCTGCTTCACGAGGGCAAGGTAGAGACACGGCTCGCGCTCGAGGCGCCCTATTGTCGAACCGCGCCGCATGCCTGAGAAACCGGCCGAAGCAGCGAGTTGCGCGGGTTTCACCGTCCTGGAGAGCATCGTTGCGATGGTGGTCTTCGCCGGCGCCGCGCTGGCGCTCTACGGGCTCTTCAACACCAACCTTATCGCCCTGGATCGCGCGCACGATGCGGCGCGCCAGATGACGGCCGCCCGCCATGCCCTCGCACATCTGGCCGTCGCCAATCCACGCGACGGGGAAACCGGCCGAATTCGCGTGGACGGGATCGATGTCGTCTGGTCGGCAAGGCTGCTGGAACCCGTACGCCAGAGCCGGACCGCTTCCGGGGACCGAGGGTATTTCCAGATCGGTCTGTACGAGGTCGAATTCGAGCTTCACGACGCGGGGCGGCCGCTCGACCGTTGGCGCCTACGGATTCCCGGATACCGGAAGACAGCCGGGCCGGTGCCGTGAAACGCAATCGCCGGATCGCCCAGGGCTCGGGAGCGGAACGCGGTCTGACCTTGGTGGAGATGCTCGTCGTGCTTGTGCTCGTCTCGCTGCTGGGCACCCTCCTTATCCAGGGCACCGGCTTCATCTTGGGCCGATACGCCGCGATCGACCGCATACAGCGTGCGTCATCCCTAGCGGTCCTGCGCGAGCACTGGTTCGCGTCGACGGTCGCAGCGATGATACCCTCCCAGATCGAGACCAGACGCTTCGTCGGCAACGATCGAGCCTTCGAAGGCGTCACTTTGCAGCCGCTGGCGGCCGAGGGCGGTCGGCCGGTTCGCGTTCGATGGCATATCGAGGCCGGCCGCGTCCTCTACACCGAGCCGGGGTCGCATACATGGATTGTCCACGGCTTGAGGGACGGTCCATCGGTTTTTCAGTATGCCGATTCGGCGGGGGCCTGGCGCGAGAGCTGGCCGCAAGAGGGAAGTCGGCAACTCATCCCGCGCATGGTCCGCCTCCTGTCCTCCGACGGGCGCGTCTTGTGGCTCGCACATTTCGCCTTGTACCCCGAGCCGGTTCCGAACTATCGGGAGCAATTCTGATGGCTGGGCACCGGAACGCGAAGGGCTTCGTTCTGGTGGCAACGCTCTGGGCGCTGGCCGCACTCGCGCTCCTTGCCAGCTATATCAACTCCGTCGTCGCGACGCGGGTCGAGGATGCCACGGAAGACAAGCGTGTTTTCCTGGCCGAACTCGATCGACGCAACACCGAAGCGACGGTGCTTTACCTGTTGGCCACCGGGCGCATGAATCATCATTCGCTGATCCTCGGGGAGGCGCCAAACCGCATCGATGTGCAGGTGCCCCGGGTCGCGTCCCCGTTCCCCGGAGACTCGGAATTGCGGGTCACGGGAGCCGCCTATTCGGGCCTTGGGGGCGCCCGTTTCGCTCTCCAGGACGAGGGCGGTCTGATTTCGGTGAACGCACCGCGGTTTCCCGCGTTCGCGGCTCTCCTCCGGAATATCGGGGTTCCCGAGGAAGATATCGGGCAGGTGGTCGCCAAGGTCGAAGATTATATCGACACCGACGACTTCCTGACGCTCCAGGGCGCGGAACGTCACGACTACATGCAACAGGGGAAGACGCTGCCGCTCAACTGGGTCATGTCGAGCCCCATGGAGATGTTGGACGTCCTCGGCGTAGGAGAACTGATCGGCCCCGAGCGCTGGACGGAGCTTCGACCGCTGCTCACCATGCGTCCAGCTTCCAGCTACAATTTCAACACGATGCATCCCCGGGTGCTGGCAGCGCTGTTGGGTCTCGATGCGCTCGGCGTGCAGGGTGTGCTGGAAGAGCGGGAAAAGCACCCGCTGTCACGATTGACCCAACTTGCGATGCTGACCGGAAAACACTTGGAAATCGACGAAATGGATCTGGCCGTGCTACCCTCGAACTTCTTGAGACTCTCTGTCTGGCATGAGTCCGTGGGCCCGCGCACGGTCGTCGGAATCGAGTTGACGCCGCTCGGCGAGACGGCCCCGTGGCGAAAGGATTACCGGTACTCCGAACCTTCCACCACCCGAAACGGTTCGGGAATATCCAGTGAACCCGTTCTCGAAGCTGCGACTCCTCTTCTTCGGTAAACCGACCGCCATTCAGACTCTGGACGGCGCCCGCCGCGTCGCGTTCCGGTCTTCCGGCCCCAGCTGGATTCTCGGCCGAGGTCTGTGCATGTACCGGTGCGAGGACTTCACCTCCATACCGCGCAGCCGGCGTCAGGCGGCGCTGGAGTTCAAGCTGCCGGTCTGGAGTCCCTTCCGGAATACCGGGTACCATGCCGTGTGGTCCGATGGCGCGGCCATGGTCTGGTTCTGGGACGGCGACAAGACCGCGCGAGCGCCGGAGGAATTCGCCTCGCTGTTCCCCGGGACGCGGCGTCGAACGGCGTCCCGCCTTCGGATCCTGCCTGAGACCGTCTTCTACCGGCGCAAGTCGGACGGCGTTCACCTGCAGGCCTGCGTAGACGGTTTCGAGATCCAACTCTGGCACGAGAACGTGCTGACCGACGCGTTCTGGTTCGCAGAGCACCCGCAAGAGAGCGAGCTGCGTTGGTTTCTCTCGCGACACGAGAGCGCTCCCGCGGCGAGGCCGATTGGCATCCAGAGCATGCCTGCGCCGGTCAGCAATCGTCTGGTGCCCGAACCGTGGTCTAGCTCCCAAGGTCCCCGTGGATGGTTGATCGAAGTTCAACCCGCTCTCGCCACGGCATGCCTCTTCGCGATGGTACTGGTCGTGCTGTGGCAGGAGGCTAGGTACTGGAAGATCCGCCAACTCGAGCAGGCGGCCGAGGTCGAATTCTCCCGCCTGCAAGAACGGATCGAACCGTTGGTCGAGGCGCGAAACACGCTGATCGACCTGCGTCGCAACAATCTCGCACTTCTCGATCTGACTCGCGGGCCGTCGCAGGCCGAATTGATGTACCGGGTGGATCGCGCCATTCCGAGCTTGAAAGCCGAATTCCGGGAATGGCGTTTTCAGCGGGGGGAACTCAGGATATCCGTGGAGGATCGGAACCCGGACCCGATCGCCTATATCCGCGCCCTCGAGGCGATTCCGCTATTTCAGCGGGTCCGGGCCGAGCCAGGTCCAAGGCGCGATCGGCTTGAACTCATCCTGACAGTGGCGGAATGAAGTATTCGGCGCGCATGCTTCCCTGGTTCATGCAGGAATTAGCCGCCAACGCGCGCCTGCGGTGGGGAATCTGGTTGATTCTCGCATTGCTCCTTGGCCACGGTATCGTGCTCCAGTCGGACCGCCTCGCCGCAGTCCGGGGCGACTATCACGCCGCAGCCGAGCACGTGCGGAAAGCCGCTTCAGTGCTCCACCAGCCGGACGTGACAGCCCTGCTGGACTCGGAGCGTGAAATTAACCGCAAAATCAGATCGACGTTCTGGCAAGCCGAAACCGAGGGACTCGCGCAGGCGAAGCTCCAAGCGGCCCTTGACGGGATGCTCGGTCGCCTGGGACTGAAGGACGCCCGTTTCCGTTCGGCTTCGGTCCAGCCAGTGTCCAAACTGCCCGGGGTATGGCGAACACAAGTTCGCCTGGATGCCACGTTCCCGCCGGGTTCCGAACTTCGTATCGTCCACGCTCTCGCAACCCATCCCGAAAAACTGGTCGTCGATCGTCTCGATCTCCGGCGTCACGGTCCGGACGGGTCGTATCTCGTTTTGATCGTTTCGTCCTATTTCGTCGGGCTGAAGACGGAGTTGCCGAAGTGATCACTCAACCGCGCGCCCGGCGCACCGCGGCTGTTTCCCCGCATCCCCGCCGGACATGGTCTTCACGGGCAGCGGCCGGCCGGGCCGGTTCAATCCCCGTCGCATCCGTCACAATCCGCTACTGCTGCTGCAGCGTCACACCGAACGCCCCGACCATGCGGCCTATATCGCCGTACGCCGCCTCGAACGCGCCCGTCGCCGCCGACGGTACCTGCTGGGCGTTCACGTCGTGCAGCTGGCCCCGCCAGGTCGGCGGCGTACCCGGAACCGACCCGGCAACACCCTCGATCGACCACACCGTGCGTGCCGTGTTGGCGCCGCCGGCCGAAAGCGCCCCGTCCGCGCCGATACCCGACCGCCCTAGCGTCACCGACCAAGGCATCCGCTCGCCGTCCACCATGAACCCGTCCACCATCCCTTCCATCGTCCCGGGGTCAGTGGCGTCGCCGAACTCCGCCCGAAGCACGACGCTGGCGGTGAACGTGCCCGCCGCTGCCGCGCCGAGCGGCGGGAAGAGCGCGAACTTGCCCGCCGCCGGGCCGCGGTAGCTGGCCGGACCCTGCAGCGCCGCAAGGCCCGAGAACTCGTCCGGCGCGCCGCCGATGCCGGTGTGGAACACTCCCACCGCGTGCGCCGCCCCGGTGTCGCGCAGCCACCACCCGAAATACCGGTACTCGCCGTCCGGCACCGCGACCGTCGCCCCCGGCGCGGGAACGAACGTCCAGCCCCCGCCACCCGCGAGCACTACTCCGCCGCCATGCCGCACCGACGACGTGCACGGGCTCTGGCCGGTCGGCGTGCACACATAGGCGCCGGTCGCCCCGTCGAAGCTGCCGGCAACCCGAACCACCCCGCCAGTGTCGGCCATGTGAGTGCGGATTCCCGCTGTCGTCGGAAACTCCGGTGAGGCGATCAGCGCCGCATCCGTGCCCGCCCCGATCGGAAGGCTGCCGTCCGCGGCAAGACCGTCGGTTGCGTCGTACTTGCCGCCTTCGCCGCTGAACGGCCGGCTGCCGGGGGCTTCGATGTCGGTCCACAGCACCACCGTGTCGATCGTTCCCGACGCGTTGTCGGCCGCCCGATAGGTCCGCCCGCTCCAGCCTCCCACCGTGGAGGCCTCTCCGCGCGGGGCCGTCTCGAGATCGGTCACCGCCGCCGGCGGTGTCCCCGGCACCGTGCCGGACATGGCCGGCGCCGCACCGTGCGCGACCCTCGCCCCGATCGCCGAGATCCGCGCAGGCGAGGCCAGCGCCGCCGTCAGCTTCATCCGTTCCGCCGCCATTTGGCGCCGGCGCTCTTCGCGCGCTATCGCGATCGCCGATCTCGCCCGCCCGAGCTCTTCCTCGATCCGCCTGATCGAGGCTTCGAACGCGCTCTCCTCCGCGATGGAAAGCGCGTCAGCCTCCTCGACCGCCCGCTTCGCCGCGGCCAGCGCCGCGACCGCGGCATCGATGGCCTCGTCCGCCGCGTTCTCATCGAGGGCGCCGACCGCGGCGTCGGCGGCGGCGATCGCCGTGGCGATGTCCGCCCGCTGCCCGACCGCCGGATCGAGCGACCCGCTCGAGCCGCCGCCGCAAGCCGAGATGCCGAGCGCCAGTGCGGCCGCGCAGATCGCCGCCGCAAGTATCCTCTTCAGTGACATTCCGTCATCCTCCGATGGTAAGTATGCCCGCTTCCGGAAAGGGGCCGGCCCGAGAGAACGCCAGGACCAGAACCACGAAGCCCGTCACGATCAGGCCCACTAGCATCATGCGGCCGAACCGCCTGAACACCCGCGGCGTTCCCCGACCTTCGATCAGGCGTCGCAGATCCTCGATGTCATCGCGCGTCGGCATCGTCCGCTCGATCCGGGCGATCCGCTCCTCGTAATCCCCGCCGCGCCGCATCTCCCCTCTCAGAACAGCCGCACGAAGCGCAGCTCGCCTGAGATGCGGTCGTAACCGTGCAGCTGGGCGTTGGAGGTGCGCTGCTCCTGCACCAGCGAGACCTGCGGGCTGAAGCCGCCCACGGTGAAAGCGCGGTTGTGGACGTCGAGGCGGATCGAGCGGGTCAGGTCGCGGCGCGGACCGCCGCCGAGCACGAAGGGCGCCCAGCTGCCCTCATAGTCGGTCCGGCGCAACGTCCCGGCACCGCCCACGGTGAAGCCGTAAGGGAGAAGCACGGTGACGCCCAGGCGTCCCCAACGGTGGAAATGGCGTTCGCGCTTGCGGTTCGTCCTCTGCGATCCCCAGCCGAGCGCGATATCGAAGCGCGTCGTCGGTGTCGCCGCCCAGCCGACCCCGCCGGAGAGGTCGGTGACCGGGCCGTGGAGCCAGGACCGGTCCTTGTAGCGCCGATCGCGGCGCGAGGCGTTGAGGTGCGCCGTGGTCCGCCGGTCGAGCCGGTGGCGGCCTTCGGCGCGGATTCCGAGGTCGCGCCAGTCCTCCTCGTCCGCGAGCCGGCTCTGGCGGGCGCTCGCCAACAGGCTCGCCGACGAAGCCCGGCCGACCAGCCAGCGCGGGCCGAGATGGCCCGAAACCGTCATCCGGTCGAACCGGCTCCCGCGATACTCCCGGCGGTGGATGTCGCCGCCGGCGCGCAGCCGCCAGCGCCGATTGACGGGATGCTGGTATTCGCCGCCGGCCCATACAGCGACGCCGACGCCAGACCTGGGCGGAGCGCCGCTATAGGTGAAGGGGAGGCGCCCGAACGGGGTGTCTATGAGGATCGTGCCCTCGCGCGTCTGGCCGGAGATGTTGCTGTCAGGTGCAAGCGCCGCGCCGACTCGCAGGCTCCACCGCTTGCGGGCGCGCATGATGTTGAGGAACCGGTTGACATTGAGCGCCACCGCCGCCGGAGGCTGGCCTGCCAGCACCCGTTCGAAATGCCGCGTCGCAAGCCCATCCTCGCCCTTCAGGAAGAAAGCGCGGGCCAGCTCCAGGCGGACCCGGACCAGACTCGGCTCAACCACCAGCATCGCGCGGAACGCGGCTATAGCCTCATCCAGCAGCGCATCGCGCTTCTCCTCCGGGACGCCCAATCTCTGCGACGCACCGAGCGCCGCAAGCCCGTAATGAAAGGCGACGTTCGCGTCCGCCGGCTCCTCCCGCATCAGCGGGCCGAGGACCGACAGAGCCTCCTCGAACCTGCCCCGGCGGACCAGCGACCGGGCCTTCGTCGTGGCGTTTTCGACCGCCCGGCCGGCCGGAGCGGCGGGTGGACTGTCCGCGCCCCAGGCCGGGGCAGAGAGGACCGGCGCCAGGGTCGATTCCAACGCGGGGGCGAGAAGCGGCAGAGCAGCCGATACCATGGCTATCTGACGAAGCCTCATGGCCACCCTCCGCCCGTGACGCCGGACGGTCTGCTGCGGGCCGGACGCCTCGACTGTCCGTGCGTTCCCAGCACCGCGCCCCGCCCCTCTAAAACGACCGCACCACGCCGAGCTCGCCCGCCGTGCGCCGGTAGTCGTATAGAGCGAGATTGCTGGTTCGCCGCTCATGCCGCACCGTGACCTCCGGCATGAAGCCGAACAGCTCGACACTCCGGTTGGACACCGTGATCCGCCCTGCCAGCGTACGGTCCCGGCGGGCGTCGGGGCCGAGCGAGTGAAGCGGCGCGCCGTATTCCCGCCAACGGTAGCTCGGACCGCCGCTCACCACGAACCCCCATGGAAGCTCGCGTGAGACCGAGATCCCCAAAATCGCCTCGCGCCACGAATAGGCGTCCCGGTCCAGCCGCTCGCGGCGAAAGGTCGTCTGGACCCGCACCTGCGTTGCCCGCCCCAGTGCGTGGGCGAGGTTAAGCCCCGCCGAATCCAGGCTGCCCTCGCCGAGGAAGGTCCTGTAGTCCACCCATTCGCGCCCGAGCGAGGCGCCCAGCCGCCACGTGTCGCCGATCAGCCAACTGCCTGAAAGCGCGGCGCCAACCGTCCGGTTGTACACCTCGCCGCCCAGCCAACGCCGGCCCATCGTCAACTCCGGGCGAAGGTCGAACTTTTCAAACAGAATGCGCGGCCCGGCGCGCAGGCTCAGGATCCGCTCGTCAAACCGGTCCTCCCGGTAGGTCCGGGTCCTCAGCCCGCCGCCCACCCGGAACCGCAGGTCCGACGCGAGCCGCGCCTCGTAGCCACCGGACAGGTTCGCGCTCACCCCGACCCCGGAGGTCCGGCGCGCATCGTCCGACAGCGTCGCCGGCAGGCCGAACAACTCCACCGACCGGGCGCCGGTCGCGTTGTTGATGTTGCTGTCCGGCAGAACCGCGAACGAGCCGGTCACCGACCACGTCTTGCGCCGCCGGATCCGGTCGAGGAAGGCCAGAGCCCGGGCGCGGGCGATCTCCGGGAGGTCCGCAGTCCCAAGCGCCAGACGGAAGTGATAGGCCGCGTTCCTATCCTCGCCCGCCTGAAAATAGACGAAAGCGAGGTCGAGACGCACCCTCGGCAGGTCCGGGTTGCGCGCCAACATTGCACGGAACCGCGCGATCGCCTCCCGCCAGTCGCCCCGCTTGGCAGCGATCGTGCCCCACAGGAAATCCACCGCGTCGATGTCGTCCTCGCCGGGATTCACCCCCTTCAGAAGAAACGCCGCGTCGTCGAGATTACCTCTGGCGATCGCCTTCCGGGCGGCCTCAATCAGAGTCCCGGCAGACAGCTCCGGCCGCGGCGGCGCCTGCGACCCGACCGCGCCGCCGGGCAGGGAAGTCGCGAAGAACAGTGCCAGGAACATCGCCCCGAGCGATCGGGTGTAGCGGTCCATGCGCGAACTCATCGATAATTGCAAGCAAAAGAAAGGGCGCCCGATCCGTCGCCGGACCGGGCGCCCCGTTGTCGGTCGGAAGGTCGGATACGCAGACCTACCGGGCGCCGCCGAACGCGCCGCGGAACGCGCCGGCCTCGTTGTCTTCCGACTCAAAGTCGAAGACACCGCCGGCCTCGGACGCCGTGGCGCCGAAGAAGGCTCCGCTGAACGAGCCGGTGAAGTCCTCCCCGCCCGTCAAACTCTGGGTGTTGTCAGCGGCCACCGTCGCCTTGGTGCCCGAGAACGTACCCCCGGAGATATCGCCCTCAAGCATGGCGAGGCCCGTCAGGTCGACCATGACTTCGTTGTCGTTGAAGTCCGCAGTCATCGTGGCGGCTCCGCTGGTGAGGGAGATGGCCCCGTTGCCGTCAGGATCCGCCTCCTGCACCGTGCCGGCCCAGTTGCCGTTGTAGGTCGCCGTGCCGAAGTTCGGCATGTCATCGTCGCCGGTCATCCCATCGCCGATGCTCTGCACGAAGCCGATGCCGAGGTCAGAGGGGTTCTGCAAGGCCTTCCCTGCGTCACCGAGTGCGGCCCACACACCGAAATGGATGTGATCGTACTCTGTGGCCTCGGCGAGCTTAGCCGTAACCTGGACCTCCTCGGCTGTGCCTTGAACGGTCGCATCGGAAGCATCAGCCGTGATGTCGACCGACCGATACACGTAGAATGTTCTGCCGCCCTCCGTGCGCTGGCTGTCCAACACCAAGTAGACCGTCACATCGTCGGCGGGGTCGGTGTTGCCCTGATCGCTGACATAGGAATACACCGCCGAGGACTTGGCCTGGGCTCCGACCACATCGGTATTTGCGAGCCCGTCTGTGTCGGCAGCTTCACCCGCCAAGTAGAACGTGCCCACGGACCTCAGGTTCATGGTGGTATCTGCATCGCCACCGGTACCACCGATAGCAGTATCGGTACCCAAGTTAGTTATGATTGTGCCCAGCGACGTGGACACCCGGCCAGCCGTAACGGCGGTTGCCGCTGGATCGGCTTCATTGTAGGCAAACACCTTCGCGTTCTTCGAGCCGGCATAGTGAGTGACGATCATCAGGCGGGCCATGTCGTCCGCCGAATCGACCACTTTCCCGATGTCGACGCTACGCTCCGCCACAGCCTGAACGTACTCCGTATCCGCAGCAGGAGCCACGGCAGCCACAAATGCCACCCCGGTAATCGCATCAACTGTTTGGGTTGGCTTCAGGCCTGCCTGAAGGCCAGTATCCTGCGTCGTCTGGTTCGCACCAGTGCCTCTGGTCACCACATTGTTCGGAGCATCCGCGTCGAGCTGGATATCGCCCACGCTTTTCACGGTGCCGTCGATCTTCAACTCGACCATGGCATCCGCCACCGCTTCGTCCCGGGAGTCTTCAGCGACACCCTGAGCCTCTATGGCAGCGTCCCGGGCGTCTTCAGCATCGTCCCGCGCTTCGCGGGCGTCAGCCACGTTCGCCGCGTTGTTCGCCGTGTTGTAAGCAGCAAGGGCCTTGCCAGCCTCGGTCATCGCCGTATTCGCCGCGGTCCTGGCCGCCATCGCATCGGCGACCGAGTCGGCTTCGCCGGTTTGAATGGTTGCCCTGTTGTCATCCGCAACCTCGGCCTCGTCGGCAGCCACATCGGCATCCGTCTCGGCATCCGCCGCCAATCCGGAGGCGGTCATCGCGGCCGTCACAATCGGTCCGAGCTGATCCGGAGCAGTGCCGCCCTCAAGCTCTGCAATTCGAGCTTTTGCGGCATTGAGCTGGGCGTGGAGACTCGCATCCGAACTGCTATCCGGAGCGTCCGTTTCGGAACCGATCCTGGCCCGCTCGGCAGCCAGCATGCCCAGAAGGCTGTCCGAGTCGTCCGCGGAGCCGATCCGCGCGGTCAGCGAAGCGATCTGCCCCAGCAGGCTCGTCGCGTCGTCGGCCGAGCCGATCCTTGCCATGGCGGCAGCCAACTGGCCCCTCACGCTCGCCGCGTCCGGGTTGGTCTCATCCCCGAGCGTTGTCATCAGGGTCGTCACCTTGGCCTGCTCGGCAGCCAACATGCCCAGAAGGCTGTCCGGGTCGTCCGCGGAGCCGATCCGCGCAGTCGCCGCAGCCAACATGCCGGTTAGGCTGTTCGGGTCGTCAGCGGAGCCGATCCGGTCATTGGCGTCGTTCAGTTCGCCCTGCAGCCGTTCGGCATCGGCCTTGTACCCGTCGGCCATCTGCTTGAGGTCCATGTACTGCTGCGTCTCGGTCACCGGCGTGTCGTCGCCGCCGCCGCCGCATGCCGCGAGGCCCAGCGTGAGCACCGCCGCGCAGCAGATCGTCGTCAGTTTTCTGTATCTTTGCATCGGAGAGATGCTCCTCCATTTCTACCATTTGAAGCGGCCTCGCGACGGAGACCCCGCGAAGATTCTCTACACTCTCTTGAGTGCATGGGCAAGCGTATTTCCAACCCGGCATGTCGTCAATAGCGCCAAGCCCTTGCCCGAATGGATTTTGCCCACAGCGAAGCGGGAAACGCAACTCTCCCGGGTCGGCACGGGCTCGCGCCGACGCTGGCACGCATGTCCGCGGATGGCGGGCCATACCCTCGGATGGCCCCCGGACGCAGGGGAGAACCGGAAGGATAATGCGCGCGGCGGCGTCTCCGACGCAGGATTATATCCTGATATCAGTATGTTATGACCCATTTCGCATGACCCCGGCGGGATCGGGGCGACCGCCCGCCCGTTGCTCCGCCGGGAGGGGAGCCGGTCCCCAGCGCGCCCACCGGTGGCTCCGCGGCGCTGACGGGTTTCGCAGCCGGAACCCTCGCCACGATCAAAATGCGAGGTGAGACATCGCGGCCTAGGACCGCACCGCCGTCCGGGACCTGTTGCACGGAGGCAACTTATTTTGCAAATCGCCGAAGATTTCCGAATCGGCCCAAACGAGAATCGTCAAGCGGTTGGGGTTCGCCGCCGGACATGCCCACGTTGGACAGGGCAACGTTGGACAGGGCAACGGCGATGAAGGCGGCGATCGAAGCGGCCGGGACGACGGGCGCCTGCGGCGGGTTCGACGAAAAGGCCACCGATGCGGGTGCCAGACGGGCCCGTGATCCCCACAACCCAAATCGAGTGGCTCACCTCGACCGCAACATACAGCGTGCTATCCCCCAAACTGCCTGCGCCGCGGTCTCGTTCCTCGGGGGCATCCCAGATATTTCCTCTTGAGTGTGGTTGACACCGACACCGGCACCGTAGCGCCGGTCGCCGAATCACCTCATGGGATCTGAGTAGCGGCCCCTGGCCGGGTATCGAAGGGCGCCCGTCGCCCATCGCCTTCCCCCGGCCCCTCCCGCAAGCAGGCGGGGAGAAGGTGAGCCGAGAAGCCGGGGTGAGGACTCCGGTTCTCGATCTGGTCGCCGGCTTCCGGCGTAAATTCTGAGAACCCCGTGGCGCCACTCGACATGCGCGAGTAAGAGTCGTGGATAAGTAGCGCGTTGCCGCCAGACTCGTCGCCGGTCGCTGAGACGTGCCACTTATTTTGCTACCAACCACCGCCAGAGCTCCTACACCACGCCACGGGACACGACCCCATGAGCGCTAACTTGTTCTGCATATCGGCACTCCGTATGGTGCGTGGACGCACGATGCGGGGAGTCGGGACGGATGAACGAGGACTGGGACGTTGTGATGTCGTTTCTGCCCGAGGACTGGCAGGAGCTTGCGCGCGAGACGGGCGCGTTGAAGGGGCTGCGCAAGGACAAGTCGGTCGACGCCCTGCTGCGCACACTGCTGCTGCATCTGGCCTGCGGACACTCGCTGCGCGAGACCGTGGTCCGAGCCAGGAAGGCGAACCTGGCCGATCTGTCGGATGTGGCCTTGTTGAAGCGGCTGAGGAAGTCGGGCGACTGGCTGCGGGCGCTGTGCATCGCGCTGTTCCGCGAACAGGGGATCGCGATGACGGCCGATGGCGGCTTTCAGGTCAGGGCATTCGACGCGACGACGGTGAAGGAGCCGGGCCGAACCGGGTCGCTGTGGCGCCTGCACTACAGCGTGCGCCTTCCGTCGCTGGCGTGCGACTTCTTCAAGCTCACGGCGACCGAGGGGCCGGGCGCGGGCGAGACGTTCAGGCAGTTTCCCATCGCCGAGGGCGACTATGTGCTGGCCGACCGGGGCTACTCGACCGCTGCGGGCCTCGATCATGTGGTGTCTGCGGGCGGCCATGTCACCGTACGCGTGAACACGGGGTCGCTGTCGTTTCGGACGGCCGACGGCGCGCCGTTCGACTTGTTGGCGCACGTCACGACGCTGAAGCGCGCGGGTACCGTGGGATCCTGGTCTGCGGT
The DNA here is from genome assembly GCA_028820505.1 of Defluviicoccus sp. Classification (GTDB taxonomy): domain Bacteria; phylum Pseudomonadota; class Alphaproteobacteria; order MPNO01; family MPNO01; genus MPNO01. Next base: position 42,236 of record JAPPIT010000191.1, read on the forward strand.
GGCGGGCGGGAATGGTGTCGCCGTGCCGGGGCGTGTATGCGCGATCAGAAAGACGCAAGAGGCCATCCGGATCGCGCACCGCAAATTGCGCAGCGAGGCCACGCGCAGAGGCAAGCGGACGAAGCCGCGGACTCTCGAGTTTGCGCGCTACGTCATCGTGTTCACGACCTTCCCCGAAGCGGACTTCACCGACGCCGAGGTTCTCGAGTGGTACCGCACCCGCTGGCAGGTCGAACTGGTCTTCAAACGCTTCAAGTCGCTGGCGCAGCTGGGGCATCTGCCCAAGTACGACGACGAAAGCGCCAAGGCATGGCTCTACGGAAAGCTCTTGGTGGCTCTCCTGGTGGAAAAGCTCATTCACCACGCCACCGCGGTTTCCCCCTGGGGGTACCGCGTGGAGGCGGTCCAGGCCGCACAGCCCCTGGCGTGACTTCCGGTTCATGCTCAACCAACTCGCGCGAGCCATCGAACCCCAACTTCCTCTCGATCAGGTGATCGCCGAATGGAACCAAATCTCCAGATCGCTAGCCGAGCCGCCCCGCCGTCGCGTGCTCCAGATCGCAAAGCGCTTCGCGGAGCGCGACTGAACAAGTTAGCGCTCATGGGACACGACCCCCCGGAGCAAATGATGTCGTTCACAAAACACGCCTTGACCTCGATGAGATACATGCTTGGCCGAACGATCGGTCCGATCCTCGGCGGAGTTCTTTCATTCGCGGTACTCTGTCCTGTAGCGACCGCTTCCCCCGGGGTCGAGACGGTGGCGAAACAAGCCTACATCGTCGACCTGGAGACCGGAGCGGTTCTGTTGGACAAGGAGAGCGGCATACCGTCGCCGCCCGCGTCGTTGAGCAAGCTCATGACGATCTACCTGGTCTTCGAGAAGCTCAAGCGTGGCGAACTCGCGCTGGACGACATGTTCGTCGTCAGCCGCAAAGCGTGGAAGACGGGCGGCTCCAGAATGTTCGTCGAAATCGGCAAGCGGGTGCGGGTCGAGGACCTGTTGCGCGGGATTATCGTGCAGTCCGGAAACGATGCCTGCATCGTCGTCGCCGAAGGGCTGTCGGGCTCGGAGGTCGAATTCGTCGACATGATGAACCGTAAGGCTCGGGATATGGGGCTCGCCGACAGCCATTTCGTCAATTCGACAGGATGGCCGGCGGCGGGACACGGCATGAGCCCGCGAGACATCGCTACCCTGAGCCGCCGCATCATCGAGGATTTTCCGCAATATTACCCTTACTTCGCCGAAAAATCGTTCCGCTACAACGAGATCAGGCAGAGAAACCGCAACCCACTACTCTATGGGGAAACCGGCGCGGATGGGCTGAAGACAGGCTATACGAGCGCTTCGGGTTACGGCTTGGCGGCCTCGGCGATACGCAACGGGCGCCGCATAGTCATGGTGCTTACCGGTCTGCCGAGCGTGCGCAAACGGACCCAGGAGGCGCGCCGCTTGCTCAACTGGGCGTTTCGGTCCTTCAAGAACTACACAATTTTCCAGCGCGGCGACGTGGTCGAGCGAGCGAGTGTCTGGCTCGGCGAAGAAGAGACTGTCCCGCTGGTCGCCGAGAGCGACATCGAAATCTCGCTTCCGCGCACGTCGCGCCGGGGGCTTGAGGTCAAGGTGGTTTACGAAGGTCCCATTCCTGCGCCTATCGAGAAGGGCGCGCAGGTCGCCAGGCTCGTGATTTCCGCTCCCGGATTCAAGACCGCGGAGCTCCCGCTGGTCGCTGGCGCCGACATCAGAAGGCTGGGGCCGTTCGACCGTGTGGGCGCCTGGATCGGCCACATGGTATGGGGTCGGGACAGGTAGCCTCATGGTCCGGCCGATCGACCTACGTGACGGCGGGAACGCCGGCGCGGCGCGGCGGTCGAGTAGGAGGGGCTCGGTAACGCTCCCGCCTGCTCGGCCGCTATAGGTCGAAGAATATCGGTCGTTCGCCTGTGGGCAGTAACCCTCCGGGGTAGGCCGCCTGTTGCTTTGGGGAGTGCCTGGGCAGGCTGAGGTGTTCGGGAAGTGGGCGCTTGTCAGGTGTCCACTTAGCGGTAAGTGGACACTTGGCCGATGTCGGTTTCCGGGGAGAGGGCTGTCGAGGCGGGCGGCGGGGCGGTCGATCGCCGGCGGCGCCGGTGGAGCGAGGCCCAGAAGCGCCAGATCGTCGCGGAGAGCCGTGAGCCGGGGGTTTCGGTATCGGTGGTGGCGCGGCGATACAACGTCAATGCCAACCAGGTGTTCACCTGGCGGCGACAGTATTGCGAGCCGGAAGGCGACGCCGAGGCTGGCCGGTTGGTGCCGGTTGGGTGTTGGGCGCATTCGCGGCGCAAGTTCTTCGAGCTCGCCGACATCGCGGCGAGCAAGAGACGGCGCGGGAACGCGCCGCCGATCTCGCCGCTGGCGCTGGAGGCGGTGAAGCGGATCGACCCGCTGTTCGACATCGAGCGCGGGATCGTCGGCGAATCCGCCGAACATCGCCTCGCCGTGCGCCGGGAGCTCAGCGCGCCGGTGCTGGCCGACCTCAAGGAGTGGATGGAGGCCGAGCGCGGGAAGCTGTCGAAACACGCCCCGGTGGCCAAGGCGATGGACTACATGCTCAAGCGCTGGGCGCTGTTCGCCCGCTTCCTCGACGACGGCCGCATCTGCCTCACCAACAATGCCGCGGAGAGGGCGCTCAGAGGTATTGCCCTAGGAAGACGCAGTTAGTTGTTCGCCGGCTCCGACCGCACGCCGCGGCGATGTACACCCTGATCGGCACCGCCAAGCTCAACGACGTCGACCCGCAGGCCTGTCTCGCCAATGTGCTCGGTCGCATCGCCGAGACGCCGCAGAGCAGGCTCGACGAACTCCTCCCCTGGAACTGGGTTCCGGAACAGAAGCTCGATCGGGCCGCGTAAACCAGGATCCCTGCGCTTCAACCGGCACTGCCCGCCGTCAAACCCAGCCCCAAATACCCCGCGGTCTTCGCCGGATGGTTACCAAGGATTGGGGCAGCGAGGGCAACATGGCGTCGTGCGAGGCGGCGGGTCTGGACTATTTGTTCAAGCTGCGCCTGACCAAGGGCGCGCGCCGGCTTGCCGAGCGGCAGATGGCGCGGGACGAATGGGAGGATGCGGGCCAGGGCTGGCAGGGGATCGGGGCCGAGCTCCGCCTGCACGGCTGGAGCCGGTCGCGCCGGGTGACGGTGTTGCGCCGCCGGCTTCGCGAACCGCTGGCGCTGACACGCCAGGACGACGGCCATGGCGAGTTGTTCTGGAACGAGGCGCGGCCCGGCACCGCGGCGTTTGGGAGTTCGCGGTGCTGGCGACCTCGCTCGATCTGGAGGTGCGTTCTCTGGCCCAGCTCTACCGCGACCGGGCCGACGCCGAGAACGGCTTCGACGAGCTGAAGAACCAATGGGGCTGGGGCGGCTTCACCACGCGCGACCTGACGCGCTGCCGGCACATGGCCCGACTGATCGCGCTCATCTACGACTGGTGGAGCCTGTTCGTGCGCCTCGCCGATCCCGATCGCCACCGCGAGGCGATCACCAGCCGACCGCTGCTCCTTCACGGTGTGGCCCGCCAGACCCATCATGCCGGCCAGACCCGGCTGACGGTGACCTCCCATCACGGGCGGCGCGAGGCGGTGGCCGCGGCCCTGCGGCGGATCGCCGGCTTCTTTCGGGCCCTGGCGCAAAGTGCGGAGCAGTTGACCGCCGAGGATCGCTGGCGCCGGATCCTGGCCGAGGCGCTCAAGAAGTACCTCCACGGCCGCAAGCCGGGCCGTCAACCCTAGCTGCCGCCCCTCGGGCCGCGCTGGCATGCTGAAATCGACCCTGAAATCGACCGCCCGGACCACGCCGAGTCGCTGATCGCGCCCTCCAACTGCCGGATTTAGGATTATTTGAAAATTTGGCGGCCCATCCCGATTCTCGACGTTCGCTCCGTGACTTCGCCTCGTTCTCTGCCGGTAAGGTGTGCCCGTGGCCCGGTATGGGGGGCCCGGCATCCGAGTTTGACGCACACCCACAAAGACCGGATGGACGGCGGGGCAGGTCCGTCCGCCCCGTACATTACGTCCAGGGTCGACACAGCACCCATCCGCCGGCCTTTGTACCAGACCGGCGGATCACGTCTCGGAACGCGATCCTTCCACTAGGATCGACAGCGATTCTTGCGGCAATATGTCTCCGCCGATGCTCGCCGCGACCCGGGCTGCAGATTGCATTATAGAATCGCGCGCGAGGTGGGCGTAGCGCGCCGTCGTCTGAATCTTGGTGTGCCCGAGCAGCTTGCCGATCATCGGAAGGGGCTCGCCCAAGGCTAGCGCCCTGCTTGCGAAACTGTGTCTAAGGTCATGGATTCGCACGTCTTCCAGCCCGGCGCGCGCTCGCACGCGGTACCAGTAGTAGGAAATATGCGCCAGCCGCGCGCCCGGCTTGCGCCCGGCGATCACCCACGGATTGCCGTCGGACCGGGGCAGTTCCGCGAGAACCCTGGCCGCCGCCGGCGACAGCGGGACCGTCCGCGGACCCGTCTTGCTGTCGGCGAGGCGGATCTCGCCCCTCTCCAGAAACACGTCCTCCCAGCGAAGGTCGAGGATCTCGCTGCACCGGCACCCGGTCAGCATCAGCAGCCGGAACGCCGCCGCGCCATGCACCGGCAGACGATCCTCGGACTGCAGCGCATCCAGAGCTTCGCCGATGCGCCGGAACTCCTCCTCCGTCAGGAAGCGCTCGAGACGCCGCGTCCGGTACTTCGTCACGAAACGGCAGGGGTTGGAGCCGGCGGGAACCAGGCCCCAAGCCTCCGCCTGATTGAACATCCGAGACAGCGCGCCCACCGCCTCGTTCGCCGCGACCGGCGTTTTTTTTAGCGAATGATGCAGATTTGCAACATGTTCGCGCCCGATCGCGGCGATCGGCAGTCTGCCCAGGGCCGGCACCACGTTGCGGCGAATCACCTGGCGATAGCCCTTCAGGGTCCGGGGCTTGCAGCGCACCGCCACATGCTCTCGGAGATACCGCTCCGCCAACTCGGCCACCGTCGGCCCGGCGCCTTTGTTCGGCTCCTCTCCCGCCTTGATGGCGTCCAGCAGCTTCTCCGCCCTCCGGCGCGCTTCGTCGGCCGCGATCACGCCGTGGCGGCCGACCGTCGCCCGCCTCGATCCATCGGGACCCCGGCCCTGCACCAGATAGACCTTCGCCCCCGACCTGTAGACGCGTACCCCGAAACCCCGGAGATCCCGATCCCAGTAGATGACGTCCCTGTCCTCGGCGAAGAGTCCGCCGACGAACCGGTTCGACAGCAGGTGTCGCTGTACCCTCGCCATGCCGTGCTTCCCGTGGTCGCTTCCTACGCCGCTTCGTCCCGCGAGAAGGCGTCGTCGCCGGCCGCCGTCTTCAGTCGAAGGATGTCGGCCTCGATGCTGCCGCCGACCTTCGAGACCGCGGTCTTCTCGGCGTCCTGCGCCAGATGGGCGTAGCGAGCCGTGCTGCCGACATCGGTGTGGCCGAGCAATCGTCCGATCATGCTCAGGCTTTCGCCCAGCGCCAGGGCACGGGACGCAAAGGAATGTCTCAAATCGTGAATCCGGACATCCTCGACCCCGGCGAGCTCCCGCGCGCGGTGCCAGTAGGTCGTGAGTTGGGAGAGGTGCCCGTCCGGCCCTTTGCCGGGGAACACCCAAGGGCTTCCGGGAACCCGGACGATCCCAGCCAGCACCGCTTCCGCGGTGGGCGTCAGCGGGACCATGCGCGCACCCGTCTTCGCGTCGCGAAGGCGCAACTCGCCCGCCTTGCGGTCCACATCGTCCCACCGCAGCGTCAGAATCTCGCCCAGCCGGCAGCCGGTCACCATCAGCAACCGCAGCGCGGACGCCGCGCGCGCCTGCAGCGGCCCCCCGGCTTCTAGGACGCAGAGCGCGCGGCCGATCCGCCGATACTCGTCCTCGGTCAGAAACCGCTCGCGCTTGCCCTCCTTGTATCTGCGAACGTACCGGCACGGGTTGCCGCCGGGCGGCGCCAGCCCCCACGCCTCGGCCAGCGAGAACATCTTCGACAGCACCATCAGCGCCCGGTTGGCCGCGCGCGGGGTGTCGCGGAGCGCATAGTGGAAGCCCGCCGCCTGCGACCGGCTCACGGAGGCGATCGGCACGTTCCCCAGTGCCGGTAGGATGTGGTTGTCGAGCGAACCCCGGTAGATACCCTGCGTGTGCGCGTTGCAGTTCGCCGCCACATGCGCCTCCATGTAGCGTTCCGCCAAATCGGCCACCGTAAGGGGGCGCTCGGGCGGCGCGGCCTCCGGCTTGCCGCCCAGCTTGATACGGTCGATGACGGCGGCCGCCTCCTTCCGCGCCCGTTCCGCGGTGAGCGGTCCGTGCCGGCCCAGGGACACCCGTTTCAGACCTCCCGCTCCCCGGGTCTGAACGACATAGATCTTGCGGCCCGACGGGTAGACGCGCACGCCGAAACCGGCGAGGACGCGGTCCCAGAAGACCGCGTCCTTCCCCTCGACCGACAGCCTGTCGACGGTCCGCTTGGAGAGGGTCAGCTCCGCTCGTTTCGGCATGGTGAAGAAGCCTGCTGTTGAAGATTGACGATGCTCAATCCGTAATCACTGCGTCAGAAACTGAAATCGAACCCCAGCGCAGCGGATCACATGTTTGGCTACCGGTCAATCCCGAATCGGGCCTATAAGATATTGACAATACGACATTTTATCATACTCCAGGCTTCGTGAGGCCCTTCTTGTCATCGTATGCCCATTTATAATGAAAACAAGAGGAGAGCCTCGAAACGATGTCTACGTACAGAAATCTGATGACGGTCTGCTGCGCCGCCGTGTTCGCGCTCGGCCTCGCAGCGTGCGGTGGCGGCGGCGGAGACGACAGTCCAACGGCCGAGGGACCGGGGGTGTGCCCTGAGGGACAAACGGGGACGCCCCCGAACTGCGTGACCCCCCCGCCTCCAGGCCCCACGCCTGAGGAAATCGCGGCGATGACCGCGGCGGCCGGGACCAAGAAGAAAGCAATCGAAGCGGAGGGTGAGCAGGCTACCGATGCTGGGCTCGGCGGCACCGCCAGAACCGACGCGGACGGCCAGACCACTGCCGACGACACGAGCGACGACGTGTACGGTCTGTCCATCAGCCGCGACCGCGCCGGGACGACGATCAAGATCACGGACCCGGACAATGCCGGCGACGACGATCCCAAGTTCTCCAAAGCTATGGACTTAGGCTCCACCGGCCAGATGCACACCCGCACGATGGAAGCGGACGACGACGGCAACGTGATGACGGAAGTCGCGGTCGTTTACACCGACATCGCGGCTCCCAAGGCGGTAGCGTTTGCCAAGTTCCAAAATGCAGAAGGAACTGCGACGCAAACGTTGAACATCGATCTGGATCCGGCGATGGATGCGGATAACGATGGCACCGCAGACAATGACCTCACCGCACGTTCGGTTGGTGCTGATGGCACCACTGCTCCTACCGCAGATGAGATCAAGCTGGTCATGTCGGGCGGGCTCGGCAGTGGTGGAAGCACTCAGCGCAATTTTGCCGGATACCAGTTGGATAGTGATACAGGCACCGCCGGCAATCAGACCATCCAAGCCTACGAGACGGCAGGGACCTACAATGGCGCGATGGGTACCTATCGTTGCAATGGCGGGGCGACCGGCTGCACGATAAGTTACAACACCAAGGGCGAGATCAGTGCGATGAGCGCGGGCTGGGTCTTCATCCCGGGTGCGGGTGCCACCTCCGACCAGCCGGACTATGACTATCTGCATTACGGCTTCTGGCTGAAGCGGACGGCGGACGCCGACGGCGTGCTCGAATATAACGAGGTCGAGACCTTCGCCGGTTCGTCGATTGCCGCGAGTGACGGAAGCCAACTCGATACCGTCACCGGCAGCGCGAGCTACGAAGGCAGCGCGGCGGGCGTCTACGTCCACAGCGTGGTCAACCCGGACGGGACCGAGGCCTCGGCGACCTCCGGCCATTTCACGGCCAACGCCAGCCTGATGGCATATTTCGGGCAGACCGTGGACGACACCAATACCGCCAATACCGACGAATCGGGTCGGGTTGCGCCCAACATGCTCAACACTGTCACCGGCACCATCGACAGCTTCGTCCTGTCGGGCGGCGAGGCGCAGAACTGGGCGGTGGCGCTGCAAGGCTCGCGTGCGGCCGGTGCGAACACCTTCTCCGGCACGGCCAAGGGCGGCGTCGGCAATGGCTCGTTCAGCGGGACGTATCACGGCTCGACGCCTGAGACCGACTCCGACGGCGACGGCACCACCAGAGTGGCGCCGGGGTCCATGGTCGGCGAGTTCAACGCGGGCTTCACCAACGGCTCCGTGGCCGGCGCCTTCGGTGCACGGAAGAAGTAGACCGAGCCAACGGGTCCGGGTCTCGATGAGAACCTGACCCTTCGGCTCAGACTTCGGGGAGAGGGTGGCAATTCCTGCCACCCTCTTTTTCTTTCCCTTCGACATCCCGGTAGCAGATGACCGCCTTCAAGCCACTCCCCGCCGCCCTCGCGGGCGCTGTCCTTCTCGCGACCTCCCTTCTCGCGGCCTCGGCTCCCGCGCAGGCCGCCGGGAAACCTCCGCCGGCGTCGCCCGCCGGCAAGCAATCGGCGGCGGCCGATGTCGCAAAGGCGCGCGCCCTGATGACGAAGGGTCGCGACGACGAGGCCCTCGCCATCCTGCGCCCGCTCGCGAAGGGCCGGGAGGCGCCGTCCAACGCGCTCTTCCTCCTCGGTCTGGCGGCGATCGGCGCGGCGCACAAGCCGGACATCGCGGAAGACGACCGCGATGCGCTGCTGGACGAAGCCATTGCGGCCCTCCGCAAGTTGCTCATTCGCCGGCCCGAGCTGATCCGCGTCCGCCTGGAGCTCGCCCGCGCCTTCTTCCTCAAGGGCGAGGACACGCTCGCCAGGCGGCATTTCGAGCAGGTGCTGGCGGGCAAGCCGCCGGCGGCGGTGGCGCTCAACGTCAACCGCTTCCTTGCGCAGATACGGGCGCGCAAGCGCTGGAGCGTGCGCGTCGGCGCCGCGCTCGCACCGGACAGCAACGCCAACGCCCAGACCAAAGAGCGGACGATCGTGCTCGACACCCCGCTGGGACGGCTGCCGTTCAACTACCGGAGCGACGACGAGCCCGAGACCGGCACCGGCATCTCGGTCTGGGCGGGCGGCGAGTACCAGTACCCGTTGAGCCCGCGCTGGCGCCTGCGCTCCGGCGCCGATTTCTCCCGCCGCGAGTACCGCTCTGACGAACTCGACCGGATGAACGTGACCGCCCATATAGGCCCGCGCTGGCTGATCGGACGTGCCTCGGACGCGAGCCTGCTGGCGAGCGTGCGCCAGAGTTGGCTCGCCGACGAGGAGGACTATCGCGACCTCGGGATCCGGATCGAGGGGCGGCACCGGCTCAACCGGCGGACGACGGCATTCCTGAACGCCGCGCGGCATGAGCGGCGCTACGAGGAGCGCGAGTGGCTGGACGGACCGGTCACCGACATCTCGGGCGGCATTGGCTGGGTGGCGACGCCGACGCTGCGCGTCAACGCGGGGCTGGGCTGGGGGCAGCAAAGGACGGAAGAGGAGACGCAGCGCCATACCTGGCGTTCGGTGCGGTTTGGGACCACGTTGCTGCTGCCTTACGGCTTTACCGTCGGCGGCACCGGCACGCTGCGCTGGACCGAATACCAGGGCAACTGGGGGCCGTTCGTGATCGGCGGTGTTGTTTCGCAGATTGTCTGAGGTCGGATTTGCCGGATTATTTCGCGTC
>JAPPIT010000218.1 GCA_028820505.1 Defluviicoccus sp.
ATCCTGATGATCACCCTCTTCGGCGCAACGGCCTGCATTTGGGAACGGTAGAACGGCAGTCGGGCGAGCGGGTCGACAAGACCGAGTGGCACCGGGTGGTGACCTTCCAGGACGGGCTGATCGAGATGTTCGAGAAGCACGCCGCGAAGGGCCGGCTGGTCTACGTCGCGGGCAAGCTGCAGACCCGCCGCTGGAAGAAGGACGGCGAGGAGAGCGACCGCTTCTCGACCGAGATCCTGCTGGTCCCGGGCAGCGTGATCCAGTTCCTCGACAAGCCGAACGGCGCCCCGGCGTCGGCCGCGCAGCCGCCCACCGAGCAGCCCGCCGCCGCGCCCGGGAACGGGTCCGAGATCCCCTTCTAGGGTCCCCTCCCAGCCTCTCCTCCCGCCTCGGCAGGGGCCGGCCCGCGTCTTCCCCGACGCGGCGCCGGCCCTTTTTTTGCCGGCCGGTCGAGGCCGCGCCAAAAGTGGAGACAAGCTTCGATGACGTCGCCCCACGGAGCCAACAAGGAGACCGTCAATGGAGCCCGAATTCGAGGTCACCTACACCGACCGCCAAGGCACGCGGCTACAGATCTTCTCGGAAACCCTCGAAACCATCGTCAAGTACACCGCCATTCACGACTGGCGCGACGTCGAGATCGTCTCCCGCTTCAACAGGGACATGCGCTACTCGATCGTCGACGGAGAGCTGATCCCCGCCGACAGCGCCAGGAAATGGCTGTCTCCCAACACCTGCCCGCCGTGGCCGCCCGCGCGGTAGGAGTTCCGCGCCCGCGCCGCCAACACCGACCCCCGGCGAGACGAGAAAAGCCATCAAGGCTCGAACATGGAGGGCATGAGAATGGCGCACGTCATCAACATGAAGCGCACAAGCGGCCTCGCCGGCGCGGTCCGTATCGACCGGAGGACGGTCTGGGGCAATCCGTTCCGGATCGGAACCCACGGCGACCGCGCGGCGGTGATCGCGCTCTACCGCCGCGAGCTGTGGCGCCGCATCGAGGCCGGCGAGATCGCGCTCGCGGACCTCGCCGCGCTCTCGGGCAAGAGCCTGGCGTGCTGGTGCGCGCCCGAGCCGTGCCACGGCGACGTGCTCGCCCGCGCCGCCGACTGGGCCGCCCGACGCCTCCGCGAGCAGGAGTAGAGACAAGCTTCGGGACAGCGAACCGTTCAGCAGGGAGAACCGGCATGGGCTGGAAATGCGCCGAGTGCGGCGACCGCGGTCCCGAGAACTACGCGATCTGCTGCCCCTCATGCGGGCATGAAGCGCCGACCCCCGCCGACGACAAGGGCTTCACGGCCGCCGACTGGCTCGCACTCGGCACCGACTACGGAAACCGCATGTACGAGCAGGCCCGCAAGCGCATCCGCTTCGCCAACATCGACCCTGAAATCACCCTCGTCTTTCGCGGCGACTACGTGATCGGCCGGGTGTTCGACATCGACCATCACGCCGGCGCCGGCTTCGACCTCAAGTTCGACCACCACCCCACCGTCTACGGCCTCGACGACTGGGATCAGGTCGAATTCATCGTCAAGAGCGTCACCGCCACCGACCCGCACTTCGCCTGACCCCTGCGGCCGGTCCGCTTCCCCCGGGACGCGCGACCGGCCTTTTTTCGCCCGCCGTTCCAGCCCCCCGCGAAGCGAGTTGAGAGAGCTTCGAGAGGGACGGGCCGGGAGGGATCGAGTCGCTATCCCGGACCGGAATTCCGACACGGGGAGAGGCACATGACCTCCATCGACATCACCGCGATCGCGCCCGAGCAGACGCGGCTCCACGAAGACAGCGAGCTCGTCGCCGAACTGTTCCGCGACGAGAACGAATTCGACGAGGAACCCGCCGTCTACGTCGTCGATCTTTCCGACGACCCCCACGGCCCGAAGCGCATCTGCCTCCGCGAGCAGCGCCTCGACGCCGCCCGCTGGATCGTCGATCCGCACATCGTCCGGTAGCGCCATGACGCGGGTCTTCCTTGCATCCGCCGCCATTACCGCCCCGGCCGGGATCGTCGGTCTCATCGCCGAAGGGGCCGGCCTCGCCGACGCATGGGCGGTCGCCACCGGCATCGTCGCCCTCTTCGCCTGGATCGCCTTCGAACGGTTCTCGCGGCGCTGACAACACCGGCCGGCTTCCGCGACAGCGGGGCCGGCCTGTTTCGTTCGCGTTAGTGGAGAACAGCTTGAGGAGGGCAAACGAACCCTCGAAGGAGCAGGCCGATGACCGCCCGCTACGTCATCCGCACCGTCGACGAGGACTGGATCGACGTTCACGACGAGCCCTCCCGCATCGACGACCGCCGCGCCGCCTGGGAAGAGGCAAGGCGCCGCGTCCGCGCGTATCCCGAGCTCATGACCGTCGTCATCTGCCGCGACACCGGACGCATCCTCTGGCAGAGCGAGCCCGACATCCCGCGCCGCTTCCGCGTGGTCGCCGCCGACCCCGCGAGCTTCAGCCACCTTCGCCCGGACGAACGCGCCGTCACCCGCGTGATCTCCGCGCACAGGCGCCGCGACGACGCCCTCACCGCGTTCTACGACGCGATCGAGGACCCCACCGCCGACCTCCTGGTCGTGCTGGAAACCATCGACGGGCACCCGCCGCGCATCGTCGCCACCTCCGAAGACTTCTCCCGCGCCGTCCCGGCGTGACCGCGACCGCGCCCTTGTCCATCGCCCTCCCGGGAGCAACCGCCATGCCAGGCACCTTCACCATCGCCGCGGCCGACCTCCCCCTGATCGAAGTCGCCAGCGAAGCCGCGGCATGGATCCTGATCCGCCACTACCGCCGCGACTTCCCCGCCAAGCCGATCAGCCTCTACCGCTCCGACCGGACCCCGATCTGGTCGAACGACCCCTACGTCATCCTCAGCCAGATCGGCTGACGCCTCTCCCGCTCCTCCGCACGGGCCGTTCCCGCATCGCCGGGCGACGGCCCTTTTTTTGCCGGCATCCCGGAGTGGAGACCAGCCCTGAGATGGGCAAGCACGCTCCACAGGAGGACTCCCCCGATGTCGCCATTGCCCGCGATCTCGCCTCGCGGCCGCCCCCTCCAGCCATCGCAGCGCGCCCCGCGCCCTGAGCGGCTCGCCCGCGCGCGGCGCCGCATCCGCGACGGTTTGTGGAGCCCGGCCACGCACGCCGCCGATCATGACGGCAACCGGATCGTCTCCATGACTCACGCCGACGGGCACAGCGTCGTCTGGCGGCCTCGCTCCACAGCCGCCGCCGCGCTCCTCGACCCGGAAGGCCGCGTGGTCGACACGCCCGCCGCGTGGCGCGAGGCCCATGCCTTCGCGTTCCACTGGGCGGAACCCTGACGCCATGGCCCACATCCCGCGTCCCACTCAAAACACGGGGCCGCCCCGCGACACTGCGGGGCGGCCCCCTTTTTGCGGACAGTCGGAGTTCGGGCTATCCCGGAGTCGCTCCGCCCGTCGGCGCCGGCCCCGCCTCGGCGCCCCGCGCCGGCGCTGCCCGCGGCCGCGGCAGCTCGCCCTTTTCCAGATAGCTCTTCAGACTGCGTTCGCCGATCTCGACGCCGCGCGCCTTCAACACCTCGCGAATCTGTGCCAGAGACACGCCCTGGCGCCGCTTCTCCAGCATCGGCTCGCGCAGCCGCGCCAGCACGTCCTCCAGCGTCAGCCGGGGCGGCCTGAGCTTCGCCAGGTCCCCGGCTATCGCGTCGAAATCGACATCGGCTTCGTAGAAACTCCGCCCCGCCATCTCCTCTCTCCCCCTCGCAGTTCCCGGTCGAACCCACATCCCGTCAACCGGCCCGACCGCGCCTTGCGACATACGATAGGAGCCCGACATGCCGCCAACAAGTGCCGCCGCTCACCCAATACCCGACCCGGACAGCTACCGGGGCCGGGCTGGCCACAGCCCGCATCCACGCTATGCGTCAATCCCACGTTCGCGCGAACAGCATCGCCACGACGCCATGTGGCGGGAAGTTTGCCGGTTTGTACCTTTGCACCATGGTGCTTGACCGAACGCGGACGGACATGCCATCGTCGCGGTCCTGGTCCCACTCGTGAGCGAACAAAGGCCGAATCCGACCGGCGTTTCACCCCGAACCGACCCCGCACAGAGATGGTCGCCACTCTCGCCAAAGCCGCCAGCGCCGATTACTACATCCAGTCCCAGGCATCCTATCGGCCGGTCGACGAGTACTACGCATCGGGAGAGGAACCGGACGGGCTGTGGTGGAACCCCTCGGCGCTTACCGGGCAGCGAGACTCTCCGATCGCGAACGGTCGGGTCATCGACTCGGCGGACTTCTACAGGCTCTACAACGGTTTCCATCCGAAGACGGGCGAGAAGCTCACGCAGAACGCGGGCAGTCCGCAACGCTGTCCCGCCTACGATCTCACCTTCAACGCGGACAAGAGCGTCTCCGCCCTGTGGGCGATCGCGCCGCCCGAGCTTCGCTCCCGGATCGAAGACGCGCATAACGACGCGGTCCGCACCGCGCTCGCCGACACCATCGCAAAGCATTGCAGCTACACCCGGATCCGCGACAGGGACCGGAACATCCGCATCGTTCCGGCCGATCTCATGGGCGCCCTGTTCCAGCACGGCGCGGCCCGATCGGGAGACCCTCACCTCCATACCCACTGCGTCATACTGAACGTCGCCCGCGCGCATCACGACGGGCAGTACCGCGCGGTCCACGGCGGTCCGCTCTATTGCTGGCAAAAGGCCGCCGGCGCCGTCTACCGCGCCGAGGTGGCGTGGCTGCTGCGCGAGCGCCTCGGTATCGAGATGGAGGTCCACGGGAAGAAGAACGCCTACACCCGGATCGCCGGGATTCCCGAGGAGCTGGTCAAGGACTGGTCCAAGCGGAACATCCACATCACCGACACCGCCGCCCGCATGGGAGTCGTCCTCGACGGCAACGGCGCGCTCAGGGAGGCCGTCCAGCGCTTCACCCGCGATCCCAAGCAGGAGGGAATCGATCCCGAGGAACGCCATCTCGGCTGGCTCGAGAGGGCCGCCACCTTCGTCGCCAGCATCCCGGCGCTCATCCAGTCCATCGCCGGCAAGGCGCGGGATATCACGCCGGAGCAGATCCGCGAGGTAACCCGGAACCTCGACGATCTTCCCGACAGGATGACGCATCACGACGCGGTGTTCCGCTACACCGACATCGTCGAGCAGACCGCGAACGCATGCATCGGGCTGCTCTCGCGGGAAGCGCGCAACACCGCCATTTCAAGGGTGCTGCACAGCCCAAAGCTGATCCGCCTGGACAAGCCCCGACCTTCCCCCGACGCCGCGATCGATCTTGCGCACACGAGAGCCTTCACCTCGGCCGACAACCTCCAGGCCGAGAAGGACATCCACGCGCTCACCGCCGAACTCGCGGCCGCCCAACGGTTCGCGGTCCCGCGCGACGCCATCGACGCCAGGCTCGCGCTCCTCGCCGCGCAAGGCTATCCGCTGTCGGACGAGCAGGCCGATGCCATACGGTTCGCCGCAGCTCCGGGACGCATCGCGATCATCGAGGGCGCGGCCGGCAGCGGGAAGACCACGACGCTCCGGCCGCTCGCCGATCTCTACAGGGAACAGGGTTGCACGGTGATCGCGACCGGCGTGCCCTGGACGGTCGCCGATGCGCTCGGCAACGACCTCGAAGCCGCCAAGTACTCGGTCGCCAAGCTCATCTCGATGATCGAACACGACCAGATCGCGATCGACTCCAACACCGTCATCGTGGTCGACGAGGCCGGCATGCTGTCCTCGCAGCAGGCCCGCCGGATCCTCAGGATCGGTACCGAGAACGGCGCCAAGCTCATCTTCGCCGGCGATACCGAACAGCAGCAGCCGGTCACCGCCGGGCCCGGGCTCCGCCTGATCCGAGACGTCGCCGGCTCCATACGGGTGGACCAGATGCGGCGTCAGGAGCCCGACATCGAAGATGTCCTGGTGGCGCTGCGCGGCGACGACCGCGAAAGCGCGCGTCTCAGCGCCTCCCTCATGACGCCCTCCGAAACAGAGGAGCTCGTCGCCGAGTACCGGGCGCTCCCTGAAGATCGCCGTCCCCATGTCGAGCCATGGCAAGTCAGCGCTTCCGACGCGTTCCGGCGCGCCGACGCCGGTGCCGGCATCGAAGCCTACGCCGCGCGCGGACGCTTCCACATGGGGCGCGACCTCGAAGCCACGCTCAGCCGTCTTGTCGACGACTGGGACGAGTACCGGAAGACCAGTCCGGACAAGAGCGCGCTCGTCATCGCCCAGAGCAACGCCGAAGTGTCCACGCTTTCGTTCATGATGCGCGAGCGGTCCATCCAGAGCGGCGAGGTCCGCCGCGTCACCGTTCAGGCATGCCGCGGCCGCGATCCTGACGCCAAGCCGACTCCGCTCGAAATCGCGGTCGGAGACCGCATCCGGATCGGCGCGCTCCACTGGCGGAAGCAGCTCTTCAACGGCACCGTCGTCACCGTGGACGAGCTCCGCCAGAGCACGAGAAAGCGAGACGGCAACGTCCGCGCCTGGATCCGCGGACACACGGACCGCGGCCAGGAGGTCTCCTTCTGGCACGACGAGATCACGTCCTACCCGGACGGCAAGATTCGGCTCGACTACGGGTATGCGATCACCATGGCGAGCAGCCAGGGCATGACGGTCGACCGCGCCTTCGTGCTCGCCAATCAGAAGCCGGCGAGGGAGACCATCTACCCGGCCGCGACGCGGCACCGCGAACGCCTCGACTTCTACATCGACCGCAAGCCGCTCGAATTCGAGATCCGCGAGCAGCGCCCGGAAGACGAGGCGGGCGATCCCGTGACCGACAGGGACGTGCGCGAACACCTCGCCCAACGCTGGTCCCGCCTCCAGCCGAAGGAGGCCGCGAAGGACTATATGAGCGAGGACATGCTGGCCGACATCCGCTCACGAACGGCCGGGACCCTCTCCCCGGACCGGCGCAGCGGACCGTCCTGGCTCGGCGCCAACGACAACGGCAACGGCGCGCTCGCCGCGACCGCCTCGCGCATGCGATACGGCGAGCTCGCCACCGCGCAGGGCGCGACCGCTGAGAAGCTCGGCGAGGCCTACCGCGAGCTCGCACCCGCGCTCGAGACCTGGCAGGGGATCGATGCCAGCGACGGAAACGCCGCCTTCGCTCTCGACCCGGCGTTCGAAGCCGACTTCCAGCGGAGCCTGGAGGCGATCGGCGCGGCAAGGCCGTTCATGGAAGGCGGGGCGCGTCACGAACAGCTCCTCCGCGACCGCGGCGGGATTACCACACGCGACCTCGCGCAGCTCGCCGACAAGCACCGCGTGATCGATGCGATCCGGACACGCCAGCGGGCAAACGGGCATGACGCATCCGAGCACGCGCCCAGGAAGCGGTCGCACACACCACGGCCGGCGGACCCCGAAGAGCTCGCCGCGGAAATTCTCACCGAGCTGGATCGGCTCACCCCCGCCGAGGATCCCGAAACCTCCGAACCGGCGATCGAGTCCGCGCCCGATCACCCGGAGCCCGCCGACCTGGTTCCTCCCCGGTTCGAGACCGGTCCCGGCCCCCTCCGGGCCTACGAAGGGGACCTCTCACGGACGCACGGCCCCGCGGAGGCGGAACCGCACGCCGCGCCGGACGAGACCGTCGAACCCGCGATCGACACCGCCGTGACGCCGGCGCGGGCGAAGTCCGAACCTCGGCAGAAGCCATCCGCGGCCGAAACGAGTGCGACCGCGCTCTCCGCCAGCGAAGTAGAGGCGCACCACAGCAAGTTCCTCGCGGACGCGCTGCGGAACCAGCAGGCCGCACGGGGCAGGGGACTCCATCCCTACCAGACCGAAGAGGCGCCCAGGCTCATCCAGCGCGCCCGCGATCTGCTGCGCCTCCAAGCCCTCCCCGCCGCCAAGGCGCGGGCGTTGCACGACGCGGTCGCGGCCTACGACGACTGGCTCAGGACGCGCCGGCGGGCTCCCGGGCCGGCGCCGGGCGCGGAACGACCCCGCCGCCGCCGCAAGAGCCGCGCCCAGGCCGAATTCGACGCGCTCTACGACAAGTTCCTCACCGACGCCGCCGCCAACCGGTCCTCCGCCCGGCGCCAGAACATCCACCCCTACATGACCGAGGACGCCCCCCGCATCATCCGCCAGGCGCGTGAGCTGATCCGCCTGGGACGTCTCCCCGGTGCAGCCGCACGGACCCTGGCCGACACCATCGCCGAATACGAACGCATGCGAGCCCGTGCGGCACGGACCCGCGCCCGCGGCGAGCGCGACGTCCGCCGGACCCCTCGCGCCGCGCCGCCCACACCCACGGAGCCCCGCCGCGTGGCCCAATCTTCCGCCGCCCGACCGACCCAGGACCGCGCTCCGCAACCCCGTACTCAATCCGGAGCGACGCCTGCGACGCCGCCCACCACGGCCCCGCCGCCCAATCGCCAACCCGCTCGACCCATGCCCGATCCGCTCGAAGAACACCGCGCGTGGATCGAGAAGACCGAGGCCGAGCTCAAACAGCTCTTCGCCACCCGGCCCATCCCGCCAAACCGCCAACCGCCCGTTCTCGGCCCCACTTCGCCAACACCCCAGCCCGCGCCCCGCGAGCTCACCCCGGTGGAGCTGTTCGAGAACCTCCAGCGGCGGTGCGACGCCAACCGCGAAGCGGCCCGCGCCCGCAACCTCGAACCCTACGAGACCGATGACTGGCGCTCGATCCACGAGGCGGCCAGGCATCTCGTCAACCGCGACGACGTCCCCGACGAGGCGCGGCCCTACATCCGCGAGCTGGTCTCGGGCTACTACCGCTGGGAATCGCGGCAGCGCCCGCGCCACGACCCCCCGACCCAATCCCACCGCATCCGCTATTGAGCAGGCACAATCGAGCGCCGGGCGCCGAACGCTGGCAGACAATCAGTGTCAGCGAGCCGGAGCGACGCCGGATACACGCCGTCAGAGAGAAGCTCGACCGAGAACAAGAGGCCCCGAACGGCCTCGGTGAGGATCGGCGAGGCCGAGCAGTCTGTCGATGTCGAGCACCCTCCCGCTCTGCCGCAGCGCCATGCTGGCTCGACGTTCCGAGACCTGACGACAAACCGCACGACCCGGCGGAGTAGAGAGCGGCTAACCGTCGTGGAACATCCCCGGGCCGCCCCGTTGACGGCGGTTCCCCGGCTGCTAGACTCCCCCGGCCACTCCGACGCATAGCCCGCGCGCGCCCCACGGCCGCTCGCCGGGAGCTGCGGCCCAAGGCCGCGTCGGAGAACGGTATGGCCCAGCAAACACCGAAGGCCCCCGCCCGTTACGAGAATTCGGACGGTCCGCAAGTCGCTGACGAGCTCTTCGATTTTTCGGAGACCGAGGCGCGCATCCACAATATCTACGACCGCCTTCGTGGGAGCGCTCCCGAGAAAACCCACGCGGGCACACCGCCGATCATGACCATCCCCGAGAACCAACCGCTCGCTCACGGCACCAAGATCCTCATCGCTGGCGCGGCCATGCCGCTCTCCGGCGCATCGATGTTTCGCTTCCTGGACGACCAGCGCGCGGCAATTCCCGACCTGGTCCTCGTCCACACCGGAGGCAGCGGGCCGGCAAGTATTGCCGAGGAATGGGCGATCGACCGCAACGTCCCCCAGATCATCTACCCCCCGGATCCCTACGGGGAAACCGACCGGCAACGTTCCAAGCGCCAACTCGCCATCTTCGACGTGACCCCGCCCGAGCACGTCTACGACTTCAGTCACACCGGCCGGAGAACACCCCTCTCCGAAATCGCCGACACCAGGAACGTGCCGGTCACCGTCATGCGCCACATGCTGCAATACGCCTACACCCGCGCGATCGAGAACGACCCGATCCATCCGCGACCCACCGTCGCACCCGGAATTCCCGCCACCAGAGGCGAGATGCGCGAACTCGCCCAGACCGACCATCAATACGACCTCGACCAGCTCCGGGCTCAACCGAGCCGTCGCATACACCCCCTCGCGATGCAGGATCCGAGGGCGCTCGGTCCGACATTCATCGAAGGCGCCCGGCCGCCCTTCGACGGCCACTATTTCGTCGTCACGGGTTCGACCACGTCCCCCGACCCGGCCGCCATCTTCTGCTATCTGGACCGGAAATTTCCCGTCGACGAACCCGATTCCCCCCGCCCGGACCTCATCTTCATCCATACCGGGGAGAGTCCCGCCGAGCGCGCCGCCAGCGATTGGGCCGCAGCGAACGCCATCCCGCAGATCGTCTACGCGCGCCACCCGAACGGCGAAACGCTCGATCAGCGAAGCGCCCGCCTCCACACGCTGCTCGACCACGCCTTCCCGCGCACGGTTTACGACTTCAGCGCCCCCGGCGAACGCTCCGACCTCGCCATCATCGCCCGCAATCACCATCATCTCGTGATCCGGTCCGCCGAGCGCATCCACCACGCGCTCGCCCAGGCCAGCGATCGCGCCCGGCACGACCGAATTTCAACCGGAACCCCGATCCTCGTCACCGGCGCCGGCACGCCGCCGAACCGTGAGGCCCTCTTCGGTCTTCTCGACCGGGTCAGGAAGAGCATCCCCGACATGACGCTGGTCCACACCGATCAACCCGGCCCGCCGACCCTCGCGCGCGAATGGGCCGAAAACCGGAACGTGCCGCAGCTGATCTCCCCGCCGGACCCCGCCGGCGAGACCCGCGATCAGCGCACCAAGCGGTACAATTCCATCCTCAACGGCATCAAGCCGGTCCGCATCTACGATTTCACCGAACCGGGGCAACATTCCGAACTCGCTGAGCACGCGAAGCGCCGGGAGCGGTTCGTCTCCGAATCGCGGAGCGTCGTCGAGCAGGCCCCCGAAGCGGATCGGGACGCTTCTATCTCCCAAGGAGTCTCGCCGGGAGGGGACGTCGACATGGCCAACCGGTCGCGGATTTCGCACTCCTACTAGAGCTTACACACCCAGCCGCCCCCGTCATGATAAGGAATGCCGCCGAGACCGTCGGCGACGCGCTAGGGCCTGAACTGTGACGCAGCGCATCCGCCCCACCGACGCCGCCGTTCCTCGTCTCCACCCCCGGGAGCAGGAATATACCGGCTGGGACAGGAACCTGCCTGGCCTCGGGATCCGGGTGCGTCCGACCGGCGGGAAGAGCTTTGTCCTGCCGCGCGTCGCTGGCTGGCAGGTCAGCGACAAGCGGATCGAGCGCCTGTGGGAGCGCGAGGGGCCGAAGGTACAGGAAGAGGAGCCGAGGCGGGGCCGTCTGTGGTTCAACGACGGCTCTTGCATTGGCCTGCCCAACGTCCCTGACGAGTTGACTTGGGAGAGCCTGGAAATCTGGGTTCAGCGCATGTTCAGCTCCTCACTGAGCCTTGGCGGCTTCACTACGGCACCGTAACGACCATACGGCAGCCTGGGATACCGGCAACCGGCCCTGAAAACGATCGTCATGCCGAGCTAGTCGCGCGGCTTCGCTGGGCTGCCAGCTGGGCGGAGCTTAGCGGAGCCGGGCGACTAGCTCGGCGGAGAAATCGTCTATCCACTAACATCCGAAGCGGACCAGTCGCCGCGGGCAGGGCGTCGTCAATTAGGGCGGGGACCCCGGAGAGTTGCGAGGTCAAAGAGCTCGGACACCGTCGAGCACTACTCGTGTTGCGAGGCAATCGTCCTCATTGTAGTCGAGTATTCGCTGCTTGATGGTGTTATCGCCGGTCCGCGTCCATCGATCGAACCACTCGATCGAAGCAGCTCCCGAGGGATCCATGTCACGCCAGTTGAAGCCGAGAAACTTAGCGAGCGTCTTGATGGAATGATCGCGTGTCGGCCATTCTGTGGCCTTTCGGACAACATCGAAGTACAAGTCAACGGATTGACTTGGGTCGAACAGGGTCTCGATGTCATTTTCACTGCAGACAGTGGGATACTTTACTTGCAATTTACGCCAGATCGTGCGTTCGTATTTTGAATAATAGTAAATCACGCAGGGTTGATTTTCGCAGATGTACCGCCAGGCATCTGCAAAAGCACGTTCTTCTTCCTCTGCAGTTACATCATCTGTAAAGAAGGGGTTATATTTCTCGCTGGACACTTCGCCATCACGTCGCTCAACGAAACCGTGCAAATAGCAATGGTCCCGCATTGGATCGACTTCAATATCGAAGAAGAGTTCAGTCTGAGCGTGGGGAAGGTGCAGGGATGCTGTCAGGTAGGGCCTGGCGCCCTTCGTCTTGGTGAGATTGGCTCTGTCGTGGAATTTACGAAGCGTATCGGGACCGATCCCTCGGAAATCGCTCCTCTTTCCGGAGATGAACATCTCCACGTCGGCAGATGCGAGCTCGGAGATCGTCGAAATGCGGTCACTCATGACATCTCGTTTGGCACGCCCCAGTTCGGGCAACAGGGTTAGATCATCCGATCCTTCAAGATCGGCAACGCAAGCGGTGTACCAATGGCAGAGTTTGCAAGGCCCGCTATATGCCGGCGAGGTCACCTCGGTCCGCGCCACAATACCTCGCGCGCGCTTCAAGGTTTCTTGGTACACCTGCCACATGGTCCAAGGGTTCCTCTTGCCCTGCGCCTCATCGAGGTCGTAGACAATTTCGGCCCCGTGAATGTCCCATACAAAAGGACGCCTAGAACTCGCGAAGCCTTGCTGATCAAGGATATCCGTGTAAAGTGAGAGCTGAACGCCATAGTGTTTCTTTAGTTGCGCGTCCTCGCCGTCGCCGTACTCTCCCGAACCGGACTTAATGTCCCCCGCCACATAGCCCCCGTCTTCGTAGCGTAACAAATCGGGGTCACCGAGGAGATCACCTGTTGTTATACGCGCGCTATAAATCAGCGGCTCCCCTCGTTGCATGGCCTCCAAGGTTTCGCGTTCCTTCTCTTCCCCGGCATAGCGTGTAAGATCAAGAATAGGCTGTTCAAGACCTTCGATCACTTCAACCTCAAATGCCGTACCTTTTTCCCAGAGAAGTTGAACAAAGGCATTGACCTTGTCTCGTTTGGTTCGATCACCATAGAGATCCATCGTCGGTCGATGAGGGCACTGGATCAAATCGTAGAGTAGGGCAGCAGTTATCTTCGGAGCCACACTCATTTCTCCCACCTTTTGCTTGGTCCGATAGCCAGCGTCAAGGGTTCATCAACTCCTTTAGATATTTCTATCGAGCGTCTCGGCCTTAGCCAACACGCGAATATGGATATGCGTTCTTTATGTAGGCATTTAAGAACCGTCCCTTGGAACCTTCTGCCATCAACTGGTCGTACATATTTTGCGGTACATTGTAATACTGATAAAGTGAGCCATTCAGGAACTCGACTTCAAGCGTTTCCGTGTTTGCGTCGTAGCCGATGGAAGCGATGTTGGACGATGCGACGGAATACCTTTGCATAGCAGTCTCCTAGCTATCCTCTGATACGTCTTCGACATTCTGGCGTCTAATGTCAAGCTCATGCACTACCGCCCGTGACCGCTGAGCACGCCACGATGCTATGACGCGATCATAGCCTTCGCGTCTACGGGGTATGGACCATTGCGCGACGATGTCGGGATCGATACTCTGTGGTAGACGGTCTTCTGGCGGCAGCGTGATGCGACAGCGCATAGGCAGCTTGGCCGCTTCACCCATGACGATCGCTTCACCGGTTCGAAGAACGGGCAGCACCTCAAGAAGGCCTACAAGGCCATCTGGAAGCGTTCCTCGTACCCGCTCACGATCCCTTGGATTGGATAGCCTGAGAGCAAAGAAGGTACCGCACTGCGAAAGGATTGTTTCGT
This sequence comes from Defluviicoccus sp., assembly GCA_028820505.1. GTDB lineage: Bacteria > Pseudomonadota > Alphaproteobacteria > MPNO01 > MPNO01 > MPNO01. The sequence continues at coordinate 13,734 of JAPPIT010000218.1, forward strand.
CCACTTCAGATGGACGCTGGCTAATTACCATAGCACCCACACCATACTTGCGACCTTCTTTGGCAATGCGCTGAACGGTCTCAGATGCCAAACTAATCTTGCCGCTTTCCAGATATCGGTGAGCTTCCTCCATAACGACCAGCAAAGGTCGGTCAATGCCACCTTCCGACTTTTCCCGCGACCAGAATAGTGATTCATATACGATTTTGAGAATTGATCCGATGAGGCGTTCAAGTACCGAACTCGGCACTCCGGAAAGATCTAAGATAGTGATCGGATTCGAGCTACCGATCCAACCCGCGAGCAGTGCGTCGAGGTCACTCTGAGTCCGACCCGATAGATCTGGCTCCCAAGGGCCAGGATGAAGCAGGAAATCGTACCTGCGATCCAGCAGTCGAGACCGAAGTAGGTTCAGTTGTCGTCGAATTCCGACAGCCTGGGTATTCAGAAACGGTCCCTGTGCACCCATCGCATGCGGCTTATATTGAGGAGCCACTAACGCATCTGCATCTCCAGGATCCTGAATAGCAGGTTGATCTCGGTCAGCTCCCTCGAATGTGGTAAGTTCAAAATCAATCAAATCGTACCAAAGCGTTTTCAAGCTAAAGGGAAGCGGGGTATCAACTGTAATTGATCCTTCCTCCACGCCTGGGAACGGTGTGGCATTATGAGATTGGACCTTCAACGAGAATATCTTGTCAGTGAACGCCGTTTCTCGTGGCCCATCATCTAAACCTCCCGTCAAGAAGTCTAGCAAATCGGACCCATTAAGGGCCCAATACGGAATAAACAGCTGTTGTTCGCCAAATTGTGGATCCACTGAGTAAATTGTGGCGACGTCCGAGAGGGCGTTCCTATACTCGCCGTGTATATCAAGCATCAAGACCCTGGCACTCGGGTAGCCACCATTATCTTGTGAACTGGCGGTAATCGCTTGTAGCAAACTCGCTATCGTCGTCGACTTTCCAGACCCGGTTGAGCCGAGGACAGCTGAGTGGCGTGTTACCAGCTCGTTGAGAGCCACCTTTGCGGGAATACTCTCAGCGCTTGACAGTGAGCCAATAGCGACCTGTCCATGATCGTCAGCGCCATAGACGCGCGCGAGATTAGTCTCTGTCGCGATGTGTACACTATCGTCGACATTTGGATATTGACTGATCCCGCGTTCGAATACATCACCGATTGACTCCCCAATCAGCTGAACTTCCATCCAACGACCCGTATCCGGATCGCTGGCCTCCGAGGGTTGAGGGGCTGCCTGAGCACCCACCTGCGATATCACCCCAAACAGATCCTGATAGCCCTGCGGGATACGAACAAAGCCAGCCACTTGACCAATCCGATAGGTACGACCCTCGATAATGGTTAAGCCCGAGGCTACTGATTGAGCCATACGAACGCTGACGGATGAGCCCGAAACCGATGCAACAGTGCCCAAGTACGTTGGATCGCGGCTAAGCATCGGCACCAGAAACCATGGGTCCAGCATTACCTGCAGCCGCAACCGTGGCTGTGGCCGGCTCTTCCTCCGGCTCAGACTGTTCTCCTTCCTCTCCGGGTCTCAATGCCGTGGCCTGTGCCAAAGCACAGAACCGGGCAAGCAAGGCGAAATCTCCCAACAGAAACTCGCCTCGACCGTCTCCTGCCCCGAACTTCCAAAAGGTGCTACGGATCGAGGCCCACTCATCGCTCAATGGCCGTCCTGGCTGCCACGGTCCCGGAACCCCGAATATCACAGCCCCATCTCGTGCATATACGCTAAGATTGGGGCGCCGAAGTGCAAGATTGGCCGCCGCATATTCTTGATCAAGAGCACGAAACTGAAATGCGAAGATGGCTGAATGTGTATTGGCAGCGAGCGCCTCATCTAGTACGGCGGATATCTGAGCATCTCCGAACGAAAAACCAACGCAGAGCAGTAAACTGTCTGGTGTCATCAGGAAGGTACGAAGGCGCTCATAAAGTGCAGAAAAGGGTTGGCGCGTGATTTGGTCGTACTTGAGGTGATCAGGATAAATGAGTATGGCGGCCTCGCGACTACCAGTCCTGATAATTGCGTCACCGGAGAATTCCCAGCCAAGCGACCCGTGTATTTTCCAAAGCCTTGTCCAGCGCGGCGGGAGCACGTCATCTGATACGCTCGCCGGATCAAAGAAGGGCTTATGTGAACCTGTGAAACCATCGAAATAGGGAAGTCGAGCACGTTCGAATGCTTCTTCTAACAGCAGATCATAGTTGGGGGTGAATACTTCGATCGCGTGATCGCGGTGAGTACCGCCGATCCACGAAACGAGTTCCGTGAAGGGATTCGGCTCGTTCGGAAGCGATGGCCCGACGATGCCTCCGATCTTACGACATATGCAGCTAGCTAGTTCTTCGTATCCCGCACCGTTCAGACCGTGGACTTCGGCTTTACCGATTGATTGAGAGAGTCTCCGGATACGAGTTAGGATGATTTCAATATTTGGGTTCTCTCCTAGTTCGGGTAAGAGAGCGTCTACAACTGTCTTGTCGCTTTGTTCCAGATCACCTACGACAGCCTCCGTAAGGCCTTCAACGTCGGGGATAAGTGGCTGTCCATCGCGGTCCAGTTTTCCTTCCTCATTAACTCTCACTGCGACCGGAGCACCAGCACCTATGAGCAATCCTATGCGTTTGCGGCCCTGAGCAAGAATCTGCCGCAGGTCGGCCATAAAGCGGTCGGGATTGTGGAGTGTCGTTTGAGTCATAGCGGTTCACCAGGATCAATTTTGGTGTAGCCAACATGTAACTAAACACTTAGTATTGCTTTCGGCAATGCCTATAGTCGCCTCCCCGGCTACGAGTTCCCCGATATCCATCCTCATCATGCACCCGCATCCTGAGCTTACGGAGAATGGCCGGTACGACGTGCAATCCAACATGCCCCGCCCCTCCACATCCAGCCCGATCCCGGCGCCGCCGAAATCGTTGCCTGATCCCTATACGGACCCGCCAGCCGGGTCAATCGAGCCACCGACAGTCGTGGCGTTGGTGTCGTCAAGGGTGGCGTATCGCCTGGGCCCGCGCCATGCGGTTGAGCGCGTAGCACCAAGACGCGCGGGAACAGGCCAAGGATCACGTCGTCTCGGATGTCCTAGCACGTAGCGCGCGGTTTGGCGACGCCGACGCGCCGGGCAAAGGCGGGATTTGGTCTGGTCGCCCATGGTCGCGGCTCCCGTTCGAACCGCGCGGCTGGGCGGCAATGCAGGAGAAAGCGCGACGGCGTTTCATCGGGGAGGCCGCACTGCGGCGTGGGATGAGACGGGCCGTATCGCCCGCCTATTGACCCCGAATTCCCGCCTGCTAGACTCCCTGCGCCACTCCGACGCATAGCCCGGACGTCCGCCGCCGGCGGCCCTCCGGGACCGCGGCTCCAGGCCGCGTCGGAGAACGGCATGACCCAGCAAACAGCAGCGCCGCGGCCCCGCCATGAGCGGGCCGGCGACGCGACCCTTCCCCGCAAACTGTTCGATTTCTCGGGCGTCGCGACCCGCATCGGCTCGCTCTACGACTCGCTCGGATCGCGCGCAGCCGAAGACCACGCACAGCCCACGCCACAGCAGTCTCCCCCGCGGCCCAGGACGATCCCGGACTTGCCGCTTCTTCCCGTCGGCACACGCGTCCTGATCGCCGCCAACGGCAGCGCTCTCGACAGCCACAGCATCGCCCGCTTCCTGGACGGTTACCGCAAGGTCTTTCAGGACCTTGTCCTGATCCACACCGGCGCCGCCGGCGCCGAAGCGATCGCCGGCGAATGGGCCGGAGAGAACCGGATCCCGCAGATCGTCTACGCGCCCGATCCCGCCGGCGAAACGGCCGCACGACGCAACGCGCGCCATAAATCCATCTTCGAGCTCACTCCGCCGGCCCGTATCTACGACTTCAGCGAAACCGGCAGGACCTCGGACATCGCCAACGTCGCGCGGGAACGACACCGCCCGGTGACCGTCATCCAGAACCTGCCCGGTCACGCCCAGCTCGGTCCCGTTACCCACGCCGGTACATCGCAGCCCCGGCAATCCTCGCCGATCGACTCGCTGATCCGCGGCCTCCGCCAGCGTTTCTTCTCCGGACCCTCTCTCCCTGACATCCTCCCGGCAACGGCCGAGGAAGCGCGCGCCCTCGAGGAGCACGACAACTGCCATACCCTCGCCCAACTCCGCGAAATCCGCAGCGCCGAACCCCGCTACGAGGCTCCGAGCCTCAAGCCGGTCCCGTTTCCGGAGAACGAACCCTTCGCCGAGGGGACGCGCGTTGTTGTCACCGGACCGCGCCTGCCTCCGGATCGGGAGGAGATGCTCAGGTTTCTCAACGGCCTGAAGGACGCGATTCCCGATCTGGTCCTCGTCCACGGCGGCGAAACCGGGACCGAAGCCCTCGTCGACGAATGGGCCCGGAAGAACGACATCCCCCAGATCAGCTACCCCGCCCACCCGGACGGCGAGACCACCGAGCTCCGCGACGCGCGCTACAACGCATTGCTCGACGCCACCCAGCCCGCGCGCTTCTACGACCTGAGCGCGCCGGACCAGTCCTCCCAACTGGCCGAAATCGCCCGCCAGCGGCACCGACCCGTGATCCAGCAGCGTATGCTGATGGAGCGCTGGGCCGTGCGCCCCGCCACCTACATCGACCTCGAGCAACCGGGCTCGCGCGTCGTCATCACCGGACCCAACGCGTCGGCCGATCCCGAAGCGCTCTCAGGCGTTCTGGACCGCCTCAAGCGAAGCATCCCCGACCTCGTACTGGTCCACAGCAACCATTCCGGCGTCGAGCAAATGACCGGCGAGTGGGCGCAGAACAACAGGATGCCGCAAATCGTTCTTCCGCGAGGCCCGGCCGAGGACCTGCAGCACGAAGACGCCCGCATCAGCGCCATGTTCCACAAGGAGCCCGTGAGGGTCTACGACTTCACCGAGGCTGGCCAGCACTCATCGATCGCACAAAGCGCCCGAGAGCGCGGACTTGCCGTCACCGAATCCCGAAGCGCCGTCGAACGCGCCCCGGCCGAGAGCCTCGGCACCTCTTCCGGTCTTTCCGTCGAAACCGCGGACGACCGCGACATGACCCCGCGCGCCCGCATCTCCCATTCCTTCTAGCCCGGCGTCGACACGGCACCCAGACAATGCCCACCTACCTGAAATCCGTCAGCTGCGGCTTCCTCAGAACCCGAGACGCGTGGGGCGAATTCAGCAACTTCCGGGCGCTCGACAACCCGATCGCGGCCGGACCCCACCGCCTCGCCACCTCGGAACATCTCTACCAGGCCGCGAAATACGCCTCCCGACCGGACATCCAGGAGCGCATAGCCGCAGCGGCCCGCCCGGGCGACGCCGCGCGGATCGGCCGCAACCCGGAACCCGGCCCGGACGCCGGCTGGAACGACCAGCGCGTCAATGTCATGCGCTGGGTCATCCGCATGAAGCGGGAAGCCAATCCGGACCTCATCGACGCCGCGCTCCAGCGGACAGGTCAGCGCCCGATCGTGGAGATCTCGCGCCGCGACGCCTTCTGGGGCGCGATTCCCGCCGGCGACGTCTACGAGGGCGAGAACGTGCTCGGCCGGCTCTGGATGGAGCTCCGCCACCACATCCGCCAGAACGATCCGCTCGCGCACGCCTCGGCCTGGGTATCCCACATCAACGTCGGCGCGCTCTCCCTCGACGCACAGCGGCAAACCGCCCAAGCCGAACTGCCGGGCCCGGTCTATGCCGGTATAGGCGCACGCCGGACGCCGCCCCGGATCCTCCAGCAAATGACCGAGCTCGCATCCGAGCTCGCAAACCGCGGCTGGCATCTCCACTCGGGCGGGGCCGCCGGCGCCGACGCGGCGTTCGCATCCGGCGCCCTTGAACACGAACGAACTCTCTTCCTCCCCTGGCCCTCCTTCAACGGGCTGAACGGCCCCGACTGCCACGTCGCCCGCGACGATGTGACCGCCAGGCACATGACCATCGCCGCCGCACTCCACCCGGCATGGGACCGCTGCGACGCGCGCGCACGGCAATTCCACGCGAGAAACGTCAGCATCCTTCTCGGACCGCAGGGCAACGTGCCGATCGACGCGGCCGTCTGCTGGACCCCCGGCGGAGAAACCGTGGGCGGCACTGGCATGGCGATTCGAATCGCCGAAGCCCATGGCATCCCGGTCATCAACCTCGCCAACACCGCGCTCGATGCGGCCCGCGCGCAGCTCGACCGGATCCTCGCAGCTCACGCCTCCCGCGCGAGCCCCAACCAGGAGATCCGGTCCACCGCCGCCACGCGACCCCGCGACCGACTTTCCGCGGACAACCGAGCCGCGAAACAGGAGTCCACACCAATGGCCGAGGCCACCGAATCGTCACCCATCGACCCCGCCGTCGAGCGGCGCATCGCTGAGATTTCCGAGCGTTTCCGAGGGTTCCTTCCGGAGCCGGAAGAGCGGACCGAACTCGAGACGCGCCTGGGAGCCGCGATCGACGGATTATTCACCGCCGCGCGAACCCGGCCGCAACTGCTCGAAGGTCTTGAACACCTCGCCGAACTGCGCGACGTCATGCGACCCGACGGTGTCGTGAACCAGCCCTTCCTCGAGAAGCTGGAATTGTTCGTCGCCAACCCCGATCTCGCACTGCAGCAACTCTCCGCCTCACCCGATACCGGGGAATCGGAGAACGTGAGCATGACCGGCGTCATCGCCGAGCAGGCGGCGCTCTATGGCGCTACCCCCGGACCCGACGAACCCGATCCGCGCGAGCTGTGGTTCGTCTCGCCGCAAGAGCTCATCGAGAAAGCCGAATCCGCAGTCGAAATCGCCCCGAGAGCCTTCCAGGGCCTCGCCGAGGCGATCGAGCTCATCACCGAGACCGTCACCCCCGACGGTTACCAGATGGCTTCCGAGCGCGAGCCGCTTCTCTACGGGATCGTCAACACTTTCCATTTCCAGCTCAACCGCGTCGAACGCCAGATGGCCGCGCTCGAGGAGGACATTCGCAAGACCCAGTCGTCCTATGCCGAGACCATCGAAAAGAAGGGCAGGGGCGTCGCCTCCGAGCAGCTCGAGCAGAAGACGCAGCGCTACCTCAACCTCTCCGGCAAGCGCGACCTCTACGAAATCTTCAGGGACTTCGCCGGCGGCGCCTACTACGAAAAATGCCGCAAGGCCTGGCAGCCCACCACCGGATCGCATGTCAGCCAGACTTCCACTATCGCAAGCCGCATCGACTCGCGCGACCAGCAGCGCTCCGAAAAGGCACTAGGCAACCGCAAGAATATTCCGGAGGGAACGCGCGTCGCCGTCACCGGATACAGGCACGGCCCCGACTACACGACGATTTTCGCCACCCTCGACGCGGTCCACGCCAAGTACCCGGACATGGTTCTCCTCCACGGCGGCGCAAAGGGCGTGCAGCAGATCTGCGCGAAATGGGCGGACAACAAGGGCGTCCCCGAAGTGCCCTTCTATCCAGAGTACAAGCACAAGAACGACAGGGGCGCCATTCCCAGACGCGACCGGGAGATTCTGAAGGCCGATCCCCGGGGCATCATCGCCTTCGCCGGACCCGACTACAAACCGACCTTCCTCCACCGGGAGGCCATCAAGCTGGGTATCAAGCCCTTCATCGTCTCCGGCGCCGATTCCCAACGCCAGGTCCCCAACCGTGCGATCGTTCTGGAAACGCCTCTCGACCGGCGCTCCACTCCCGATCCGGCACTCCGCGCGGACAGACACGCCGAGGCCGTCCTCGAACCGCGCCTCGGCCCTCTGCCTGAGCAGACCGTGGAAGTGCTGCGCGACCGGTTCCTTTCCTTCATCGAAGCGATCGCACCCGGGCACGAAACCGATCCCCGGCAGCGACAGGACATCATGTCCCGCATCATCCAGGCGGTGCACGACCACCAGGCCAAGCCCGGCGCACTCCAGGACCAGGCCCAGGCCCACGCGGACCGGGTGCGCGAACTCACGCCGGCCCAGGGCCCCAGCGAAATCGTCGACATGCAACTGGCGGAAGCGGTCGACTCCGCCTACCACCTGACCGGCGCCATCGATCGGGCCGAGCAGGTCCGCGCTGGACTCGCCGACGTCTACAGCGACGAGCACGGCGAGCAATGGCGTCCGGCCGCCTCGTTCGGCTCCAAGCCCGACGCCACCACGACCTCGGCATCGGCCGAGGCCTCGCGCGCCATCCAGGACAGGCGCGACAGGCACGACCTCTCCCACCAGATCAAGGGCACCCCCATTGCGATCGCCGGCACCAAGGACGACAACGTGCCGAAGGAGACCGTGTTCGCGGTCCTCGATGCCTTCCATAAGGAAATCCCCGACATGTATCTGGTGCACGGCAACGCACCCGGCACACAGCAGATGGCGAACGAGTGGGCCACCGACCGAAACCGGCCCCAGCTCACCTTCTATCCGGACACCCGCAACGAAAGCCTGAGCCGCGCCATCCTTCTCCGCGACAAGAAGATCATCGACCACAGCCCGCTCGCCGTGATCGACTTCAGCCCACCCGACAAGCGGACCTCGCTCGCCAGCATGGCCGACAAGAAGGGCCTCAACGTGCAACCCGCCGCTGCGCTGCTGCACGGCGCGACGCAAAGCATCGACCACGACCGGTCCATCGCGACCAGCCGACAACGCGAGAGCCAGGAGCAGAGCGGCGGCATCTCGATGTAACCGGCGCCGCCCTCTCCATTACCGCTCAGATCGTCCAAGACAGCCGCTCGACGGCCCGTCCTGAATTCCGGGTGTTCCTACCGGCACAGGCTCCGAGCCCACACAGCCCTCTCGAAGCCCGCCCGCGGCCCCTATTGGCGAGAACGCCGCCGCATCTTCAAGGCTCGTCCATAGACGCCCGCACTGAGCCGCACAGCGCCACATCGCTCACGCAACGCCGCTGTCGCAGAGAGAGGAGGGGAGCCCCTTCGAAACGAGCCGCGGAATTCCGGAGAAACCCCGCTCACCCATCCAAACCCGGTCCTCGCCGCTCCACCGGACATCCCGACAATCCAGACGAGGAGATCGACCATGCTCAGATTATTTTCTCTGCTCCTCATCGCCGCCGCGCTTTCATCCACGGCGCTCGCGACCGACACTCCGCGCCTGCGGCACCTGCCTCTCAACCATCCGTCGCACTCAGCCGAATTCTTCGAAGACCTCCTCACAAATCGGGTTTGGGTGTACGAGCGCTTCGGTGCCCCGGCCGCGATGTATTTCGGTCCCAACGGCGAGCTTCAAAACTGCTCGCTCCGCGCCGACCGTTCGGGATACCGCACTTCCGGACCGCAATGGGAATGGCGCATCGGCGACCGGCACACCAAATCGAACCTGCAAATCGCCCTGTACCCGAGCAGCCGCAAAATCTCGATGGTCATTATTTACACGCCCGACACCGGACGCTTTCATGCGGAACAGTATTTCAGGTACAGCAAGAGCTGGCAGATCGTTCATGACGGCTGGATCCAGAAGACCCTGCCCGCCGTCATAAGGGACCGGTGTCGGGAGCTCGACCTCCCGTCCACCCTCCAGGTCGAGGAATCGCAGACCCAGGATCGCTGGTCGGAATTCGCTCGTCCCGGGATGATCGTTCGCAACCACCCCGGATCCGAATACGCCTATATCGGCGCGACCGGCCTCGGCGCCTCCCGCGGCAAACCTACAATGACCCCGAAGCAAGCAGCCGCCGCCGAGTTACGCATGCAGGGCGTTATCGGCCTAACCCCCCGCGGGCGCAGGATGGTCGGTGTCCTTACTCCGCACCGAAAGGAGACATGGCTAGTCGACGAGCACGACGACCTGATCGATGTCGGCATCGTCAACCCCGTGCCCAACCGCGACATCGTCGTCATCCGCTGGCAGGGCCGCACGCCCGACTATTCCCTGAGAACGCGTTACCCGATCCCGATCCGCCCGACGCCCCGACGCCATCCCGCCTTCCGGATGATGAAGGAAATCACCGCAGCCTCCCAAGCCGTAGCCCTCGATCTTCTTGCCGCGCGCACCGCCCCCTTGCTCTTCAGCGATGACGGCAAAGTCCGCTCAGGCTCGCTGGTGGGCGCTTGGTGGATCTCCGAAGGCGGTATCAAGATCAGGATTGCCGGCAGGACCGCCGCCTACGCCTGGCGGGATTTCGCTAGGTCGGCCGGGTGGACACCGGCGTACGAACCCTCTCCGCCGCCCTTCGAGGAACACTACGGCGGCGACTAGCTAGGCCTCATTTTGGATTTCGGCAACTTGGCCCAGTTCCATACTGTATTGCAATAACGCGGTAAATCACCTCCAGTTGGGAGCCTAGGAACGCGTATCGCAGGACCGGTGATCAAACCGAGTTCGATGTTCTTCAGTGTGCGGACGATCACGGGCTCCAAGTGCCGGCGGATGATCGGTTTTGCACCTGCTGGCAACTTTCGTGCGGTTACGCGGGGTGATGGCGATGAGAACAGCAGCAGTCCAGTTCGTCCAAGGTGAAGCCGTGCAGGGAACGGGCGGCTCACCTGGGGCACCATCGCCCGCCAAGCAACCGAATGCGCCGGCTGACGAGTGTCGATCATACCGTGGCGAATGGGGCTACGCCAGGATCGCGGCGAGGCGGGCGAGAACTTCGTCCATGATCTGTTCCGGGACCGATTCGAGGCGTCTTCCGTTCCGAGCGGCAAGATCGAGGACGCGGGGCTGGTCGCACCGGATGACTCCGATGGTCCGGGTGCCCGCATCGTCAAGCGAGACCGCGAAGCCATGGTAGCGCGCGAAGTTTCCGCCCGTCGTGATCGGCAGAACCACCGGTGTCCCGGTCAACGCGTTGAAGGAAGCGGGGGAGACGATCACAACCGGCCGAGTCCCCCGTTGTTCATGTCCGGCCGTCGGGTCCAGGCTGACAAGCCAGATCTCGCCTCGCTCCATTACAGCAGTTCGTTGCCGACCTGCCTGGCGTCAAGCCAGGCGCGGTCTTCGTGGTCAACCTCAGCGGTCTCGTCGCACTGCGCCATAAGCTCGTCGAGGGTGTAGCTCGGGCGCGTCCTGGGCGCGACGATCAGGCGGCCTTCCTCGATACCGATATCCACGCTGGCGCCGGCCTTGAGCTCCAAGAGATCGAGAAGCGCCGGGGGCACCGCCAGCATGACTGAGCCGCCGACCCTTCGAAGATTCGTGGTGTGCATGCGCGCCTCCAAGGTTATATCGAAATATAACACCACCCGGAGCAGGCCGGCAATCGCCCGCATGATCGCCGCCAAGGCGGGCGGAGTTTCTTTGCCGAGACTCACGAAACGCCATATCGATGCCCCGCCCTTCCGGGAGAAGGTGAGTGGGCTGCGCCGGGACGACGTGCGCACGGCGCTGGAGAAGGCGCTCTTGCTCCATCTCTTCGGTTCGCTGCGCGGACCTTGTCAAGATCTACGGGCTCCTTGCCGACGATACGTCCGATGGCTTCCTCGCGGGCGGCGCGCCCGGCACCCTTGCCGACACCTGAAGGCTCGTACAGATAGAGTGGTTCGGGGATATGGACCGGGTGCTCCGCCATCTCCACGATCGGCAGCATGAAGGCCCAGTCGCTGGCGAGATCGACGTAATCGCCGTCGAGCCGCAGCGCTTCGTCCGGTATGGCGTCGAAGAGCCTCTTCCGGAACGAGCGGAGATGCTGCCACACATTGCCTCCGCGGCGTTCCCGCGGCCGCTCGAAGCACACCGGATAGTCGACCGCCTTGTCGGTGCGCAGCATCGAACCGGCGGTCACGTCGGCGCCGCGCCTGTATTCCGCCGCCAGCCGCTCGAGCACCCGCTCGCCGATCAGGGCGTCGTCCGCGTCGAGGGTCACGATCACCGTCTCGGGGTCGGCGCAAATCGTCCTTATGGCGGTCACCATGTTGGCCAGCAGGCCGCGCCGGCGCCGGTTGCGAAGGACGGTGCAACGCTCCCCGAGCGCCGCGCATGCGGTCTCGAAGTGCTCGGCGAACATGGGGTCGGACGCGTCGTCGACTATCACCGCACCCCATCGCGGCCCTTTCTGCCGGGTCATGGATTCGAGGCACCGCCGGAACCGGCCCGGCGGCACGTTGCGGCCGGAGACGACGAAGACGAACGGCTCGCGCCGGGGCGGTCCCATCCATTCGGCGATGCCGCCCGTCCAGTCCGGTCTTCCCGTCTGAACCCGCGGCACCGCACCATGCTCGATACGGTCGAGCGCCGCGAACCACGCGTCGAGGTCGTTCTTGCGCGCGTTGGGCGGATGGACATGGAAGGTCCGGCGGTCGCCGCCGCGAAACGACCGGCCCGCCCCCGCCTCGATCGCCCGGTCGAGAGCCCTGTGCCAGGGAAGCGCCAGACGGTCTCCGTCGGTCCGGTTCGGCAACGGTCTCGCGTCGCGCAACCGGGCCAGATCGATCATCCCGGCGCGCGCTTCCGTCCGCCAGGCGCCGCGCGGTCCGCGGTCGGTCCAGGGCCGTTCACGGTCCATGGCGATGTTGAGCGCCACGGTGAGCGCGCCCGGCTCTCCGGCCAGGACGGCCAGCATCTCGGCCATGTAGTCGTGGCCCCGGTCCATCCGGGCGATCATGACGTCGGCGTCCACGTGAAGGACGTATCGCGTTTCGCACGCCTCGAACCCGGCCAGCGTGGAGGAGACCTGCGCGCCTGTCGCGGCGTGCGCGCGCTCGGAGGGAATGCCGAACCACCGCCGGTTGAGCGCAGCGGCGGCTTCGCCGTCGCCGGGACCTTCGACGATCCGGTCGATCCACCCGACATCCTTCAGCCGGCGCGCTTCCCGGCGAAGGCCGCTCAGGCTGCCGCGCGCGTGCTGCCTGAGAAACCCGTCCTCGCGGGAATCGATCGCCAGGACCCGCTCGGCGAACGCCCGCGGCCCCTCGAGTTGCGAGACCAGGTGGCGCACCTGCACGTCGAGCGTGGCCGCTTCCATGGCGCAGGCCTTGATCAGCAGCGTGACCTCACCGGGCAGCGGCGCGAGCGGACGGAGTTCGAACGTCAGATGCTCCGACATCGGCTCGAAGCGCTCCAGATTGACCGACGGCTCCTCCACGCGCCGGCATACCGCCAGGCCCGCGCGGGCGAACTCCCGCCGCAGCGCCCGTTCGGGACGATGCACGTCCTGGCGCACCCGGCCCGTCGCGCGGATCCTCTTCCGCCAGGCGAAGGTGTCCTCGTAGCGGGCGCCGGGCGGCAATTGCCGGTCGACTTCGGGGCTCGGCCCGCCGAACGTGAAGTGCGGATCGCATGCCGTCACGACGACCCGGCCGTCCTCTGTCACGGAGGCGCGCAGGTCGGCCAGGACCGTGCGCAGCTCGGCGTCGTCCTCGATGGTGCAGAGCACCCGGCGGCATACCACGAGATCGAACGGTCCCGCGGCCAGGGTCTCGACCCGCTCGTGGGTGAAGCGGAGATTGCCCGCTTCCCGGCAGAGCGACTCCCACCGCCGCCGATGGGCGCGGTCGGGGTCATAGCCGAGGACCCGCATCCCGCGCTTCGCCATCTCCCGGGCGATGCGGCCCTTGCCGCAGCCGTAATCGAGGACCGATCCGGTCTTGCCGATCATCCCCAGCACGATGTCTTCGGACGCTTCGTTGCGTCCCGTCACGCGCCGGACCGCCTCGCGGAACCCGTCGTACCCTTCGAGCTCGGGGATCCACGCATCGTTCAACGCGCGCCGCATGATGTCCTTGAGGTCGGGCCGGTTCGCCCAGCGACACGAGAGCCATGCCCGCCGGCACATCGCGTCGAAGTCGCGCTCGTCTTCCAGCGGACGGATGTCGGAACCGTAGTCGATCAGCCGCACCCGCCCGTCGACCACGCGCAAATTGTCGGGATGGATGTTGCGGCAGACGACGCCATGGCGCCGGCATTCGGCAAGCAGGTCCACCATGCCCGGCCCGTGGCCGCCAATGTACGGTTCGCTGGGCTCGAACGGATAGACCAGCACCGCGCGATAGCCCGACTCATGAAAGTCGAGAACGGGGTAGAGGCAGCGCGTGTCGCGCCAGGCGCCGACCAGCGAGCGCAGGAACGCTGGGGCATCGAAGGCATGCGACGACTTCAGGTAGTCGAAGACCTTAAACACGCGCTCCCCGTCGGAAAGCGCAACCCCTTCCGCGCCGCATCCCAACAAGGCGAGCGGACCGCCGGGCGCGGTCAGGTCCCGGGCAATCGCCCTGGCGTTGGCGACTCTCTCGTCCGCGAGACCGCGAAGCAGCGCCGCGGAATCCTCAAGCCGTATCCGATGGTTCTCGACCTCGCTCGGCAGCTCATCGAGATACTCGCGGATCTGGCGGTCGGTCAGCGCCCCGGCTTCACGTTCGACGCGATGAAGGGTCTCCATCGTGTAGACCTCCGCGAGGCGTTCGGAGAACGCCCGCAGCCGGTCGAGCGCCGATCGATACTCGTCTTCCCGCCACCAGCGCCGGTCGTCTTCGACAAGCCGGTGCAGAACCCGCGAGAGGCCCCGGATACGATGGAAGGAGAGGCGGAATGCCGCCACCCGTTCGTCGAGGAACTTGCGCGCCCGATCGGTGAAGCGGTCCAGCATCCCCTCCACCGCTTCCAGGCCGAGATCGTCCGCGGCCCGGAACATGTCGGGCGTGTCCTGGAGCGCCCTGAACGCGGCATAGCCGCGAATGTCGTCGACGATGCGCTCGACATCCAGCCCACCCGCCGGGAGGCCGGCGCGGTCGTGATAGAGCGCGATGGGAAGGCTCGCGACCCTGCGGCCGAAGTAACGTTCCTGCAGCAGCGCCCAAATCATGTCCGAGCGCCGGCTCGGCCGGCCGTCGATGGCCGGCGAGGGGTTGGGGGCCAGCCTCAGGGCCTCGACGTCCAGCACGAAGGTATTGCCGCCGCGCTGGAGACCGCCGCCAACCGGCGACAAGGGATCGGTGTCCTCGCCCACGGCAAGAGGCCGGAAGACCTGCTCCCCGGCCAATATCCGCTCCGCTTGGCGGGCCATGCGCGTGAATGCCTCGCCCACCGTCTCGCCGGGAAACCCGGGGGTGATCCAGAACGGCGTTTCCAGCCTGTCGGTCTGCTTGCGGGACAGGTCGTAATAGTAGTCGTGCCGCCGCGATCGCAGCATGGCGTTTTCCGGGGCGCGGTCCGGCAGGGCCGACCGGGGATCCAGCACCGCCAGCCATTGCAGGGACGCGGCGAGGTCCACGATCTGGACCCGGACGGTCGCCGCGAACGGCAGCGGAGGGGCTCCGGTATAGGCGCCGATGGCGATGTCGACGCCACCCGCCGCGTGGAGCCGGCGAAGCTCGCGCAACACCGGCGCGAGCCTCCGAGACCGTCGGCGCAGCCGCCCGTCCTTGCCGATGACGAGGGGATCGAGCCGCATGTCGTCATCTACGATCCAGACGATCGAACCCGGTCGGTTGCTCGCGAAGGCGTACAGATATGACTGCAATACCGTCCGGGCGGGGGCGATGGGCAGCCTGCGTCCCCCGCCCGCGCCTCCGTCTGGGACTAGGCCGTTCGCGGCGTCTTCAACGTGCCGCGCCCGATCGACTAGGTGGACCCGCAGGCCATCGGAACGCTCGCGCTCCGCGAGTTCGCGCAATGCCCTGTCGGATGTCCGCCCCGCACCGTTCTCCAGGATCAGCACGTCATGGCCCGACAGGCCGGGTTCTCCGGCAAGCTCTCGGAGATCGGAAAGCAGATTGGCGACCCGGTCCAGCCTTGCCGTGTCGGCGATCACGCCGACGATCAGATGGGGCGGCGCCGCAGGTGGCGCCGGAGGTCGCGGCGGCGATGCAGGCGGGTCCCAATGACCCGGATCATCGGCGGCCGCCGTACCGGGCGCCGCTTCCGTCCATCCGAAATACCGCGCGGCCCGGGCCCGGAACGCCGCGCGTTGGGTCTCGGACATTCGGCCGCGATACTTTCGGAAGAACCGGTCCAGCCCCTCGGTCTTGGCGAAAGAGCCGGGCGTCGACAGACGCTCGCGGGAACTGCAGGCGAAGTGATGGACGGTCGGTTCCGGGGTGGCGCCGTAGCGCAGGCCGGGCAACTCCGCGAGGCGGATGCAAAGGTCGCGGTCGGTGCAGCTCGGCAGCGATTCGTCGAACATCCCGGCTTCGAGCAGCGCGCTCAGCCGGACGACCAGGTTGCTGCCCTGAATCCCGGGATTGCCGATCATGAAATCCGCGATGTCGAGCGATGGCGGCGGCGCCACCAGGCGCGGCCCAGCCGCCTCTCCGATCCGCCGGAACGGCGCTGCGACCATGTCGAGACCGTGCTCCTCCACGGCGGCAAGACAGCTCTCCAGATGGAGCGGGTCCCAGCGGTCGTCGTCGTCGAGGATCGCGACGCGAACCCGCCGGGGATCCCGGCATGTCCGCAGCAAGTGGTCCAGGCCCGAGTTCCACGCCCCGGACGCGCCCTTCGTGCGGCGGTTGCGAAGAAAATCGACCGCGACGCCGGCGGGCTGCCAGTCCCGTACCGCCTGGCCTGACCGCGCGGCGATTTCTTCCGATCCCGAGTCGTCGACGACGACGACCCGGGAAGGGAGCAGGGACTGGCTTGCGATGGAAGGAAGAGCCCGGCGCTCAAGCAGGGCGGGCCGATCGGCGGTGGCTACAAGGACCGCCACCGTGCCGTTCTCAGGATGTGCCATGATGCCTCCCGGATGATGGAAGGTGACGAGACAGCCCATCCAGTTCGCCGGGAGCAGAGGAACGCGGCGCGACGCCGGGGACTTCCTCATCCGGAATCCCCGAAGGCTATGCTCCACCGTCGCTACGAACGGAAAGGTGCAGCCAAAAATCTGCACTGACCGTGATCGATGCAAGAGTCTTTCGCCGAGCTGGGTTCGCCAAGGATGTTCTTATGCGGGCGATGCCGATGTTCCCACGAGGCGACAACGGCGCATCGTGCACACTCGGGACGGCCTGGAGGATGTGGGTCGTCATGACTTGCGTCAGACCCTTTGCCTCCCGTGCCCTGGCGCTCGGAGAGATCCTGTCCGTGATCGGCAAGCCGCTCGGTCACAGCGACATCGAGACGACGGCGCGCTACGTCCATCTGGCGCAGGACTCGATCGACGAGACGGCGGAGCGGATTGCAGACAGTATTGCGGTCGATATTCTGTGACTCCATCAAGAGTGCAGTCACGCTTCTGCGCTTGACCCTTCCAGAATGGGTTCGATCGAAAACTAGGTTCGCCCACCGGCGAGCTTTCCTGTCTGACACCGAGAATATTCATGCCCCACCGATGAACGACCGAACCGTCCACAGTCATCCCGATAGTGCCGAGCGGACAATTTCGCTGGCCCCCGATTTGCCGGCAATTCCCGAACGGTTGTTGTTAGCGCACGCTCGAGGAGACGTGCTTTTCCTCTGCGGCGCGGGAATCTCCATGTCGGCCGGGTTACCAGACTTCAAGCAACTTGTACTCGATGTCTATCGGATCCTCGATCCGAGCGTCTGCGAGATCTTGACCAATGCCTCCATCGATCCGGACCGCCCGACGAAACCGGATTGCCCGGCTCTCAACGATCGCCAATCGGCAGAAGTCGAATGCTTCAACGCCGGTGAATACGATGTTGTCCTCGGCATGCTGGAGCGCCGTCTCGACAGCCATACGCGAGAAGACAGCAAGGTCAGGAGCAGGGTAGTCGAGATTCTTCGCTCGCCAATCGGCAAGCCGAATCCGGCGATGTCAAGGCTCGAAGCGGGCGCAGCGCGTTCAGGCAACGCCGATGCGTCCGGCACCGCACGCCCGGCGGCGATCCACCGCACGCTCATCCGGCTTGCGGATCGCGGCGGTGCAACGACGATCATGACCACCAACTTCGACCTCTTGCTTGAGCGAGCCGCGAGAAATCTCCGGGTGCCGGCGCAGAGCTACGCGCTCGGATCGATTCCCCGACCGGCAAGGCGGCGGGAATTCGCCGGCGTGCTCCACATTCACGGAGCCTTGACCCGCAATCCCTCCCGCCATTCGGATCTGATACTTACCGACCAGGACTTCGGGGAATACTATTTGCGGCGGCGCGTCGTTCCCGACCTCGTCTACGACACCGCCCGACTGTTTCATCTCATACTGGTCGGCTACAGCGCCAACGACCCGCCGATGCGCTACCTCCTGAATGCCGTTGCCGCGGACGAAGGCCGCTTCGACGACCTCAAGGAGCGGTTCATATTCGTCGGTTCCGACGAACCCGATGCCGTTGCGCTGCAGGGCTGGCGCGCCAGGGGAATCGTGCCGATTCGCTACGACGCTTCGGACGGGGACCATACGGTGCTGCTTCGCATGCTCCAGCGATGGGCCGATCTTTCGGCGATCAACGGCAAACAGCAGCTCGTCCACCGCGAGATCCGGCGCATCGTCAAATCGCGAAGAGCTGACGCGCCGGACGCCGATCTGGGACTGTTCGATCATCTGTTCAGGCGAGCCAGCCCCGACGAGCGCGTGCGCCTCGCCGAGGTGGCATCCGCCGCCGGCGCCGAACCCGCCTGGCTCGATGCCATCCTGTCGGTCAGCGCCGAAAGAGAGCGTCAGAGAAACTCGTGACCTACTCCTTGTCAGACCTGGATGTGCGGGACCGAGCACGTTTCCGGACCGCGGCGGCGTTTCTCGAGGGCCGTCTCGAAGAACCCGGGACAGTGGACTGGGCGCTCAGGCTGAAACCCGACCGACGGGTCGAGCGGGCTGCGATCCATAAACTCCTGGTTGGCCCTGGCGCGCCACGACTTCGGGAGCCCTACGCAACCGCATGGCCGCTCATCCTGGAGAGCTGGTCCTACCGCGCGCCGGCAGGTTTTCCCGCTTCGGAGCTTCAGCAGATCCTTAGGCGGCTGCAAGTGGGAGACCGTTCCGGCCACCTCGTCGAGGAAATCGCCGACTTTGCCGCTCCGCGCCTCGCAGTGAAGCCGCTGCAAGCCCGCCTCCGGTCGCCTGCCCGAAGATCCCGACGCCCGAGGAAGCTCGGCGACCTGCTGTCGGTAGGTCTGACCAGCGTCAGCCTCGCAATCGGTTTCCGGGAGCACCGCATAGACATCGGTCTCGACGAGATTACCGATGCCGACTTTCTCCATGCCGTGGCAAGCGCCTTGATGTCCGCGGTCGACCGGGGGCTCTACCTCGCCCACCGCATCCATGGCAGCACCGAGCGAGACTGGCCACCATTGGTGTCTCCTCTTCGCGTGTATTTCGTGCCTCCGAAGACTGCCGTGAACGAACGGGACGGATCGGGCGACCGGCTCTTCGAACCCGATGCCCTCACTCCCGGTCTCGGACCTGCCGTGAAATTGCTCCATGCGGTCCTGCAGCGCATCGCCGAACTCGACGCCGGAACGGCGAGATCGTTTCTCGGGCGTTGGCGCCATTCCGATATAGCGGTCTACCGCCGTTTGTGGGCCGCTGCCGCCCGCAACGCCGACGCGGTTTCTGCCGCTGAACCTGCCGAGTTCTTGACAGCCCTCGACGATGCCGAGTTCTGGGACTTTTGGTCCTTTCCGGAATTCGCCGAATTGCGCGCGGCACGGTTCAAGGACTTCGAACCCGAAACGCAGGCGCTGATCCTCAGGCGTTTGCGCAAGGGACTGCCGCTCAGATCTTTCCCGAAAGATATGGACGCCGAAGAAATCCGAACGAAGAGGCGCGCATTGGCTGCCATGGAGATCAGACGAATCGAGCTCGCCGGCGGTATCTTGCCAGCCCAGGACCGCAATTGGTTGCTTGAAGCGACCGATGAGTTTCCGGGTCTCAAGAATATGGTTATGGACGGCGGTTTCCGCGATCCGTGGATCCTGCCCTATTTCCCGCCCAGCACCACTCCAAAGTCTCGCTTTGACGATCTGGAAGGCGAATCCCGGTTGCTGGCGCTTGAAGACGCGCTGTCGAGCGAGTCGTCAGAATTTAAGGCCGCGGACTGGCTCCGACAGTCCGGTCATGCTGTTCATATCCTGGGCGATCTAGAACGCGCAGCTTCGCTGGTGGACCGCTTCCCGCACCTCTGGGATCGTTTCGGGCATGTACATTCCCATCCTCG
The DNA here is from genome assembly GCA_028820505.1 of Defluviicoccus sp. GTDB lineage: Bacteria > Pseudomonadota > Alphaproteobacteria > MPNO01 > MPNO01 > MPNO01. The sequence continues at coordinate 33,732 of JAPPIT010000218.1, forward strand.
GTCGCAGCCAGAGAGCGAAACGCTGCGCGATGTCGAGTCCGAGGCGGTTCGCGTCCTGGGCCTGATGAACCGGCTTTCAGACACGACCTTCGAAGCCGCGAGCGACGGCATTTCCCAATGGCTCCACATGCGGTCCGAGCACGTCATCGGGAGCGAGCTTGGGCGGCAGATCTGGCTGCGCGCATGGCCCGCAGCGGTCGAGGTTACCAATGCGACCGAAACGGGTGAAGACAAGGGCTTCGCAGATGCGAGCGTTCGCGCAGACGACGAACAGCAGGCACGCGAGGAGTCCGATGCGTTTCATCTGCCCGTCGGGAAGCTTCTCCGCGTATTCCTGGAACTGTTCCGTTTCACCGACGAAAACAGCGATCCATTCGCCAGCGGAAGCCTGTTAACGCAGATGCGCGACCGCGCCATGGATGCACCGGGCCACAGCGGTCTCATTGCGCACTGTCAATTCACGCAGAAGCTCCCGGACTTTCTCCAGATAGACCCCGCGTGGGCGATGCAGCGTCTCGTTGACCCGCTACTGAACGACGATGACAGGTCCGTACTGCTTTGGCGTGCAGTTGCTTCCGCCTGGATCGATTCCGATATGCTGAAGATTATCGGCGAGGAGGCTGCGAACAGGGTTCTCGATGAACGACTCGGCAAGCAAGCCCGGAAAGGCCTCATCTCCTGCCTGGTCCATGAAGGATTGGCGGCGTTCACGGATCGGCGTGAGCCGTCCATTTCCCACGCCCGCATTTCACAGGTGCTGCGTACCGCTGACAGTGAGATTCGGCAAGAGGCAGCCTTGGCGATCTGGCATACTCAGGACTATGCATACAAGCAGGGCCAGGGATCGCTCCCGCCGCACACAACCTTCCTGTCGACCGTTAAACCGTTCCTTGAACATGTCTGGCCCCAGGAACGATCACTCGCGACGAGCGGCGTAAGCCATCATTTCTCTCGTCTCCCGGCAGTCTCGGGAGAAGCATTTGCACAAGCGGTCGATGAGGTCGCGCGTTTCCTCGTCCCTTTCGATTGCCAGTCGCTGCTCGCTTACGGCTTCAATGAAAGCGGTTTGTCCGAAGACTTCGGGATGCCGCGCCTATCGGACGCGGTCGATGATTCGCTGAAGGCTCATGCTCTCCTGCGGTTGCTCGACTTGACCGTCGGTGAATCGCAAGACGCTGTCATTCCCGATGACCTCAGTACCGCGCTGGACCGAATTGAAGCCAAGGCCCCGAGCCTGACATCCGACCCGGCCTTCAGGCGGCTCGCTGCGGCGGCTCGCAGATAATCGTTTTTGTCGCCGCTGTCAGAATCCGCGGTCCGGGCCGCCCGGGGCGCGCGCAACCTATTGGGCTTCCTGGATTCTTCGCTCCGTCCGCGGAAACAACACGGGCGCCCGTCATGGTGACGGAAGCGTTAGCGTTCAAACTCCGGACCGCTACTGGGCGGCCGACTCGAAGGCAGCCCGTCCACGGGCAGCCCGGCCGCTGCCCGCGTCCTTCGACGGTTGGACACGTTGGAAGCGCGTCGAACGCGGCGAAGGAACGAGCGTCGGACAAGTCTCCGGTATCTGGGCCGGAACAATCACCGCAGCCCAAACAGGTGAGTCTCGATCTAGGTCAGTGAATGGTGCTCGCCGTCAGTCGTCGCACACGCGGAACATGGAAAGCTCGGAGGAGGATCCCGTAGAGGCTTCGAGGTTGCCTTCGCTCGAGCGGTACTCAAGCTTCTTCAGATGCGTACCGTGCAGATCGGCGCCTTCGATGCCCGGCAGGCGGCGATTCTTTATTCCAGCGGAAAGTTCCTTGGCGAGGTATTGAGCGAGAGATTGCGACGGTCCGGCATCCTTGCCGCCGATCTGCTTGCCGATGAGTCCGTGGTCGCTAGGGAAACGCTCGGCAAACGAGATCGCGATCTGGTAGGCGGTGAGGAAGGGGCGGCCAAAGTGATGGCCAGGCACATGGGACGGAACGTCAAGAATCTCGCGGACGCGTGCTTCGATCGAGAAATCATCCCAAATGGTCATCTGTTTCGCCGCCGAAAGTCCTTGAGTACCGCGATCGGGTGGCCGGATGATAATAGGGTACCAGCCCTGGTGCGTGCGGCCGAAGTGGTCGCCAACGCTGCGGGCTATCCGCCGTCGGCTCCGTCCGTCGTGTTCAATTTAGGAAGAGACACAGGGCGGGGATGCTGAAACTCGTTCCATGCTTCGACGAAGAACGGGATCAGCTCCTTGTAGGCGTGTCTGAAATACGCGTCGTTTCTCAGGACATAGTCTTCGTTGAACTGCAATTCAGGGCTGTGCTCAGGTTCCAGTGATACGCCGCGGATAATGGAAACAATATTGGGCTTGGCCGCGCCCCCGACCCTGTGGTGGGTCTCTGCGCCCGGCCGGGGAGGCGGCAGGTAGGTCTGAAACCCCTGAATACCGGTGAATCCCGCGATCACGGTGACGGGCGAGGTGACTTCGAGTTGCTCCTTCGCGAACCGGAGATACTCGCTCAAGGCGAGCGCAAAGGCATCCTCGAAGAACCGAACGACATGGTCCTGGGGGCGCATATCGGGATAATCCAGGCGCCTGAGCTCCTCAGCCTCGAAGTCGATGCGTCGGGCTTGAAGCCAAAAATTGTCTATTCCCCAGATCTCGCCCTGGCTTGTGATCTGGACGATGTAGTCGGCGGCAACTCGTTCCGAGCCGCCGGACTCGAAGACGACCGCGCCCCATTCGTTGCCGATGCGCCAGTGCTGACCTCGCCCGGGACTCCAGAAGGGTGTCAGCGGCGTGTTGTCGAGCATTCCATGGATCTGAAGAGCGCTGTAGGGCCCGACGGGAACGCCCGGAACGACTCTCAGGAATGCCCGGGGGCCATCTCTCCAAACGACCGGCGTGGGTTCGAGGCGGCCCACGGCGCGGGGCAGTATCCCCAGAACGTCGCCCTCCTTGAGAAAGCTCGACATGCCGGAGTTCGGTTGCAGTGGAGCGGAGGAGGAGCCGGCAGCCGGCGAAGCCGCAAGCGCGGTCCTGATTGCGTCTTCGAAGTGCTTGGTCAGGCCGCGTTTGACGGAGTTCCGTTCGTCCGGCTCAGCGTCCTCCCTTAGCGTGAAGCGATGCGGCCAACGGGTGTGTCGGATGTTGAAAGGCAGTGACGTCTCCGTGGCCCGCCCGTAAGCCTCATTCATTACCGCCACGATTCTCTCGTGACCGGGCTTTGCAAGCGCCCAGCCGTACTCGATCAGCACGTTTGCGTTCGGGATCGGCCGCTTCTCCTCGGTCAGGCCGCAGAATGTCAGATCGGGAACAAACACCGCGCATTCCTCGATCTTCCGGAAGATGGTGTCGGCGACAGGCGGGCTGCCGGGGATGCCTTTGGTGTCCTTGTCGAGTTCCAGGTCCCGCGAGGGGACGTAGATCTCGTTCTCTTCCCTGCCGAGATTTCGTATTGCCTGCACCAGGGCGTCCTCGATGAACCCCCGATTGGTCTTGTTCGGGCGGTCGCTCTGCCAGGAATAGAAGACTTTGTCGGGCATGTTTCCCTTGGATTCCGTCAGATGAAGTTACGATGCGGCAAGCACAGCATTTATGGAGTCGATACCGTGTCCGGCACTGGCTGACCGGATTGGTCGGCCCGGTTCCCTATCGCCATTGGAAGGTGAACCTGAGCGCCGAGGCCGGCAAGTGGTACGTCCACCCCGATGACGTCTCGTTCCGGCGCCAGGAGCTCGAGATCGCCGCGCACTGGGCGTTCTGAAGATGGACCCCTTGGCAGAGCGTATCCTTGAGCGCCTCGGCGATCCGGAGGACCCGGTCAGGCTCGGTTACAGGATGGCCTTCTTTCTCGTGCTCTCCTGCGCTTTCGGGGCGCTCCTGCTCTGGATAGTGCTTCCTCCCACCAGGCCGGTATAAGGGGAGCGCCCATGGCACATGGCGCCGGCCCGGCTGACCCTTACGGTATCGCCGTCAAGTTCGACTACCGGCGCGGGGAGAAGGGCACGATAGTCAGCGGGTACACTTGGGTCGTCGAGGTCACGGACGAGGCCGGTGTCATCGTATCCGAGATCATGGCCAGCCCCACGGTGTTCGACACCGCGGAGGATGCCGTGAAGAATTCCGAGGAAGTCATGCGCTTGTTCGGATTTGGCGACTAGAAACGAAGCACGGGGCGGTGATGCGGTTAGGCCGACCGAGCCCGCTCCGCCCCTTGCGGCCCCCGGCCCGTTTAACGCAGCGGCGGGCCGGGGGTTCCTGATCGACGAAGCACGGGGCGGCTTGCGTCCCTTCCGGTGTCTGCTGGAAGCACCGCCCCTGCGGCCCCCGGCTCGTCGCGGACGTCATGGGCGCGACGGGTCGGGGGTTCCGTAGCAGGCGTTCGGCAACCGGGAGGGGAAATGGCTCAAGGCAAACCGTATTTCTCCATCGTCTCGGTCGGCGGGCGCGATCCCAGCTTCATGTTCCGCTTCCACGGCCCCGACGGTTCCGTGCTCGCCGCTTCGCTGGGCCATCCCTCGGTCGAGGAAGTGCGGGCCGCGATCGTCCTTCTCAAGGAGACCGCCGCGGAGGCGGACGTCATGGAGTGGATCGTCGGCCCATGATTCGCTCAACCCTCCCAGCGATCGCCGCGGTGCTGCTGGCGGCGCCCGTCGAAGCCGCGGACTATTCGTGGCCGGTCGTTTGGGTGATCGACGGCGACACGGTGGCGGTGGACGCTTCGGTCGATATTCCGCCGGAGCTTGCGAAGCTCCGCCTCCGACTGCGCGGCGTGGACACCCCGGAGAAGGGCCACCGGGCGAAGTGTTCCGAGGAGCGCGAAGCGGGCGAGGCGGCAACGGCTTTCACCGAAGCGGCGGTCGCCAAGGCGCAGGTGTTCCTGGTGCGGGATCCGGAATGGGGCAAATGGGGCGGGCGCGTGGTGGCGGACCTGATGCTTGACGGCGAATCGCTGGCCGCGCTGCTGATAGGATCAGGCCACGGGCGAGCGTATGACGGCGGACGGCGCGGGAGCTGGTGCGATTGACAGGGTTGTGAGCGAGGGCGACAACGTGAAGGGGGGGCTACACTAAGGGGATAGTCGATGTGCGCACATCGATTCTGTCAAGTTTGCGAACGCGCAAGAAAAACTCCAATGATCGCGCTCTTATGTAAGCGTCCGGGCTAGGCCCAACGATAACGGCTTTGATCGAATTCAAGAGAAGGGTTTTTTGTTCATCCGTCACGGCAGTTGGTGTAGTCACATAAGGAACGAGCGCGCTATCCCTTACAAAAGCTCGCACCGGACTAGGTTTGGGCAGTTCAGACAACAAACTCTCTTGGCTAAGCCTCACCTCCTCCTCTTCCTTGAATGCGGGGTGCTTCGTATACCGGAGGAAGCGGCTGTAGGTTTTGAATACATCCCAAGCGCTGTCCCCGAGTGTATCGTCGGTCACGGAGCAAAATGCTGCTTCTCCTCTCTCATTCGATTCGCCTTTTTTTTCCACCCGCTTTTCGACGTATGTGGTGAACATGGTGCTGATGCTAGCAGCCGTATGCATAATTTCTTGCTTGATCGGGTTTTCCTGCCCGTAGTGCACGTCCTCTAGAACGGGTTTAGGGCCATCGCCTTCTATGTCGTCTAACCAAGTCGAAAGTGCATTCCTGCTGAATTGAATCGCGTACCCATGTGTGCCGCCATATGCTCGCCATTGGCTTAGCAAGCCGCCTTGAAAAATGGCCGGATCGGATGTCTTGCAAAATGATGTTATGAAGGTGACGAAATGAGTGGTCAGCAAAGCCTCTAGATCCTCGTCGTAGTCGTGCGTCGCCGCGAATGGAGGGAGGCGCAAAGATTCCAATGCAGCATCAATTCTCCTTTGCTCTGAGGCATTCTTGGGAATCGTGTTGAGCACGGATGCAATTACACCCTTGCCATACTGCTGTTCAGTCGCGTCGTTCGACGCGACGCTGGCTGTGCTCCATAGTTGTCCCGATTCCAAAATGCCGAGCAGGCCGTTGGCGTTCGTATAGTGAAAGAGCGCATCTGCCATTTCCTCGTAGCTTGGGAAAAATTTGGACAATAAGCCAGCCATTGGAAGCCTCCTTCGCTAGCGCCGGACACAACTAGCCGCGGTCACTGTGTCGCCCGCCATTCCGCCATTGTCTTGTCGCCCTTGCTCCGGTTGCAGCCGGAGCAGAGCAGTTGCAGGTTGGCGAAGTTCGGTTCGCCCATTCGTCCCTGACCCTGTTTGTACCATTTTGGTTGTCGAGAACATGCGGGGCAAGGGTTCCGCCTGCCCGAACCCACCCCCGCGAATCCCCTCTTGACCGATCCCCCCGTTCCGTCCTAGCTTTTCCCTGTCAGGCGGTGCGATGCCGCCAGCACGCCGCGCGAGGCGGCACTGACTCGGCCGCGATGGCTTCCCCGAAACCGAATTTGGGAGCCGTCCCGTGGCCAACACACTCACCGGCCTTTACCAGACCGTCTACGCCGCCCTGAACGTCGTCAGCCGCGAGCTGATCGGCATGATCCCGGCGGTCTCCAAGGACAGCCGCGCCGAGCAGGTGACGCTCAACCAGCCGATCCGCTCGCCCGTCGTCCCCTCCGCGACGATCAGCGACATCACCCCGAGCAACGTCTCCTCGACGGGAGGACGATCAGGTCGTCGGCATCATCGACCTCAACATCACCAAGCAGCGCAAGGTCGCCTTCCACCTTACCGCGGAGGAGGAGCAGCGGCTGATGGCCGGCGGCACCATGCTCGACATCACCATGCAGCGTTTCATCCAGGCGTTCCGCACGTTCGGCAACGAGATCGAGGCCGACCTCGCCGGCCTCCATCGTAAGTTCGACCAGGACCTGGTTGGGGGAACGCGGGGCGCTCTGCGCCGTCTATTCGATCCGTTCCTACTAAACGCCGGAGCCCCGGATGTGCTCACTTATCTCGGCCGCACCCTGAGCGGACAATGTACAAGACTACGGGACTGAGAGGCCCGGCGCATGCACGTGGCGACTTCGATCCCATGTGTTTCCCATACGAGCGTCTTCCAGCCATTCGTCCCGTCCGGCACGATGTCGAACTGCTGCTGACCGAACAGTCCCACTGCGACCAGCATTGGCACCGTGACGACCGCCCCCACCCAGTGGCGCCAGCGACCGCCTTCCTTCTCCATTTCGCGGGCCCAGTTGAAATCGCTCACATGCGCATTCAGCTTCTCCGAGAACTCCTTCAGCACCGCGATCAACGCGGGAACATCGCCCTCCCTGACCGCCGGCAGCTTCGCACTCAACTCCGCCACGCTCTCCTTCAATCCACCGACCGACCCGGCCAATCCCGCCACCTCCCCCTTCTCGAACACCGGAATCAGGGCCTCGAGTCCCTTAACGCCCTCGACGAGCGCCCGCAGCATCATATTGCTGCTTTCCCGGTTCCCCTCCGCCAGCCCATCCATGCGCATCGCTATCTCCGAGCGCACCGTTTCGTTCATTCCTGCCGCCAGACCTTCCACCGCACCCCTCACCTCGGCGATCGCCGCCTCATACGCTCCCGCCTCCGACGACGCCTGGGCGACACCCGCTCCACCGCCCGCCTTCGTCTCCCCAGCCCTCGCTCCGGCCCCCGTCTCGGATACCGCCTTCGCCACGGTCCCAGTTTCATCCTCACCGCGAGTCGCGCCGTCCTCCGGCTCGCGCCTCGCTCCCACTGCGCCGCGCTCACGCCCGACATGGGCATCCCCAGCGACAACCGCCTCACTTACGGCCGAGTCCCCTACACCGGACCCAGCGGCCCCATCGGACGGCTCTTCCTCCTCCGACTCCGGGTCGCCCGCATCGTCCAGTGGGTCCTCCGCACCCTCAGCGGTTCCGCCAACAGCCACACCCTCGGCCGCCGCCCGCGCCTCCCGCGCCATAGCAACAGCCTCCAGATAGGACACCGGCAGGTTCTCGAAAGCCTTTCCCCACCAGATCATCCCGAACGACTGTGGCGTCTCAAGCGCGTGCGGCTCCCGTCTCTGCCCGGTGACCGGGTCGAGCATCCCGAGCGCTTCCTCCTCGCGTCTGATCGACGCGACGATCTCGGTATCGTTCTGGAACTCCTCGATGCCCCGTCCTTCCGCCAGGCGCCGGCGCTGGTAGTCAAGGTTCACCTTGCTCATCTCGTGCAGGGCCTCGGCGATCTTTACCGGATCGACCTCCCCCTGCCGCGTCTCCGGCACCACGATCCCGAGCTCAGCCGATTGGCCTTCGGAACTCGTTTCATCCTGTCGTTCCGGATCCTCGACCTCGGACCCGGCAGTGCTCTCTTCCGCCCCCTCCGACGACCGTCGATCCTCAGTCTCCGCAGGCTGCTCCTGGCTCTCCTCCTCTGCTGCTTCGTCCGGGTCATGCTGCGACGATCGGCCTCTCTTCCTACGACGCCTCTTTCTCGACATCCGACCTCTCCTCCTGTTAACCCACTTGCTCCACGCCAACCTCCGCGACCGTCCGACTCGGCTTCGCGAACATCCCGAACCTCCCGGGGTCCGACGCCTCCTGCTTTCTCAGCACCAACGGGTTGGGATCGGCCAGCCCCTTCGCGTCGCTCCGGTTCCAGTACCGTGCGTGGTAGAGCCCGAACGCATCGCGCGGCATGTCCTTCGGCGACGCCACCACGAACTGACGCTCCGGCCCCATCGTCAGGATCTCATCCGCCATGACGATGCGTTCCTTCACCACGCTCACATTGTCTCCCACCTGGAGCTGGCTAGCGCCGGCAAACACCCGCGCGGTCGAGCTCCGACCCGAGTGCGACTCCGACCGGTTCTCGAAGCTCGCCGAGCCCATCGCCGCGGAGAGCTTTTCGGCGCCGTCGACATCCGTCCTCGGGAATCCGAGGATCTGCACCACCTCCGCCAGATCCATCAGCACCTGCCGGTTCCCCGCCCCCCAGCTCTCGTCCAGAACCGAGATCGACTGCGCGAAGCCCCAGAAGTGAACCCCCCGGCCCGCCGACATCGTGTAGCTGTCCATCATCGGCTTCAGGAGCCCGAGCGCCGGCATCTCGTCCACGATGATCAGCAGGTCCCGTTCCATGCGCCGGACCGCCGACACCGCGTTCGGGATCGTCACCCAGAGACGCAGCCAGGGCCGCGCCTGCTCGACCATGTCCTCCGGCACCACCACGAAAATGTCCATGTTCCCCGAGGCCAGCTCGCGCGGATCGAAATCCGACCCGGCCGTGTGCTCGGCAAGCTCCGGGTACTGGAGGAACGACATCTGGTTCGCGATTGTCGAAAACAGCGACCCTCCTTCGTCCTTGCCCACCTGCTCCATGCGCTCGACCGCCATCAGCGGAAGACCGCCCGCCGCGCGCGGGCAATCGCGCACCTCCTTCATGAACTGCGTCCTGTCGTCGCCGGAAAGGGAGAGGAGGTCCGAGACCTTCTTCAGCGTCTGGTCCTTGCCGGCATACATGAACTTCACCCAGGCCACGTAGCCGGCGATCACGGCACGCGCCGAATGGTAGAAATGCATGCTGGCATCGTGCCCGCCCGCCGGCGGCGTGAGCAGCGCGTCGAGCAGCGCGTTCACGTCGCGGCCGACGAACTCGGTGTCCTTCCGAACGAAGTCCATCGGGTTGTAGCGGCGGCTCCGGAATTCCGGCAGGTTGAGCAGCTCGCGGGTCTTGTCGCCCTCGCGCTCGACGAAATTCTCCTTGTACCGCCGGACGACGCCGAAGGGATCGAGCAGCACCGTCTCGCGTCCCATCGCCCGCCGCCTCCGCGCGACGATGCACCAGGTCTCCCCGCGGGGATCCAGCAGCACCGTCGAGCCCGGCCAACCCCGCCCGCGAGGGGCCAGATAGTTCAACGCGATCGTCGCGCCCTTGCCGGTCCTGGGCGGTGCGAACGTCATCGCCGAGCCTTCCAGCCCCCAGCCGACGAGAGGCGAATTCGCTCTTCCTCCCGATTGCCCGAGCAGGATGCCCTGGCGCGCCTCGAGCTCCCGGATATGCTGCCGGCCCAGCAGCCTGGCCTTACCGAAGAGCTCGGACTCCGCAAGTTTGCGCTTCTCCCGTCCCGTCCAGCCCGCCGCCTTGCCGAACCACTCCACCCAGACCCAGGACAGTGGCAGTAGAGCAACGCCCGGCCCCAGGACGAGAAACGCATCGGCCACGCTCAGCCCGCCCACCACCTGCGCGAACCGGACGACGCCAAGCTCCCGCGCGGGCACCACCGCCTCCAGCCACAGCGCGACCGCGCACAAGCCGAGCACGGCGGTATAGACCCCGCCGCAAAGCGCCTGCCATTTGCGATCGCCGTCCATGAACAGATAGACGAGCACCGCCGTCGTCACCGCGCCCCCGACCGCCCACAGACGGCCATCGCGGTCCACGTCGAACGACGTCATCCCCCAGAACCAGAGCGCCACGAGGATCGTCGGCGCCGCAAAGACCGAAACCTTCACCACCAGGCGTCTCTGCTCCGCTTCCAGGCGCACATTCTTCAGCGACATCGCTCACGATCCTCCGTCCGCGCCGCCACCGCCGGGAACGGGAGCGCCACGCCCGCCACCGCGGCCCCGGGTGCCGAAACGGCCGGGACCCCTGAACCCGCCCGCGCGCCCGAACCCGCCCGTGGCCAGGCCGAGCACGCTCTCCCCGCCGGCATCGCCGGCGCCCTGGCCGCCGATCCACGCAAGCACCGCGTTCGGCAGCAGCTCGATCAGCTTGAACGCCGCGTTCACCAGCCCGTAAGCCACCATCACGTAGAGCGCCAGCATCGCGATGAAATCGACGATGCTCTCGCCTCGCGCCGCGATCGTGTCCGCCATGCGCGGCAGCCAGACCTCGTTGAACATGCCCATAGCGGCGAGAAACACGTAGTAGCCGAGCACCAGACCGAACAGCATGAGCACCGGTCGCAACACCAGCGCCGGCAGGAACAGCCAGCCCTGGCGCGTCTCGGCAAGCGCCAGCCGGTTCCCTTCGCCCCTCCGGATATGCGCCGCGCAGAACACGGTGACCGCGAGCATCGCCTCGACGATCGAGAGCAGCCACACCAGGATCCCGAACAGGAAGCGGATGAAAGGCAGGGCAGGGACCACGTATGCCAGCACCGCCCCCGCGACGAGCAGCAGCGCGATCAACGGCGTCACGAGCCCCTCGGTCACGTCCCAGCCCGCCTGGAAGACATCCGCGGAATCGATCACGCCGACCGTGTTGCTGACGATCGCCGCCCCCGTCAGAACTCCCAGCGTCGCCATCCCGGTATGGAGCATGTTGAACCCCATGTTGGTCAGGTCGAGCAGGGGATTGCCGCTGTCGGCAACGAGGATCGACTCGACGTCGATGAACCCGAGCAGCCACTCGAGCCAGCTCCCGCCGCGCCCCGTCGCCGGCGCGAGCGGCCCCGCCACGGCCGAGGCCGGCCCCAGCGACACCGCCCGGAACCGCTGGTCCTGCGCCAGCGCCTTCACCATCGCCTGCGCGGCCGCCTTGGCCTTCGGCGACCAGTCGCCGACCGCCGGCGAGAACAGCGAGGCCTGAGGCACGTTCGCCGCGGCCGACTGGATCCGCGCGGCCGAGGCCGCCAGCGTGTTGACGAAGCTCGCCGCCGCCAGCCAGCTGATCTCGTCCGCGTCCTTCGCCACCGCTTCCGTGAGCGCCCTTTGCTCCTCGGACCCCGACGCCTTGACGTGAAGCTCCATGACCGAGCGGTACGTTTCCGCGACGCCCAGGCCGTCGAGCTCGTCCGACACGTTCGGCAGCGCCTGTCCCGCCGATGCCGTGCCCTGCAGGAAGCGGTCGCCAATCGACGCCGCCACGCGCACGATCTGCGGATGCGCGGCCCGCCACGCCTCCCTGTGCCCCCTGGCCGCGATCCCCCGGCTGCCCGTGTCGTTCGTTCCGACAAACCGGACCGCCCCGCAGAGATCCTTCGGCATCCCGCTCCCCGCCCCGTCATAGTGCCGGGCCTCCGCCGCGACCGGGTTCTTCGCCTTCCGGATCTTCCGCTGAAACCGCCTCCGTTCCGCCGCCGACGCCGTGCTGCGATCCTCGATCCAGCCGTCGCCCACCCGCCACTCCCTCGCGGACCGCACCACGATGTATGCAGGGTCTCGCGCCATCCTCGCTTCGCCGTTCGCCACGTACATGCACACCTCGGACACCAGCGTGCGGCCGATCACAGACCGCCACGCCATCTCGCGCGGCCAAGGCACCACCGCGCGGCCCTTGCCGAGCGTCTCCACCGCGAGCGGGCGCCACACCACGTTCGCGAAATCCCCCCCGAGCCGTGCGAGCCCCAGCACGACGTGCTGCGCCCCGGACGCGCCGAGCCCCGGTATCGGCGCCATCAACGCGACCGCGATCAGGATCCGGAGGATTTCCCAGCCGCCCCACCCCCAGCGACCCTCCCGCGCGGTGTCCACCGACCCCGTGACCACCTGCCACGCCAGCAGGAACCCGGCGAGGATGAAGATCCCCCCGTTGAACATGCCGAGCATCTGGCCCAGGACCGGCGACCCGCTGTCGCCGAAATCGCTGAGGAATGCCAGGAGCTTCCGGGTACCGCTGTCCTCCGCCGCGAACAGGTTCGGATCCACGCTCTGCCCCGCCGCCTCGCGGAGCCCGACGATCCCCTCGAGCACCGCCACCGCGCCGAGCGCCACCAGGAGCGACGCCACGGCGCCGGTCGCCCGTCCGGCCGGCAGGAGAAGGAGACGCGGCCTGACCGGGCCTCTCCGGGGAACCAGCGCCCCGAAATACCCCGCCAAGCGACCGCCCGCGCCGCGCAGCTCGTCCAGGAACCGTCCGAACTCCGGCATGAAGAAGAAGCGGAACATCCCCTCGGCCCGCGAAGCCCCTCTCGACGCCCTGGCGGCGACCGCCCGGGGTCAGTTCACCCCGGACGCCGGCTCCGCCAGCCCGGGCAACCTGCGCATCCCCTCGGCCCCGATCGCGGCCGAGACCGCATCCAGCGCGCCCCGGCGCTCGTCCATCCGATAGCGTTCCCAGTCCAGAAGCAGCGACGTCGCCAGCAGCGTCACCACCTCGCGGAGCAGGTTCGCCTCGTTCATCGCCTGCAGCTGAACGAACCAGTCGGGGTTCTCGAAGCGCCTGGCCGCAAGTATTTCGATGAGCTCGTAGCGGCTGACCGGCTGATCCGGATCGCGGCCGGGCACCAGCGCCGCAGCCCATCTTCCGAGATCCGGACCCGGCGCCCTCAGCGCCCGTGCGTGCGCGAAGAAATCCGCCGCCAGCGCCGAGCGCGCATCGGCCGACCGCGCCAGCAGCACCCTTCGCCGTTCCTGGCTCGTCTCCGCGGCCGACAGCGGAAACTGGTCATGGACCACCGGCACGGCGAGGTTCCGCGAAACCTCGATCGCTGTACGGCGGTCCTGTTCAGACACCAGCCTATTGCGGTCGAACAGGTTCCGCGGATTCAGATCGGCCGCGTGACGCCCCGCCACGCCCTTGCAGGCCTCCGCATCCTCGCCGAGCCTGCCCTGGTTACAGTACCGCGCCATCAACGCCTCGAAGCGCTGCGAATTGTCCGCCGAGCTCCCCTCGGCCACCGAACGATCGCTCGCGATGCGCCCGACGCCGGCGGCCGCGGCCCTTGCCTTTTCCCGCGCGACAGCCGCCCGGGCCGGCGCCATGCCGCGCGCTCCCGTCGCCGTCCTGCACCCCCGCCTGGTCGGCCGCCGCTCCCGCACGGCCCGGTTCTCCTCGACCTCGCGCTGCGTCTGCGCCCTCAGCTTGCTGTGATTGCCGAGCGCCTCGACGATCGCCTTCGCCGACTGCGCCTGGTAGCCAGAAACCTGCCCCGCATGCTTCCGCAGCGTCTCGACGATCGACGTCTCCATCGCGTCCAGCCTGCCGGCGATGTTCCGGATCACCCGGCTTGCCTCCTGCCGGTCGTTGTCCGTCCGGTCGCACTTGCCGCTGCTGCCGCCGAACAGAGCCCACGCCGGCGAACTCGCCAGCACAACGCCCGCTCCCACCGCCAGCACTGCGCCGCGTACCGCAGCCCACCGTCCGATCATCGCTATCCTCCGCTTCCCCCGAGAATGTCCCTGAACAGCTCCCTCCGAGACGGCCTAGGCGGCGCCACGCCTGGTACCGGCGCTTCCGGACGCGGCGCCGCGCTCGGCTGCCGCAGCCACGGCAGATCGTCGACCTCGCGCTGGGACTCGGGACGCCCACGCCCCTCCCGCTGGGCCTCATCCAGAATGTTTCCGCCCTGCGTGAGCACCCTCAACCCGGGCAGCCTCGGCAGGTCCCGCGCGAACACCGAGAGATCGAGAGACCGTCCGACATAGCGCCCATAGGCATCCCGCGCCGCCGAGCAGATCTCCCTCCGCAGCAGATCGAAGATGTCGCCCGGATCGAACAGGATGTTGGCGGTCCGATAATTGAACATCCGCTCGATGCAGGAGAAGTCGAGGATCGACTCCGGATCCCGCACCCCGTGCTCCGGGTGCCGCACGATCACCAGGTCGTCCATCGTCCCGCGTTCCGCATTGGCGATCAGCGCCTGTTCGACCTCGGGATCGCAGTCGTCCTGGGCCGCGGCGGGCAGCGTGAGCAGCGCCGCCGCCGCGACCGCCGCCGCCAGCCGGCGCATCACGTCCCCGCCGCGGCGACCTCGCCCCCGCCCGCGTCGGCCGCGGCAACCTCCGCCGCCGCGCTCTCCTGCGCATCCGCCGCGCCCCGATCGAGCACATTCACCATGCCATGACCACCCGCGACCCGAATCTCGACGATGCGCTGCTGCTTGCCCTCACCATCCGTCCACTCGCGCTGCTCGATCTTGCCCTCCACCAACACCCGCGAGCCCTTCCTCACGAAACGGCCCGCCGCTACCGCGTGATGCCTGAACGCCACCACGTTGTGCCACTGGGTCCGCTCCTGCTGGCGGCCCTCGCCGTCCGTCCACCGCTCCGTCGTCGCGAGCGAGAACCGCGCCATGTCGTCGCCCTGGCTGGTCTTCGACAGCTCCGCGTCCTTGCCCGCATTGCCGACAAGCGTCACCCGGTTCACGTGCAGCATCTCAACCTCCTTCCGGATACGCCGGGGAATTCACGCGGCCGCCCCCGACATGCGGCCTTCCGGCGCTCGCCGCGCCGTCTCCACGACTTCCGCCGCGATCCTGTCCACGAAGTCGCGCTCCCCCCGCTTCTCCGCGTCCCGCATCTCCCCGACCGCCGTACCGCCCGGAAACCGGAGCGCCAGCGCCGCCCTGGTCGCCGACGGAGACAGCTGGCGAGACACCCTGTCCCGCAGCGCGACGTCGCGCGGACCGGTGTTGAGCGCCCAGAGCTCGACCGGCCCGAGCGCGTTCACCAGGACCTGCTCGAAACGGCCCCGCTCGTCCTCCGCGATCAACAGGGCAGGGGACCCGCCAGGACCGGGCCCGTTGAGCTCGTGACGCACCACCTCGGCCGCTGTCTCCGACAGCCCGAACACCTCCGACAGCTCGCTGAACTCCGCGGCCTCGCCGCCGACACCCAGGATCCAGTAGCGGTTGGCCCGCTCGACCAGCCCGTGCCCGAAATCCGAGAGACTCTGCGAGGCGAGCACGACGCGGACGCGCATCTTGCGCGCCTCCCTCACGTCGCGGTCGACCTGCGCACGCACCGCCGGCGCGCCCGCCGTCCGGTGGAATTCGTCATAAGCGATCCGCTTCGGCGCCTCGCGCAGCTCGCGCGCCCGCGCCACGTGCCATTCCCGGTAGAGCGGCGGCACGCCCTCCATCTCGTCCGGATGGGTCCACCAGTCCCGCGTCAGCATCTCGCGGGCCACCATGTAGAACACCGCCGACTGGCGGTCGGACTCGGCCGAGCCGGTCGGCGCGACCTCCGAGAGGTCGATCGCCGCCACTCTGGCGCCCCCCGTCTCGAACGCCGTCGGGTGGAACAGGGCCGGCCAGGACGACGCCAGACCCGTCACCACGCGGATGAAGGCATCCGTCACGGGTTCCCCGCCGCCGCCGTAACGCGCCTCCTTCACGACGCCCAGGACCGCCGGCTCGCGGACCGCCGAGATCAGGTCCGACAGCACCGGGACCGCGTAACGCTGCGCCCGCGCGGCGGTCTCCGGCTCGCCCGCCATGAACAGCGCGTCGACGACGTCCCACCAGAGCGCGCGTTCCGGCAGGCGGCAGCCATGAGACCGCAACGCCTCGTCGACCTCGCCGTCGCGGCCCTCGGTGTAGAGATGCGGCTCCGATCCCGCGCGCTCGTCCGACCGCATCGCGTAGGCCGCCTCGATCAGCGGCCCGACGAGCTCCCGCATGCCGTCCGGCACGCCCTCGCCCCTGGGCGGCGTCAGCAGCACCCCCAGGAAGTTCTCCAGAAAGGCGCGTCCCGCCGCCAGCGGAGAACGGCACCCGAGAGGGGTATCCAGCGGGTTGATCGCGAACGCGGCCGACATCCTCAGGCGGAACCACCCCGCCTCGCGCCTGCGGCGCTCCGGAAGCGCCTCGCGGATCATCGAGATCAGCCCGGCCGAGCTCGGCCCGATATCGATCGTCACCGCGAGCGGCAGCCTTTCGCCCTGCAGCACGTGAGCCAGCGTGAGGCAGTTCATCAGCACCGACTTGCCGCGCCCGGGCAGCCCGTGGATGAGCTCGAACAGGTAATCCCCGCCCGTCGCGTAGGAAAACGGCAGCATCTTGTTGTCGAGCGAGCGGAACACATGGTCCGTGCTGTCCGACAGCGGGGCAGGGCGCCCCACCGGCCACAGCCCCAGGACCTCGCGGAACGGCACGTAGGCCGCGGGCGCCGTGCCGCCGCAGGCGAACCCGGCGATCGTCCCCGCCAGCGCCTGCAGCGGATCGCCCACCAGCGGCGAGAAGACGCACTCGCCCCAGCCCTCGGCGAGCTGCTGCACCTGGCTCAGCCGGCGCACCAGCGCGTCGGGACCCTCTTCACGCGGCACCCACGTCACGAGCGAAACCCGCAGCCTGACGACCGCCTGCGCATCCGCCGCGACCCTGCCGACCTCGTCGAACCCGTCCCGCACCGCGCGCGTATCCTCCGACGAGAACGCGAGGAACGCCGACCCGATCCGCGCCGCCTTCGCGCCCACCGTTCCCAGACCGCCGCCCTCGAGCAACAGGGACAGCCGGAAGGGGAGGCCCGACAGCCTCTCCAGGAACTCCGAGAAGGGGCGCGGGTTTCTCGGACCGAGGCACATGTCGAGCGTGCCGTACAGCCTCTCGCCGAGCGCCACCCCGCCGCCGATGCATTCCGGTTCGCGATCGAGGATCTGCGGCGCGAGCGCCGGCGGGAACGCTCCCCACTCCGCGGGCTCCGTCACCCGGGGATGCGCCTCGTCATCCGCCACGCACCCCCGCCACCCGGCCGGCGTGACCCCGTCCACGCCCCTGCGCACCGCGGCCACCGCCTCCTCCGACGACAGCCGCGCCGCGATCAGCCCGCATTCCCCAAACATCGAGTCCAGCGCTTCCAGCACCGCATCGTGGCGCGGCGCCAGGCTCTCAAGCCCGGCGTCTGCGCACTGCGACTCCCCCGTATTGTTGTTTCGCAGATTGTCTGAGGTCGGATTTGCCGGATTATTTCGCGTCCTGA
>JAPPIT010000207.1 GCA_028820505.1 Defluviicoccus sp.
AGATGAGCGTGCCATTGAGCGGATAACCATCTCCACGGTCTGGCGGAACGCTTACGGCTTACGGGTTCGAAATGGAAATCCGCTGCCTCGCGCCGCCAAGGGCCGTCCTGACTTTGAAAAAATTTGCATTCGTTTTGATGACTGGTCCGGTGATTCCGGTCTTTCACCGTCTGATGTCTGGACATTTATTCAATAAATACAGCAAGTTAGATGATGATCACCCAAAATCATCGAAACTTGTTCCGGGGTCCGGGGAAACCGGGCGAGAGCGGTGCCTGACAGTCTGGACCCCGGAACAAGTCCGGGGTGACAGCAGGGGACACGGACGGGCGGTGCGCGCGTTCTCCGACACCTGGCCCCACCCCGTCATGCCCGGACTTGTTCCGGGCATCCACGTCTTTCGGTATCGCGGTATAAGCGGGCGCCGGCGAGGCGGCGAAGGGACGTGGATGCCCGGAACAAGTCCGGGCATGACGGCATTGAGGGCGGCGGGGCGGCGTTCCCGTCCCCGAGCCGGATACGCTCTATCGGACCCGGCCCGTAAGCCCTGCCCGGTCCTCGATCCCGTCGATGAGGGCTTCCGCCTCGGCGTCATCCTCCCATTCCAGCGCGACATGGAGCACCCGGACCGTGTCCCGGTATGCGGGCGGCAGCCGGACCGCGTCCTTGGCGGTGGTCACCGGGATCGCATCGGCGGCATTCGCCGCGTCGACGAGGCTGGAAATCTCGGCCTCGTCGAACCGGCGATGATCCGGGAAGCCCTTCGCCGCCTCGATACGGCATCCGATCGCCGAAAGGGTCCGGAAGAATTTTTCGGGGCGGGCGATGCCGGCGAAGGCCACCACCCGCGCTCCGGCGATGTCGGCGCTGTCGGCCCGCGGAACGAAACCGCCCCGGAGCAGGGGAATCCGGTCCGGCAGGTCCCCTTCTATCCCCGCCTCGTCGGGACCGATGACGATAACCGCGTCCGCGCGGGCAAGACCGTCCGCCACCGGTTCGCGGAGCGGGCCCGCCGGCAGGAGCCTCCCGTTGCCGAAGCCGTAGGCGCCGTCGATCACGACGATGGAGAAGGCCTTTTCGATGGATGCGTTCTGGTGGCCGTCGTCCATGACCGCCACCGCCGCGCCCGCATCCGCCGCGGCCGCCGCGCCCGCCGGGCGGTCCGCCGCGACCCAGGTCGGCGCGACGCGGGCGAGCAGGAGCGGCTCGTCGCCCACCTCCGCCGCGCCGTGCCCTTCGGGATCGACCCGGAGCGGACCCTTTTGCCGCCCGCCGTAGCCGCGCGAGAGGAAGTGCACCGCGCGGCCGCGCGCGGCCAGTCTCTCGCCGAGCGCCAGCGCCACGGGCGTCTTGCCGGCGCCGCCCGCGACGAGGTTGCCGACGCAGACGACGGGTATGGGAGGGGAGACGGCGCGCGCCCCGCCGCGCCTCGATGCGGCGACCGCGCCGTACACAAGCGAGGCCGGGCCGAGCGCGCGGGCGAGGAAGCCGTCGCGCTGCCAGAATTCAGGCGTCCGCACGTTGGGCGGCCTTGTCCAGATAGGGTGCGATCTCGTCCACGACGGCGCCGAGAATCCGCGCCTTGCCCCGCGCCACCTCAGCCGCCGCATCGCAGCTTCGGGAGCGCATCGACTCGTCGCTCAGCAGGGAGGCGACGGCGTTTCCCAGGGCGTCGTCGGTCTCGACCCGGATGCTGCCGCCGGCTCGAACCATCTCGGCGGCGATCTCCTCGAAATTCGCCATGTGCGGGCCGTGCAGAATGGCGCAGTCGAGCCGCGCGGGCTCCAGCAGGTTCTGCCCGCCGCGGGGAACCAGCGAGCCGCCGACGAACCCCACCCCGGCGAGACGGTAGAACAGGCCGAGCTCGCCGAGACCGTCCGCGACGTAGATCTCCGAATCGGGCGCCTCCTTCGCCGAACGCAGCGCGACCGCGTGGCCCGCCTCGCGAAGCGTCGACGCGATCCCGGGTCCGCGCTCGGGATGGCGCGGCACCAGGATCAGCAGCGCCTCCGGCAGGCGGGCGCGGATCGCGGCGTGGGCGGCGGCGAGCCGCGCTTCTTCCCCTTCGTGGGTGCTCGCACCCAGCCAGACCGGCCGCCCCGCGCACGTCTCCGCCAGCAGATCGAGTGCCGCGGCGTCGCAGGGAAGCTCGGGCGCCGCGAGCTTGAGATTGCCCAGGCAGCGGACGTCGCGCGCGCCCAGCGTACGGAACCGCGCCGCGTCGTCGTCCGTCTGGGCGAGACACAGGGCGAAGCTCCGCAGCAGGCGGCGGGCGAGCCCGGGGAGCCGCCGCCAGTTGCGGAACGACCGCCGCGACATGCGCCCGTTGACCAGCAGCGCCGGTATCGAACGCGCGTCCAGCGCGTCGATCGTCGCCGGCCAGAGCTCGGATTCGATGCGAAGCGCGAGATCGGGCCGCCAGTGATCGAGAAACGCGCCGACCCAGCCGGGCCGGTCGACCGGGGCGAACTGGTGGATGGCGCCGGCGGGCAGACGGTCGGCCATCAGACGCGCGGAGGTCACCGTGCCCGTGGTGATCAGCTGGCCGAGCCGCGGCCACCGCTCCCCGATCGTCTCGACCAGGGGCAGGAACGAGATCGATTCCCCGACGCTCGCCGCATGGAGCCACACCAGCGGTCCGGACGGGCGTGCGCGGGAGGGCATGCCGAACCGCTCGCCGACGCGCTCCGGGTCCTCCTTGCCGATGCGGGTCCTGCGATCGAGATACCGCCGCAGCACGGCGCCGCCCGCCGTGGACGCGGCGCAGTAGAGGCCGAGCGTCAGGCCGGGCCCGCGGCGAGGCGGAGCGGTCATCCTCTCGGCCCGGCCGCCCGTCTACTCCGCGGCGTCGGATGCCGCGGCCAGCTCGGGTTCCGGGGCGTTCTCGATATCGACGAACTGGAGCGCATATTGCCGCGCGTAGGCGCCGCCCGCCGCGATCAGCCCGGCATGGGTGCCGGACTCGACGATCCGGCCGTGCTCGATGACGTAGATCAGATCCGACCCCACCACCGTGGACAGGCGATGGGCGATTACGATCGTCGTCCGGCCTTTCTTGAGACGGTCGAGCGCCGCCCGAACCGCGCGTTCCGATTCGGTGTCGAGCGAGGACGTGGCCTCGTCGAGCAGCAGGATGGGCGCATCCTTGAGCATCGCCCGCGCGATGGATATCCGCTGGCGCTGGCCGCCGGAGAGGCGCTCGCCGAGCTCGCCCGCCTGCGTGTCGTAACCGTCCGGCAGCGCCTCGATGAAGTCGTGCGCCCCGGCGTCCTTCGCGGCCGTAACGATCTCGTCCATCGTCGCGTCCCGGCGGCCGTAGCCGATATTGTCGCGGATCGTGTCGTTGAACAGGGTCACCTCCTGGCTCACCAGCGCGATCGAGTCCCGGAGCGAGGCGAGGGTGACCCGGCGTATGTGCTGTCCGTCGACGCTTACCGTTCCTTCATCGACGTCGTAGAAGCGCGGGATCAGGTTCAGGAGCGTCGACTTGCCCGCGCCCGACGGGCCGACCAGCGCGATCGTCGCGCCCCCGGGCGCGACGAGATCGACGCCGGCGATCGCCGGAACGCCGGGGATGTAGGAGAAGCGGACCTTCTCGAAGCGGATTTCCCCGCCGGCGACCGAGAGCGGCTTGGCGTCGGGCGCATCGACGATATCGGGCTCGATATCGAGCACCGCGAACACGCGCTGCGTCGAGGCGAGGCCCTCCTGCAACAGATTGTTGAGCGACGCCAGCGCCTTGAGCGGCTGATACGCTCGAACCAGGGCGATGATGAACGAGCCGAACGTGCCGGGCGTGGTCGTTCCCTCGATCACCAGGCTGCCGCCCACCAGGATGACCACGGCGATCACCGTGCCGCCGAGCGTCTCCATCACCGGCCGGGTGATCGCGGCGATCCGGGCCGCCCGGTAGGAACGCTTGAAGACCTGCGCGATCGCCGAATTCGCGCGGTCGATCTCGCTCCGCTCCATGCGAAAGGCCTTGATGAGCCGGGCCGCGGGAAAGCTCTCGTCGAGACGGATCGTGAGATCGGCGATCCGCGCCTGGGTGATGGAGGAGGCGCGCCTTATCCTCCGACCGATGGAGACGATGGGCCATATCACGCAGGGAAATACGAAGAGGGCGATCAGCGCCAGCAGCCATTCCTGGTAGAACATCAACCCGATCAGGCCGATCAGCAGGAGCGTGTCCTTGACGAACCCCGTCATCGCGCGGACCAGGGTCGTGCTCAGCATGGATGCGTCGCCGGTAAAGCGCGAGATCAGGTTGCCGGTATCCGTGTTGACGAAGAAGCCCAGATCGGCGGACATCAGCTTGACGTACATGTCGCGCCGGAAATCGGCGACGATACGCTGGCCCACCCAGGCCATGAGGACCGCCTGACCGTAGAAGGCGCCCCCGATCAGCACCGACATCGCCAGGATGGCGAGCGAAATCGGATAGAGCAGATCCTCCTTGCCGGCGATGAAAACGTCGTCCAGCGCCGGCTGCATCAGCCATATGATGCCCGCGTTCCCCGCCGCGATCGCGACCATGCACAGGAGCGCGCCCGCGATGGGGGCGAAATACCCTCGTATACGCTCGCGCAGCAGCCGGCGCACGAGCGCCCTGGTGCTCGACCGGGCGGCGACTCCCGCCGAAAGGCCCTGGCTGTGCGGACTAGACATTTGCGGTCCGGCAAAGATCGGGGTCGGAGTCTATCACGATGCGCCCGCGCGGGCTTCAGATGCCCGCTATCGTCATTCCGTCGATCCGGATCGTCGGCGCGTCGACCCCGGACCGGAATTCCAAATCGTCCGCCGGCGTCAGCTTGGCGAACATGTCCTTCAGGTTGCCGGCCACCGTGACCTCGCTGACGGGGTAGGCGATCTCCCCCTTCTCGATCCAGTACCCGGTCGCGCCCCGGCTGTAGTCGCCGGTCACCCCGTTCACCCCCATCCCGATCAGCTCGGTCACGTAGAAACCGCTTTCGATTTCGCCGATCAGCGTGGCGGGCGACAGGGCGCCCGGCTGCATCCAGAGATTGGACACCGCGGGGGAGGGCGGCGAGGCCGTGCCGCGCGACGCGTGACCGGTGGTTTCCAGCCCGAGCTGGCGCGCGGACGCGAGATCGAGGATCCAGGTCTGGAGAACGCCGTCCTCGACCGCCATGCGCCGCGCGTTGGCGACGCCTTCGGCATCGAACGGCTTGGATCGCAGGCCGCGCGGGCGGTGCGGGTCGTCGACGATATCGATCCCCTTGGGAAACACCCGTTCTCCCAGCCGGTCCTTGAGGAAGGAGGTGCCGCGGGCAACGGAAGGGCCGCCGATCGCGCCCGCGAGATGGCGCAGCAGCCCGCCCGCCACGCGCCTGTCGTAGACCACCGGGACCTGGGCGGTCTCGACCTTGCGCGCGCCGAGCCGCCGGACCGCGCGCTCGCCCGCGTTGCGGCCGATCTCCGCCGCGGTGCGCAGGTCGCCGCCGTAGACGGCGGTATGAAAGTCGTAATCCCGTTCCATCGCCGTCCCCTCGCCGGCGAGGACGGACGCGGCGACGCTTTGCGACGACGTGGCATAGCGCTGGGCGAAGCCGTTGGTGGCGGCGAGCGCTATGGTCGAACGGCTCCAGCCCGCCTCGGCGCCTTCCGAATTGGTGACGCCCTCGACGGCCCGCGCCGCGTCCTCCGCCTCGGCGGCGCGGGCGACGAGGCTCTCGGTCTCGGGTTCTTCCGGATCGCAGATGTCGAGCGTTTCGACATCGGTGGCGATCTGGTCCGCATCGGCGATGCCGCAATAGGGATCTTCCGGCGCGGCGCGCGCCATCGCCATCGCGCGTTCCACCAGCGGGTCGAGCGACGCACGCGCGAAATCGGTGGTCGACACGATCGCCTGCCGCCGGCCCACCATCACCCGGAGCCCGAGGTCCCGGCTTTCCGAGCGTTCGAGCTTTTCCGACTTGCCGAGGCGCTGCGCGACCTCGAGCGACGCCGCTTCGAAGAAAACCGCATCCGCGCTGTCGGCGCCCGCCTTCCGGGCGGCGGCGAGGAGGTCGGCGAGTAGTTCCAGGGGGTCCGAAACGGCGGTCATTCTGGGCTCCGGTTTCGCGGCAGTGCCGGTCGGGGTCAGCGCCAGATGGGATCGCCGGAGCCGGGCAGCCCGTACTCCGACCATCTGCGCGTGACCTCCGCGATTACGTCTTCGTCCATCCGGATCGGCCGGCCCCACGGGCGGGCGGTCTCCGGCGGTATCTTGGCGGTGGCGTCGATCCCCAGCTTGGCGCCGAGCCCGGGCTCGGGAGACGCGAAATCGAGCGTGTCGATGGGCGTGTTCTCGATGACCGTGAGATCCCGCGCCGGGTCGACATTGGTGGCGATCGCCCAGACCACGTCGGTCCAGCGCCTGATGTCGAGTTCCGCATCCACCACGATCACGAACTTGGTGTACATGAACTGCCGGAGGTACGACCAGACCGCCATCATGATCCGCCTGGCGTGGCCCGGATACTCTTTCCTGAGCCCCACCACGGCGACGCGATAGCTGCACGCCTCCGGCGGCAGCCAGAAATCGGCGATCTCCGGAAACTGCTGGATGAGGAGGGGAACGAAGACCTCGTTGAGCGCCTCGCCCAGCACCGACGGCTCGTCCGGCGGACGCCCGGTGAAGGTCGTGAGGTAAATCGGATCGCGCCGCATCGTCATCGCCGACACGGTGAATACGGGAAAGCGGTCGGCGGGGTTGTAATAGCCCGTGTGGTCGCCGTACGGCCCCTCGTCGCCGTATTCGTCGAGCGAGACTTCCCCTTCGAGCACGATCTCCGCGTCGGCCGGCACCTGCAGCGGAACGGTCTTGCAGTCGACCAGGTCGATCCGGCGTTCGCGCAGCAGGCCGGCGAAGCGGTACTCCGACATCGTTTCCGGCACCGGCGCGACGGCGGCGACGATGATCGCAGGGTTGGCGCCGATGACCGCGGCGGCCGGCAGGGACCGCGCCCCGGCGTCCGCGGTTTCGGCGCGCTCGGCATGGTGGCGGGCGCCGCCCCGGTGCCGAAGCCAGCGCATCAGGGTGGTGTTCCGCCCGGTCACCTGCATGCGGTAGATGCCGAGATTGGTCCGGCCGCGCGCGTCGGCGGTCGCCACCAGCGGCCATGTGATCAGCGGCGCCGGCTCGTCCGGCCAGCACCGCTGCACCGGAAGCCGCGCGAGGTCGATATCGTCGCCCGTCAGCACGATCTCCTGACAGGGCGCGCTCTTCACCGTGCGCGGCTTCATCGCCATCGCGGTCTTGACGAGCGGCAGCATCCCCGCCGCCTCGCGCCAGCCGCCCGGCGGTTCGGGCTGGCGCAGGAAGGCGAGCTGCTCGCCGAGCGCGCGCAGCGCCCCCGGTTCGCGCCCCATCCCCCAGGCGACTCGCTCCACCGTGCCGAACAGGTTGGCGAGCACCGGCATTTCGGAGGGCGTCCCGTCCGCCTTCACGGGGCGTTCGAAAATCACCGCGGGACCGCCCTCGGCCAGCAGCCGCGTCTGGATCTCGGTCATTTCGAGCGCGGTCGAGACCGGGCCGGAGACGCGCACCAGCCGGCCCTCGCTCTCCAGCCGGTCGACGAACGCCCGCAGATCGGCGTAGCTCCTGACGGCTGCGTTCATGGACCGGCTTTCCGGGCGTCGGCGTAACGGCGCCTGTCATGCTGCCAAAGCGCGGCGCGCTTGGCCATGGCGCCGAAAGGCGGATCAGTTGAGATGCCGGGGAAGGTCCTGGACCGCGTCGTCGATCAGCACGGCCGCCCGGTCCTCGCCGAGGCGCTCGCCGATCACGCGCGCCGTGGCCGCGATCGCGATATCCACCGCGGCGTCGCGCACAGCGCGCACGGCGTCGGTCTCGGCCTGGGCAATCTTTTCCTGGGCGAGCGCCTTCCGGCGCTCGACGGTGCGTTCGAGGTTTTCGACCGCCTCCGCCCGCAGCCGCTCGGCTTCGCCGCGCGCCTGCTCGATCATCTGCTCCGCCTCGCGCGCGGCGTCGCGCTGCTTGCGCTGGTATTCCGCCAGCAGGTGCTGCGCCTCTTCGTGCAGGGTCCGGGCTTCGTCGAGGGTTTGCTGGATCCGCTCGCTTCTCGCGTCGAGTCCCTGGGTTGCGCCGCGCCACACGGGCCTCGCCACGCCCGCGACCAGAATGACGAAGCCCACGGCGACCCAGAATTCCGGCGTCGACAGCATCAGCCGCGCTCTTTCATGACCTGTCCCACCGCGGCCTCCGCCGCGGCCCGGTCCGCCGCCGTTCCCGTCAGGCGTTCGGCGGCGAGCCCCGCCAGCTCGACCGCGATCGATTCCACGTCCGCCATCGCCTGTTCGCGCGCCGCCTCGATGCGCGCCTCGCCCGCCGCCGCTTCCTCGGCGAGCCGGGCGGTCAGCGCCTCGTTCCGCTCCGCCGCTTCCGCCGCGAAGCGCTCCGCGCTGTCGCGCAGGATCGCCTGGGCTTCGGCGCGCGCCCCGGCGGCCGCCTCCTCGTAAGCGGCGAGCACCGTCTCGGCCTCCGCCTTGAGCTCGGCCGCCTTCCGGAGGTCGCCGTCTATGCGCTCCTGCCGGGTCGCCAGGATCTGCGAGATCCGGGGCAGCGCCGAGCGCCAGAGAACGAGGTAGAGGATACCGAACGTCAGCACCAGCCAGACGACCTGGCTGAGATAGGTATCGATCTGTTCGAGCTGAGGCATGGCGGCGCCGGACGGCGGGCGGGCGGACCGCTAGCCGAACAGGATGACCAGCGCGACCACCAGCGCGAAGAGCGCGATGGCCTCGACGAGGGCGAAGCCCAGCATCGTCATCGGGAAGACGTCGCCCCGGGCCGCCGGGTTGCGCGCCACCGCCGAGATGAACGACGAGAAGATCGCGCCGATCCCGATGCCGGACCCGACCACGCCGATGACCGCGAGTCCGGCGCCGATGACCTTGGCTGCTTCAAGCTCCATGATGTCCCCTCTTTCGGAATATGCGCCCACTCAGTGGAGATGCAGCGCGTCGTTGATGTAGAGGCAGGTGAGGATCGCGAACACGTAGGCCTGGAGGAACGCGATCACCAGTTCGAGCCCGGAAAGGGCGGCGACGAAGGCGAGCGGCAGTATCCCCGCCGCGCCGAGCGCCGGCACGAAGCCCGCGAAGACCTTGAGCAGCGTGTGCCCCGCGAGCATGTTCGCGAACAGCCGCACCGACAGGCTGATGGGCCGCGACAGGTAGGAGATGATCTCGATCGGGATCAGCAGCGGCCACAAGGCCACCGAAACCCCCGGCGGCACGAAGAACGTGACGAAATGGAACCCGTGCTTGACGAAGCCGAGGATCGTCACGCCGACGAACACCACCGCCGCGAGCGCGAACGTCACGACGATGTGGCTGGTGAAGGTGAAGCTGTAGGGGATCATGCCCAGCATGTTGCCGAACAGCACGAACATGAACAGCGTGAAGACGAACGGGAAATAGCGCCGGCCGTCCGCGCCGACCGTCTCGCGCAGCAGACCGACGATGAACTCGTAGGACAGTTCCACCATCGACTGCCAGCGCCCCGGCACCAGCGCCTTCCGGCGTACGCCCAGCATCAGGAACAGCATGATCAGGACCAGCGCGATCACCATCATCAGGGACGAGTTGGTGAACGAGATGTCGGCCTCGCCCAGCCGGATCGGCAACAGGGTCTTGATCTCGAATTGCGAGAGAGGGCCGTGATGGTCAGCGCTTGCCACTTCGGTCTGCCTTGGATCCTGTACCGGCCGGTTCGCCGTCGCCGGCCCGTTTCCCTTCCCTTGCGTAGCCGGCGGTATGACCCATGCCGGACATCGCCCGATAGACGTTCAACATCCCGGCGGCGGCGCCGAGAACGAAGAACGCGATCAACAGCCAGGGCGCCGTTCCGAGCCAGCCGTCGAGCAGGAGTCCTATTCCGACGCCGACGATCAGCGCCGCGACCAGCTCCACGCCGACCCTGAGCGCCGCGCTCAGCCCCCGGCCCCGCTCGCGCGCGGCATCGGCGCGCGCTCTTTCGTCATCCTCCGCACGGAGCCGCTTGAGCCGCGTATCCAGGTCCCTGAGGGCTTGAGGAGGCTCGCGCTCGGCCATGAACCGTTTGCACCGTCGCACCCCGGGCGCGGGGAGCGCCAAGGCCAGCGACGGCGGCACGATAGGGAGCGGCCGAAACCCTGTCAAGGCCTATCGGAAGCACTCTAACAGATTGAAATTAAACATGGAAACGCAGGAAGTGACAGCGCCCCGCCGGGGTTCCGGGAAGCCTCGAATCCGCCCTTGGAGCGTATCCGTTTTACCTGGAACCGTTCCCGCCGCGCCTTGACCTCTCCCCTATTTCGTCATGCCCGGACTCGTTCCGGGCATCCACGTCTTGCGGCAGCGCGGTACGAACCGGGGAATAGCGAGCCGACGGTTCCACGTGGATGCCCGGAACAAGTCCGGGCATGACGGGGAGGCGGTTCAATCTGAAACGGATAGGCTCAGGCCGGCTCCCTGAGCCGTTCGGCGGCCATCAGATCGACCGAGACGAGCTGGGAAACGCCCGGCTCCGGCATCGTGACGCCGTAGAGCCGGTCCATCCGGGCCATGGTCAGCCGATGATGGGTGATGAGCAGGAAGCGGGTCTCGCCCGCCCGGGCGATCTTCTCCAGGAGGTTGCAGAACCGGTCGACATTGTTGTCGTCGAGCGGCGCGTCGACCTCGTCGAGGACGCAGACCGGCGCCGGGTTGGTCAGGAACACGGCGAAGAGCAGGGAGATCGCCGTCAGGGCCTGCTCCCCGCCGGACATCAGCGACATCGACTGAAGCCGCTTGCCCGGCGGGCTCGCCATGACCTCGAGACCGGACTCGAAGGGATCCTCCGCTTCGGTCAGCTCGAGCCGCGCGCTGCCGCCGCCGAACAGCCGGATGAAGACGGTCCGGAAGTGGCCGTCTATCGTCTCGAACGCTGCCAGCAGGCGTTCGCGGCCTTCCCGGTTGAGCCCCGCGATGCCGTGGCGCAGCTTGGCGATCGCGCCCAGCAGATCCTCGCGTTCGCCTTGCATCTCGCCGATCCGGGTGTCCAGTTCCGACGCTTCGATGTCGGCCCGGAGATTGACCGGCCCGATATTGTCGCGTTCGCGGTTGAGCTTCTCGAGCCGCGCTTCGAGCGTTTCCGCGTCGGGCAGGTCGGCGTCCGGCTCGATCCCCGCCGTCTCCAGAATCGTTTCCGGCGCGCAGCCGAGCCGCTCCCGGACCCGTTCGGCGACGGTGTCCATGCGTTGCCGTTCCCGTTCGAGGTCGGCTTCGCGGCGCACCCGGTCCTCCCGCTTCTCCGCAAGCCGTCCTTCCGCCGCCCGCAGCGCCCGGGCGGCCTCTTCGAGCAGGGCGTCCGCGTCCGCGAGAGCTGCGGCGGCCCGCTCGCGGCGAAGATCGGCCTCCGCGATATCGCCGGCCAGCGCATCCCGTTCGCGGGCGAGGGCTTCGGGCCGCTCCCTGAGCGCCGCGCGCTCCCCGGAAGCCTCGTCGATGCGGGCCGCGAAGCCCTCGATGTCGCGGTCGGCCGCGGTTGCGCGCCCGCGCCAGGACTCGAGCTCCGAATCGATCGCCGCCCTGCGCCGCGCCCGCTGCTCGCCCTCGGCGACGTGCCGCTGATAGTCCTGACCGATCCGGGCGGCGCGGCCGCGCGCATCCTCGAGAGCTTTCCGCGTCCGCTCGACGGCCTCGTTCCGGACCGCCGGATCGGGAAGGGTTTCGAGCTCCTCCGCCGCTGCCGCCAGCGCCGCATCGGCTTCGTCGAGCTCGACCGCCATGCCGGCCCGCGCCTCCTCCGCCGAGCGGCGGTAGGACCGTTCCCCCGCGAGCGCCGCCGCCGCTTCCGTCTCGACCGCCCGGGCGCCGGCCAGCGCGGTTTCCGCGTCCCGTCTCGCGGCGCGGCCGGCTTCTTCCGCCGTGGCCGCCGCGCGCAGGCGCTCGCCCGTCGCATTCGCCGCCGCGGCGGCCCGCGCGACCGACGCTTCCAGATCGCCCAGCGTTCCGCGCAGATCCTCCAGCCGGTTGCGTTGTTCCATCCGCTTGGCGGCCGCCGTCGGCGTCCCCGCGGCGACGCGGTACCCGTCCCAGCGCCACAGCGCCCCGGTCCGCGCAACGAGCCGTTGCCCCTGGACGAGCCGCGGCGCGAGCGAGTCGCCTTCCGCGCGACCGGCGACCAGCCCGATCTGGGACAGCCTGAGACGCAGCGCCGCCGGCGCGTCGACGAAGTCCGACAACGGCCGGGCGCCGGGCGGCAGGGGCGGCGGACCGCCGCCGGTCGCGGGCTCGCGCCAGTGCGCCGGGGCGGCCTCGTCGCCCGAAGCCAGCAGGTCGTCGCCGAGCGCGGCTCCAAGCGCGACCTCGTATCCCGGCGCGACCGCGATCGTGTCGATCACCGGCGGCCAGAGCTCCGATTCGCCCAGATCGAGCAGGGCGGCGAGCGTATCGGTCTCGGACTTCGCTTTTCCGAATCCGGCCTCGGCTTCGCGGAGCGCGGCGCGGGTACCGTCGTCGTCGTCGACGGCGCGGACGCGTTCCGCCTCGGCGGCGTCCAGCGCGGCCTGGCTCCGTTCGAGCCCGTCCCGCGCGGCGGCGGTCGCGGCTTCCGCTTCCGCCAGCGCCCGCTCGAAACGCCCGAGCGGGCCGTGCTTCGCCTCGTCGTCGGCAAGCTGCGTTTCGCGCGCCGCGATGCGTTCGCGGCGCGCGCGGGCTTCGGCGACCCGCCGCTCCAGGGCGTTCCGGCCCGCCTCCGCCGCGGTAAGGTCCTGCATCGCGGCCGTGTGCGCCGTTTCCGTCGCCTCGCCGGCTTCCCTGGCGTCCGCGAGCTCCCCCCCCAGGGCGGCTAGCGCCGTGTCGTGGCCTTCCTCGCGCGCGGCGATGTCTTCGGCTTCCGCGGCGAGGCGGGCGAGCGCGCCTTCGGCATCCGACCGTCGCTCGCGCGCGCCGGACGCGTCGCCTTCCAGCTGGCGGATGCGGAGATCGAGCGCCTGAACCGCTTGCGCGACCCTGCGCGCTTCCTGATCCAGCCCGTCGCGCTTGACCAGCAGCATTTGCAGCGCCTCGGCGGCGTCCCTCTCCGCGGCGCGAAGCGGCGGCAGCGCGTCCGCGGCTTCCTCGTGAGCGCCCGTCGCGCGTGCGGCGGCGCCGGTACTCTCGACCACCGCCGACTCGGCGAGCGTCAGCGCCTCCTGCGCGGCCGCCATCGCCCGCGTGACCGCAAGCCAGCGGCGGTGGAGCAGCGAGGCCTCGGTGCGCCTTATGCGGTCGCTCAGGTTCCGGTAGCGGGTGGCCTGGCGTGCCTGGCGCTTGAGCCCCCTATGCTGCTCCTCCAGCGCCCCGATCACGTCTTCCAGCCTTTCCAGATTGGTTTCGGCGGCGCGCAGCCGGAGCTCGGCCTCGTGACGCCGGGCGTGGAGGCCGGTGATGCCGGCGGCGTCTTCCAGCACCCGGCGTCGTTCCGCCGGCCTGGCGCTGACCAGGTCGCCGACCTGTCCCTGGTTGACGATCGCAGTGGTGCGCGAGCCGGAAGCCGCGTCCGCGAACAGCGTCTGCACGTCGCGCGCCCGCACCTCGCGGCCGTTGACCCGGAACTGCGAGCCGCTGCCGCGCTCGATCCTCCGCGCGACGTCGATCTCCGGCCCTTCGTTATAGGCCGCCGGAGCCCTGCGGGCGGCGTTGTCGAGGGACAGCAGCACCTCGGCCATGTTTCGCGCCGGGCGGCCCGCGGTGCCCGCGAATATTACCTCGTCCATTTCCGAGGAACGCATCTGCCGCGGCGCGTTCTCGCCCATGACCCAGCGGAGCGCCTCGACGATGTTCGACTTGCCGCAGCCGTTGGGACCGACGATCCCCGTCAGACCCGGATCGATGTGGACGTCGGTCGGATCGACGAAGGACTTGAAACCCGTGAGGCGCAGCCGCGTGAATTCCACCGACGTCCGTCCTCCGCTACTTCCCCGCGAGCGCCCGGTCGATCACCGCCCGGAACTGTTCCAGCGTCAAGCCGCCGTGATATTTCGCGCCGTTGACGATCAGGGTCGGGGTGGATGTCACCTCGAATTCCTGGGTCGCCGTCAGCCGCTGCTGGAGGACGGCGTTCTGGATCTTCTCGTCTCTGAGGCAGGCGTCGAGCTTCTTCTTCGAAATCCCCGCCAGGGTCGCGAGACGGCGGAGAGCGGCCATCGGGTCCCGCGCGCCCGTCCAGCGCGTCTGTTCCCTGAAGAGGAGGTCGACGATGCCGAAATAGCGGTTGCCGGTCGCGCAGCGCGCCACCACCGAGGCCGCGAAGGCGGCGCGGTCGAGCGGGAAGTCGCGGTACACCAGCCGCGCCTTGCCGGTGTCGATATAGGCCTTTTTGAGTCCCGGCAGAATGTCCGCGTGAAACTGCGCGCAGTGCGGGCAGGTGAAGGAGGCGTATTCGACGATGGTGACCGGCGCGCCGGCCCGGCCCAGCACATTGTCCGTGGCGGTCACCGGAACCGAGCCGAACGTCGCCTCGGGCGGCGGCACCTCGACCGTCGACGCCGCGCTCCACGCCGCGCCATGGACCAGCGCAAGGAGGCCCAGACCGCCGAGGGCGGAAACCGGGAGTCGACGCAACATATCCCACATGTTCCACATTTTCCGTATCCTAACACAATATTTAGTTGATTTCTGCCATTACCGTCCAGCGTCTTGTCGCGTCGGCGGCGTCGGCCGCTCCGGCGAATCCGCCCTATTCGGAGCCGGACCGGATCGAAGCGCCGAGCCCTTGCAGCGCCTCTCGCAGCCGGGGGCTGTCGATCCCCTCGACGGCCGGGGCGTCGGCGGCCGGCTTCGGAACGGCCCGTTGCCCGGCGTTGCGCTCCACCGGCCCCTGGTGCAGCGCGAGCCGGGCGATGGCGGCGTAGCCGTAAAATCCGTTGATCCGTTCGACGATGCGCGGCGCGGTGTGCTGGAGCTCCGTCGCGTAGGCGCCTTCCACCCGGACGTGCAGCGTGCCGGCGGTGCGCGATCCGCGGGGAAAGACGACCTTGATCGGGACCGAGCGGTCTCCCGCTTCGTCGCCCACGATCGCGCGCCAACCGGTCAGCAGCGCGGGCTCGGCGAAGCCGCGGCGGCGATAGGCCTCGGCGACGATCCCGGGAATCAGGCGGCCCAGGGGCGCGGGCACAGGCTGCTCCTCGGTTGTCGGCTCGCCCCGGAGCGGCGTCCGGGCACGGGTCGCATGGTAGGCTCGTCCCGTGGGCGCGACAACGGGATTGCGCCCGGCCGAACGGGGTGGGAAGCGTGAACCGACCCGCCAGCGGGCCGAGCCCGGCGGAAAGACTGCTCGCCTGGTACGACCGGCACCGGCGCGACCTGCCGTGGCGTGCGCCGCCCGGCGCGCGGCCCGACCCGTACCGGGTCTGGCTCAGCGAGATCATGCTGCAGCAAACCACCGTCGCCACGGTCGGCGGCTATTTCCTGCGGTTCCTCGCCAGATGGCCCACGCTTTCCGCCCTCGCCGGGGCGGATCTCGACGAGGTGCTGCGCGAATGGCAGGGGCTCGGCTACTACGCGCGCGCGCGTAACCTCCACAAATGCGCGAGGATCCTGGTCGCGGACCATGACGGGCGTTTCCCGGACGGCGAGAGAGGGTTGCGCGCGCTTCCCGGCATCGGCGTCTATACCGCCGCCGCGATCGCCGCGATCGCCTTCGACCGCCGCGCCACCGTCGTCGACGGCAACGTGGAACGCGTCGTCGCGCGGCTCTTCGCGGTGGAGGACCCGCTGCCCGGCGCGAAACCCGCGCTCTATCGGCTCGCCGACGGGCTCACGCCCGACCGGCGGCCGGGCGACTACGCCCAGGCGATGATGGATCTCGGCGCGACCGTCTGCACGCCCCGTTCGCCCGATTGCGGGCGCTGTCCGCTGGCCGAAGACTGCGCGTCGTCGCGCGGGGGCATCGCGGAACGGCTGCCCAGGCGAGCCGCGAAGGCGGCGAGACCCACGCGCTACGGCACGGCGTTCTGGGCTGTGCGGCCGGACGGCGCGGTGCTGCTGCGCCGACGCGCCGAGAGCGGGCTCCTCGGCGGCATGATGGAGATCCCCTCCACCGGCTGGACGGAAGAGCCCGCGGCGAACGCCGAAGCGCTGGACTTGGCGCCGGTCGAGGCGGACTGGCGGCTTCTTCCCGGGGAGGTCCGCCACGGCTTCACCCATTTCCGCCTCGAACTGGCGGTCATGGCCGGCCGCGCCGGCGAGGGTTGGCGCGACGCCGACGGGATCTGGGTCCCGGTGGACCGGCTCGGCGAGCATGCCCTGCCCACGGTGATGAAAAAGGTGGTTCGGCACGCGCTTTCCCATCCGCCGCCCCGGCGCTAAACGGTCCCGTCTCCCAGCAAGGCGCGGATCGGGGCGAAGCTCTGCCGGTGGTGCGGGGTCGGGCCGTGCCGCTCCAGCGCGCGCCTGTGCTCGGCCGTGCCGTAGCCCGCGTTCCGCTCCCACGCGAACTCCGGATAGCGGGCCGAGAGCCGCGCCATGATCTCGTCCCGCACGACCTTGGCGACGATGGAGGCGGCGGCGATCGACAGCGACCGCGAATCGCCCCCCACCACGGTCTCCACCCGGCACGGGAAGTCGGGCGCCCGGTTGCCGTCGACCAGCGCCGCGGACGGCGGACGGGGCAGGGCGGCGAGCGCGCGCGCCATCGCGGTCAGGGTGGCGCCCAGTATGTTGTCCTCCTCGATCTCCCTGACGCTCGCCGCGCCGACGCCTATCTCGGCGCGATCCAGCAGGCCGCGATAGAGATCCCGCCGCCGGGCGGGCGACAGGGCTTTGGAGTCGTCGATGCCGCCGGCGAGCGCGGCGGGCAGCGTCGCCGGATCGAGAATCACCGCCGCCGCGACGACCGGTCCCGCCCACGGACCGCGCCCGGCCTCGTCGATCCCGGCGACGATCCCGCCCGCCGCGCGCTCCAGCGCGAAATCAGGCATCGACCGCGGCGGGCGCGCGCCCTATCCTTGGGCCCGGACCGGCAAGGGTCCCCGACGGAGGCACCGGATGACCGAGAAATACCACCTGATCAGCTCGTTTACCTGACCCTGGGTGCAGCGCGCCGTGATCCTTATGCGCGCCAAAGAGGTCGAGTTCGACGTAACCTACATCAATCTGCGCGAGAAGCCCGACTGGTTCCTCGAGATCTCGCCGCACGGCAAGGTCCCGGTGCTCGTCGTCGGCGGCGAGCCGCTCTTCGAGTCCAACGCGATCGCCGAGTTCCTCGACGAAATGGTGCCGCCCCGGCTGCACCCCGAGGATCCGATCGATCGTGCCCGCCACCGCGCCTGGACCGACTTCGTGCCGGACTTCGCCAAGGCGTTGAGCGGCGTCTACTACACCAGGACGCGGGAAGAGGTGGACGAAGGGCTCGCCCAGGCTCCCAGGCGCGTCGCCCGTCTGGAAGAAGCGATCGAGCGCGAGCGCGGCAACGACGGACCGTTTTTCCGCGGCAAGACGCTGTGCCTGGTCGACGCGGCTTACGCGCCGTTCTTCCAGCGCTTCGCGTTCGCCGAGCGCTACCTCGAGACCGGGCTGCTGGATTCCTTCCCGCTGGTCAAGGCGTGGTCCGGCGCGCTGCTCGCGGAGGAGCTGGTGACCGGCTCGGTGGTCTCCCATTTCGAGGACGAGTTCGCCAAGAACCTAGTCCGGCGGGAGACCTACATCGCCCAATTCCTCGACGCAGGCACCCAGGCGGCGGAGTAGGGGCGGGGGAGTCTATCGACCTTGCCAGGAGATTGCGGGGACGCGAATGGCGGAAAACGCGGATAAAGCGCCTAAGGCCAAGCCGGCGAAGTCCGAGCGGCTGTTTCCCGTCACCCGACCCGAGGACGTGTTCGGGTCGCTGCCCTACGACGGTCCCACCAAGTCCATCGAAGAGATGGATGCCGCGGTTCTGGAAGAGGCAAAGCGGCGTCACGACAGGAGCTGATTGTTACCGTACCCTGCTTGCGGAGCGCCGGGGCGTGTCGCTACGCTGCCTCCGACCGAATGCAACTGGGGACGGACGATGAAGACACGCAGCGTCTCTCAAGCGGAGATGGAGGAGCGGGTCGCGCGCTTCGCCGGGATGAAGCCGAACAAGGTCGCCTTCGTGGACACCAGGCTTCCCGACCATGAGCGCGACATCTTCAACATGATCGGCTACGGCGTTAACGAGGACCCCGACACAAGGCCTGCCATCGCCGATGCCCGCAGTTTCACGGTCACCCATAACGGCTGTCATCCCGGCAAGGGATCGGCGCTTCACAGCCACGAGACCATCGAGGTGTTCATCCCGCTGACCGGGCGCTGGTCGGTCTACTGGGGCGACGACGGCGAAAACGAGGTGATCCTGGAGCAGGGCGACGTGATCTCGGTCCCGACCGGGGTGATGCGCGGTTTCAGGAACGCGGGCGATGAGTATGCCGTGCTGATTGGGGTCATCGAGGGCAGCAATCCGCCGGGCGTCCAGTGGCACGACAAGGTCATCGAGGCCGCCCGCGAAACCGGGCTGGAGTTGGACGAAGAGGGAAAGATCAAGCAGGCCTGAAACGCCGGCGGGGAAGACATCATGGATCTGGTCGTTCGCAACGCGCGGCTGCTCGACCGCGAGGGCACGTGGGAGATCGGCGTCGAGGACGGCAGGGTCGCCGCCATCGACCGCACGGTGGAGGGAGGCGCGGACACCGGGATAGACGCCGGCGGCAACCTCGCCGCGCCGACCTACGTCAACGGGCACGTCCATCTCGACAAGTGCAATCTCGGCGACGTGATGCGCCCCAACCTCACCAACAGCTTCCAGGAGTGCCTGGAGATCACCTGGGAGCACAAGCGGACCTATACCGTCGAAGACATCGTCGAGCGCGCGAGCCGGGCGATCGAGGAGGGGATCCTCCACGGAACGACGGTGTTCCGCGTCTTCGCCGACGTCGACTCGATCGGCGGGCTCAGGCCGCTCGAAGGGATCATCGCGCTTCGCGAGAAATACGCCGGCATCGTCGAGATCGAGGCGGTCGATTTCCCCCAGGAGGCGATCGTCCGCGACCCCGGCACCGACGAGCTGATGGAGGAGGGGATGCGGATGGGCGCCGACCTGGTCGGCGGCCTGCCCTGGCACGAACATCTCGACGAGGACGCGCGCGCCCATATCGACTTCTGCTTCGAGCTCGCGAAGAAGTACGACAAGGACATCCACATGCTGGTGGATGACACCGACAATTCGAACAGCCGCTCGCTCGAATATCTCGCCGCCAGGACCATTCGCGAAGGGTATCAGGGCCGCGTCTCGGCGAGCCATTGCGGCGCGCTCGCCGCCTATGACGAGGTTCACGCCCACAAGGTGATGAACCTGGTGCGCGACGCCGGCGTCTCGATCTCGTCCAACCCGCAGATCAGCCTGGTCGCGCAGGGGCGCTACGACACCGCCAACATGCGCCGCGGCGTGACGCGGACCAAGGATCTCTGGAAGATCGGCGCCAACGTGTTCTCCTCGCAGGACGACGTGAACGACCCCTACTACCCGTTCGGGCGCAACGACCAGCAGGAGGTGGCCGCGCATGTCTGCCACGCCTGCCACATGACCTATCCGGACGAGATCCGGGCGGTGTTCGACTTCGTCACCGAGAACGCCGCCAAGGCGCTGAGACTCGAGGGCTACGGGCTGGAGGTCGGCACCAGGGCGGACTTCAACGTCCTCGCCGCGCCGACGGTGCAGCACGTCCTTCGCCTGCAGCAACCGCCGGCCTGGGTGATCAAGGGCGGCAAGGTGCTGGCGCGGAACGCGCTGACGCGGGAGCGCATGGGCGGAGGCTGAAGGGCGTCCTCAGGCCGCCTTTTCGGCCAGCGCGTAGTCGAAGGCGATCGGCTCGATGTCGCCCGCGAAGATCTCCTCGATGCGGCGTTCGGAGACCGGGTGGCCGAACTGGCCGTTCCGCATGCGGATGCGGCGCCTCAGCTGGCCGGCGACCAGGTCCCCGGCGAGCTCCCAATCGGTCTCCTCCGGCGCGAGGCCGCCCAGCCCGACCACGCCCCTCAGCATGTGGCCCACCTCGTCGTCGTAGACCCGCTGGCACGCCGCCGCGATCCTGTCGTCGATCCCGCCGCGTCCGGCGAGCTTCGCCCCTTCCGAGTAGAGCGTGCAGTAGCCGCCCTCGGTGAAATCCATCGCCGCCTGGCCGAACGCGCCATGGGTCTTGCGCATCTCGTGGCGGAAGTCGTCGAGTGCCTTGCCTTCGTCCCAGTTCTCGCACATGAGCGGCGCCAGCGGCGGATCGCCGGGCGCGCCGAGCGCGTCGTAGATGTCGGCGAACAGGCAGTAATGGTGATACTCGGCATAGTGCGCCTCGACGAGCTCCAGCAGCTCGTGGCGGTCGAGCCCGTTGTCGAGCTCCGGGCGCAACTCGATGATCTCGCGGCCCCATTCGACCAGCATGCCGTGCTCCGGCTCGCCGTATCCCGAGCCGTAGAACTCCTTAAAGCATTGCCGCCTGAGCCACACCCGGTCGGTCTCCGCGTTGCGCGAGGGCGCGTTGAAATAGGTCCGCACCACCTCGGCCTCCCCGGCCCAGAGCGGCGCGCTCGCTTCGATCAGGTGCCTTAGATTGTCGTTCATGTCCGAACCGTCTCCTAAATCGCCGTGTATCCCGCGTCGACGAAGAAGTCGGCGCCCGAGGTGAAGGTCGAGTCGTCGCTCGCCAGGTAGAGCGCAGCCTTCGCCACCTCGTCCGGCTGGCCGAGGCGGTGCTGCAGCAGCCGCGCGCCGTGTCGTTCGCGCACCCCGTCCATCGAGGCGTTGCGCTGCAAGAGGCGCGGGGTCTCGATGGGACCCGGCAGGATCGCGTTGGCGCGGATGTTGTCGTCCGCGTGGTCGATGGCGATCGCCTTGGCGAGCATCCGCACGCCGCCCTTGGAGGCGCAATAGGCGGGCCGCTCGCTGGCGCCGATATGGCCATAGATCGAGGACACCAGCACCAGCGTGCCGCCGCCCGCCGCCTTGAGGTGCGGGATCGCGAGCTTGGCGACGATGAACATGCCGGTGAGATTGACCTCGATCACCGCCTTCCAGGTCTCCACCGGCATGTCGGCGACGGTGTATTTCGGCTCGGAATAGGCGGCGGCGTCGAACACGGTGTCGACCTTGCCGAACGCGGCGGCGGTCTCGTCGAGCGCGGCGGCGACCGCGTCCGGGTCGGTCACGTCGCAGACCAGCGCGATGGCCCTGCCGCCCGCCGCCTCGATGTCCGCCGCCGTGGCCCTGACCGTATCTTCCACGATATCGACGCAGGCGACCGCCGCGCCCTCCGCGCCGTAAAGCCGCGCCGTCGCGCCGGCGATCCCGCCGCCCGCCGCGGTCACGAAGGCAGCCTTCCCGTCCAGTCGTCCCATCTACGCCTCCTCGTTGAGCAATGCGAACAGCCGCGCCGGGGTCACCGGCAGGCGGGTTATCGCGCCGGGCCGGCCGATCGCGTCGTCGATCGCCGCCGCCACCGCCGCGCCGGCGCCGTTGATCCCGGCCTCGCCCGCGCCCTTGAGGCCGAGCGGGTTGGTGCCCGACGGCGCGTCCTCTCGCACCAGCGAATCCACGCGCGGGATCTCCTCCGATCCGGGGATCAGGTAATCGACGAAGCTCGCCGAGAGCGGCTGGCCGGAATCGTCGTAGAGGAACTCCTCGTAGAGCGCCCCGCCGAGCCCCTGCGCCGCGCCGCCGTGGATCTGCCCCTCGACCAGCATCGGGTTGACCGCGCGGCCGATGTCGAAGGCGACGACGAAGCGTTCGATCCCGATGCCGCAGGTCTCGCGGTCGATGGCGAGCTGCACCAGGTGGATGCCGTAGGGGTAGGTCATGTGCTCCACCTCGAACGTCGCCTCCGCGGTCGCGCGCTCGTTCCCCTGATCCTCGGCGAGGGCTGCCGCCACCGCTCCCAGCGGCGCCGAGGGTCCGTCCGCGCCCGCGCTCACCGTGCCGTCCGCGAAGACGATCCCGTCCTCGTGCGTCTGGAGCAGGCGCGCGGCGACCGGCGTCAGCGCGTCGCGGAGCCGGGTGGCCGCGATATGCGCCGCCATGCCGGTCATCACGGTCACCCGGGAGGCGAAGGCGCCCATGCCGCGCTCGATCCGGTCGGTCTGGCCGTGGGTCACGGTGACGTCGCGGTAATCGGCGCCCAGCGCCTCGGCGCAGATCTGGGCGATGACGGTCTCGACCCCCTGGCCGACGGATGCGACGCCGGTGATCGCCTCGATCGCGCCGTCGCGGGCGATCTCGATCCGGACGTCGTCGAACGGGCCGAGCCCGCTCTTCTCGACGAAGTAACCGATCCCCACCCCGACGCACTCGCCGGCCGCGCGGCGTCTTGCAAGGTCTCCTTGCAGGGTCGGGTAATCCACCCGGTCCAGCAGCCGGTCCAGCAGGTCCTCGTAGAGGCCCGAGTCGAGCAGCACCGGGGTCTCCATCGCCTGGAAGTAGCGCGAATAGGGCATCCGGTCCGCGGGGATCAGGTTGCGGCGCCGCACCTCGATCCGGTCGATGCCGACGCGGTCCGCCACCGCGTCCAGCAGCCGTTCCCGCGCGAAGGTCGATTCGTAGCGTCCCGGCGCCCGGTAGGTGCCGGCCGGCGTCTTGTTGGTCAGCCGGACATGGGCGCGGGCGCGGTAGGCCGGGATCAGGTACGGGCCCGGCAGCATCGCCGTCGCGAGGTCGACCACGGTGACGCCGTGGCTCCGCACATAGGCGCCCTGGTCGGAGAAAATCTCGTCGTCGAGCCCGAGGACGAAGCCGCGCGAATCGATGGCGGCGCGGATGCGGTGCACCTGGTCGCGCGAGTGGTTGAGCGCGAGCAGGTTCTCGCGCCGGTCCTCGATCCACTTGACCGGCCGGCCCAGCCGGGTCGCGGCGATGCAGACCAGCACGTCCTCCGGGTAGAGCTCGCCCCGCATCCCGAAGCCGCCGCCGACATGGCCCTCGAAGAGCTGCAGATCGTCGCGCCCGAGGCCCAGCATGGCGGCGATGGCGTTGCGGTTGTAGTGCGGCACCTTGGCGGCGCCGTAGAGCTCGATCCGTCCGCGCTCGCCGTTGTAGAGCCCGAGCGCGCCGCGCGTCTCGATCGGCACCCCGCTGTGCCGGCCGACGGCGAACTCGACTTCGAGAATGTCGTCCGCATCCGCGAAGGCGGCGTCCAGGTCGCCGTAATACTTCTCGACCAGCGCGGCCTCGCAGTCGAGGCCGGGGAGGAAGCCGGGCGGGGTTTCGGTGCAGTCGATATAGGGCGCCGCCTCGTCGATCTCGACCAGCACGGCGTCCGCCGCGTCCTCGGCGATATAGCGTTCCTCCGCGAAGACCAGCGCCACCGGCTCGCCGACATAGCGGACGACGCCTTGCGCGAGGATCGGCTGACGGTAGGGCTCCAGCCCCTCCACCCTGGAGAGCCGGAAATCGATCGGCGGGATGTCGGCCACGTCCGCGCCGGTCCACACCGCCGCGACGCCCTCCATCGCCCGCGCGTCTTCCGTGCGGATCGCGGCGATCCGGCCATGCGCGGCGGGCGCGCGCACCACCCGCATGTGAAGCTGTCGGGGCACGTTGTAGTCATCCGCGAACCGGCCCCGGCCGGTCAGCAGCGGCCCGTCCTCCAGGCGGGTCACGCTCTTGCCGATCAGGGTCACGGGGCGCCGGCGGTTCGGGCGGGACTGTGCGAACGCGGTCTCATGCGGCGCGACGATAGCAACGCACGTTCGGGGGCGCCAATCGAGGGCGGCCGGTTTTCAAATCAATTCGATTTCCGCGCCAATGCCGGCGGCAGTTGTGGGCAAAAGCATCTCGACGATCACCGGGATTGGCGTTCCCGCCGGACCGCCTCGGCGGGCGACACCGAGGGTGCGACCGTTCCGCGGCGCGCGATGCGTTGGCGCAACTCGTCAACTGTCGGGCGCGCCGCGACCTCGCGAATCTCGGCGAGCAGGAAGTCGGACAGCGACATGCCGGCCAGGGCCGCGCGCGCCTTCAGTTTGCGGTGTAGCGCTTCGGGGACGTTCCGGATCTGAATCGTGATCGACATGGGGAAAACACGTACGTATCGCCTTCACATGTCAAGCCGATCGGCCGCAAACCGGACGGCACCGCGTCCGCGCTCAGGCCGCCTCGCGCAGGCTCAGATGGTCCAGCACCTCTTCCAGCACCATCACGTCGGCGTATTTGTGGTGCATGTCGAACAGGTTGACCTTGTGCGACAGCTCGCTGCGGTCGAACACGCATTCCTCGACGATCGTGACGTGGAACCCCGCCGAGTAGGCATCGACCACCGAAGCGCGGACGCAGCCCGACGTGCTCTCGCCGCAGACGATCAGGCCGTTCACGTCGAGCTCGTTGAGATGCGCGGCGAGCGGGGTGCCGGCGAAGGCGCTCGCGCGCTCCTTGCGGAACACGGCGTCGCCGTCCTCCGGCGCGAAGGCCTCGAAGATCTCGTACGCGTCGGGGCCGATCAGGTCGCTCTTCCGGCGCTTGGTCGACTGGACGCGCGACTTCCGGGTCGAGCCGGTCACGTAGAGCACCGGCAGCCCCGCCGCCCGCGCCGCGGCGAACAGCGCCCTGGTCGGCTCGATCGCCTCCCAGGCGTAGATGCCGCAGGTGTTGGGATGTTCCAGCAGCTCGTGCGGCGGATGCGGCCCGCCGCGATAGACGAGGTCGTAGAGGTCGACCGCCAGCAGCGCCGGCCGCGTCCCGATGCGCAGCTCGCGCCGGTAGCACTCGTAGACCTTCATCACCTCCGGCGGGACGATGTCCTTCCAGCAATGGTCCTCGAAGTCGCGCGCCATTTTCGGCCTCCTCGTTCGGCGCCTCCAGTCTATCGGCCCGCGCCCGCTGTGCTACCCTCGTTCTCCGGCAAAACGCATCCCAGGAAGGTTCCAATGGCGGAAACCGCACCGGCGCTCAGGCTCAGCAACGAGGGGGCCATGAAGATCCTCAACGCCGCGATGGCGAAGGCCGACGAGATGGGGGTGCCGCAATGCATCTCCGTCGTCGACGCCGGCGGTCACCTGCTCGCGTTCTCCCGCATGGACGGGGCGTTCGTGCTCTCGATCGATTCCTCGCTGATGAAGGCGATGACGGCGGCGTCCTACGGCGAGCCCACCGGGCATATCGCCGAAGGCGTCGACCTCAAGCTCGCCATCGCGACGCAGGGCAAGCGCGTCAACCTGCCGGGCGGGCTTCCCATTGTCGTCGACGGGCACCTGGTCGGCGGCATCGGCGTCGGCTCCGGTGCCGGGCACGAGGATCTCGAGGTCGCCAATGCCGGCCTCGCGGCGCTCGCCGGGACGAAACGCTTCGACGGGTAACGCGCCCTTCGATACGCCGCTTCGCGGCTACTCAGGGTGAGGGGTTATCGTGTGTCCCTCATCCCGAGTAGGCGCGCCAGCGCCGTATCGAGGGACGCCCGTCAGTCGAACATCGCCACGCAGTCGATCTCGACATTGACCCCCTTGCGGTGCGGCGTGCCGCCGATGCAGGTGCGGGTGACCTTCTCGCCCTGCATGAACTCGGTGAACGCCTCGTTGAAGCGCGGGAAGTCGGCGACGTCGCGGAGGCACACCCGCATGTTGACCACGTTGGTGAAATCCGCGCCCGCGGCTTCCAGGACGTTCCGCAGGTTGGTCAGGGTCTGACGCGTCTGCTCGGCGATGTCGTCGGAGACGATCTCGCGGGTTTCGGGGTCGA
This sequence comes from Defluviicoccus sp., assembly GCA_028820505.1. Lineage (GTDB taxonomy): Bacteria > Pseudomonadota > Alphaproteobacteria > MPNO01 > MPNO01 > MPNO01. Next base: position 25,703 of record JAPPIT010000207.1, read on the forward strand.
GCGCGCCCTGGCCCGAGACGAACAGCATGTTGCCGAATCGGATCGACTGCGCGAGCGGCGAGGGCGTCGCCTTGTCGGTGAAGCCCGTGGTCGGCGAGCGGGCGGAAGTGAAGATTTCCTTCGGCATCGGCGTCGCTGGTCCTCCGTCGTTGCGTGTCAGGGGCGCGGCATCACCGTGCCGCACTCGGAACAGGTGCGCGCCTCCTCCGAATCGAAGAACCTCGCATAGGCCTTCGAAACCGGATCGAGGGCGTAGTCGCTGACCGTGAACTCCTCCTCGTGGAGCAGCGACCCGCAGTTCTCGCAGTACCACTGGAAGCGGTCGATCTCGCCCTTCCGGCGCTTGCGCTCGATCACCAGCACGAAGGCGTCGGGCGGGAAGCGCGGCGAATGGGGCACGCCGGCCGGGGTGTAGATCGTCGCGCCCTCGGGAAGCTCGGCGATCTCCTCCTTCCCCTCGGGCGTCAGGTAGTGGAGCTTCATGTCGCCCTCGATCATCAGCATCACCTCGTCCGCCGGATCGATGTGGAACTCGCTCCGGTACTCGCGCCCGCGGGCGACGAAGGCGAGCGACTCGTCCTCCTGCCAGAGCACGCGGACGCGCTCCCCGGTGGCCGCGAGGTCCGCGGCGACCGCCTTCAGGTCGGCAATCGGCATCTGCTGCATGGCTCGCTCCTTGCTTGGTGCGCCGAGCCTATCGCGATTCCGCATTTTGGGCGACATCATGTGCGATCCGCCCGTCCGGCCGACGAACCGAGGAGACCGCCATGACCGATATCCTGCGCATTTCCGGCAACGTGCCGAGCCGCTGCTGGGGCTCCGCCTTCAGGGACCTCGCCTGGGTGCTCGGCATGTCGGACGACTTCTCGCTGCCCTTCCCGGAGCAGGCCGGGCGCGCGTTCGAGGCGCTCGACCGGGGGCTCGCCGCAGCGGGGACCGACCGCTCCCGCCTCATCTCGGTCCAGGTCTATCTCCACGACGTTAACGAAAAGCCCGCCTTCGACGCGATGTGGGCGCGCTGGATCGGCGACGACCCGGCCGGCTGGCCGATGCGCTCCTGCGTGCAGGTCGCCTTCGCCGGCGGCAACAAGATCGAGCTGATCGCCGTCGCCGCGCGGCCGGACGGGTAGCGGGGGCGGAACCCTTTAGGCCGCCTCCCTCGGAACGGGCTCCGGCATCCCGGTCATCCTGCCGTCGTCGTCCAGTCCCAGCACCGCGCGGTAGGGAAACACCGGGCAGGACTTGGGCGACACCTCGCAATGGCCGTGGAAGGTGACGCGGCCGGAACAGGCCTCGCCGATCTCGCGGGCGAGGGCGGTCAGGGTGCGGAACTGCTCGTCCGTGAAGTTCTCTTCCGCGAGCCCGTGCAGGCAGATCGCGACCGTGCCCGCATTGTGGCCCGCCTGCGCGGCCGGCATGCGCTCCAGCGGCCTTCCTTCCTGGAGCGTGCCGTCGCTCCGGATGAAATAGTGGTAGCCGACATCGGACCAGCCGCGCTCGCCCACGTGCCAGTCGCGGATCGTTTCGATGTCGTCATGGTCGGGGTTGTCGCTCGCGCTGCAATGGAGGAAGACGCGGTCGACATGGCGGGCGGGCTTCTGAAAGGGCATCGCGGTTCTCCGTTCCGGGCAACGAAAAGGGGCGCCGGCATCTCCGGCGCCCCCACTTCTCGACTCTGACAAATATACTCAGAAACGTGTCCCGAGTCAAGGAAAATATACTTTAATAGGTGATTTTGTTCGGCAAACCTCTGGAATTGCTAGTTTTTCTTGCCGGTTCCGGTTCGGCGGCAAAACGGACGAAAAGCACCCCAAATCCCTTCCATCCGTCACGGGCGAAGCAAAAACCGGTTCCGGTGTCGCACCGCCGTTCCTCCACCCCCGCCGGCCCTCGCGCATCGGTTGTGTGAAAACATATTCCCTTATATGTTTCCACACATGCGGACGACGATCGATATCAACGATGCCCTGCTGCATGCGGTCAAGGCCCGCGCGGCGCGTGAGCACAAGACCCTGAAGGAGACCTTCGAGCAGGCCCTTCGCGCGTTCCTGGCCGACCCGGCTCCGCCGGGCGCCGCGCCGCCCATCCCGGTGTTTCGCGGCGGCGGCGTCCAGCCGGGCGTGGACCTGACGGACAGCGCCGCGCTGCGGGACCTCATGGATGCAGAGTCCTGACGTCAACGTCCTGGTGAGCGCGTTTCGCGAGGACGCGGTCCATCATGGGCCGTGCCGCCGGTGGCTGGCAGACGCCATGTCGGGCGGGGACCGCGTCGGCCTGTCCGAACTCGTGCTGAGCGGCGTACTCCGGATACTGACGCATCCGCGGGTTTTCCACCCGCCGACGCCGGGCGCCGCCGCCATCGACTTCGTCGATGCCCTGCTCGCGCAACCGGCGACCGCGGCGCTGCGCCCGGGCGACGGCCACTGGCGCATTTTCCGCGGCATGGCCGCGACCCTCCGGCTGACAGGCAATCGACTGCCGGACGCCTATCACGCGGCTCTCGCCATCGAGCACGGATGCGAATGGGTGACGCTCGACCGCGGCTTCGCCGTCTATCCCGGCTTGCGGGCCCGCAACCTTCTGGACGATTGACCACGGATCGGACCCGGCATAGCCACGCCCGGCCGATATTGGTAGCGTCCCGGCCGCCCGTTTCCGATCCCTTGAGGAGCCTGCCGTGTCGTCGGTCAATCCGGTTACCCCGTTCGACGGACCCAACTCCTATGTCGGCCGCATCCTTTCGCGGCCCGGCGCGCGGCGGGCGGTGCGGGGGCGGGGGCGCTATACCGACGACATTTCGCTGCCGCGCACGGTGCACGCGGCGTTCGTGCGCAGCCCCTACGGCCATGCGCGCATCGTCTCCGTCGACACGAGGGCGGCGGCGGCGCATCCGGGCGTCGTCAGGGTGATGACCGGCGCCGAGCTGGCGGAGCACTGCCCGCCCTGGTCGGGGATGCTGACCAGCTTCGAGGGCATGAAGGCGGCCCGGCAGCACGCGATGGCGGTCGACCGCGCCTGCTGGCAGGGCGAGCCGGTGGCGGTCGTCTGCGCGCGCACGCGGGCCGAGGCGGAGGACGCGGCCGAGCTGGTCGAGGTCGAATGGGAGGCGCTTCCCGTCGTGATCGACAAGGAGCGCGCGCTCGGCCCCGGCGCGACCGTTCTCCACCCCGATCTCGGCGACAACCTCGCCTGGCGGCGCGATATCGACACCGGAAATGTCGACTCGGCATTTGCGGCGGAGGATGCCGTGACGGTCGAGGAGACCTACAGCTTCGGGCGCCACACCGCGGTCAGCCTGGAGCCGCGCGCGCTGCTCGCCGACTGGGACGAAGGCACGGAGAAGCTCACCGTCTACACCTCCAGCCAGGTGCCGCACATGATCAAGACGGTGTTCGCGCGGCATTTGCCGGTCGACGAGCACAATATCCGCATCGTGGCGCCCGATGTCGGCGGCTCGTTCGGGCTGAAAATCCACACCTACGGCGACGAGGTCGCGGCGTGCGCGCTCGCGATCCTGCTGAACCGGCCGGTCAAGTTCGTGGCCGACCGGCTCGAATCCTTCGTCACCGACATCCACGCGCGGGAGAACCGGATCCGGGCGCGGATGGCGGTCACCCCGGACGGCGAGATCGCCGCGCTCGAGATCGACGACCTGTCGGGAGTCGGCGCCTACTCGCAATATCCGCGGACCAGCGTGTTCGAGGCCAACCAGATCCTCAACATCGCGGGCGGGCCCTACAAGCACCCGAACTACCGGGCGGTCGCGCGAATTGTCTACCTGAACGGCGTGCCGACATCGCAATATCGCGGAGTCGGCCACCCCATAGGCATTTCGGCGAGCGAGGCGCTGCTCGACCTCGCGGCCGCGACGATCGGCATGGACCCGGTCGAGCTGCGCCGCCGCAACGTCATGGAGGACGACAGCTACCCGCGCAAGACGGCATCCGGCGTGCACGTGCAGGATCTGTCGCACCAGGCCTGCCTCGAACGGCTGGTCGAGCGGATCGAATACGACCGTTTGCGCGCCGAGCAGGCGCGGCTGCGCGAGGACGGCATTTTCCGCGGCATCGGCGTCTGCTCGTTCATCAAGGGGACCGCGCCCGGGCCGGAAGGCTATTACGGCGCCGGCAAGGCGCCGATCGCCTCGCAGGACGCCTGCACGATGAGCCTGGAGCCCGGCGGCGGCGTGCTCTGCGCGGTCGGTGTCACCGAGCAGGGGCAGGGGGCGGATGCCGTCGTCCGCCAGATCGCGGCGACCGCGGTGGGCGTTCCCCTGGACAGCGTCCGGGTGATCTCGGGCGACACCGACGCGGTGCCCTACGGAGGCGGCACCTATGCCAGCCGGGCGACGGCGATCGGCGGCGAGGCGACATGGCTCGCCGGGCGCGCGCTGCGCGAGGAAATCCTGAGGCTCGCCGGCGCGCTGCTGCAGACCGCGCCCGACCGGCTCGACGTGGCGGGCGGCAACGTCGTCGATTCCGGCGGCGAGACGGCCCGCATCCCCCTCGCCGAGATCGGGCGGATCGGCCATTTCCAGGTCGGCGAGCTGCCCAACGACATCCAGCCCGAACTGACCCAGACCCGGCATTTCCGGCTGCGCGACAGGATCTACATCTTCACCAACGGCGCGCACGCATCCCACGTCGAGGTCGACGTCGAGACCGGCATGGTGCGGCTGCTGAACCATTGGGTGGTCGAGGATTGCGGGCGGGTCGTCAACCCCATGCTGGCCGACGAGCAGGTGCGCGGCGGCGCCATCCAGGGCATCGGCGGCGGGCTCTACGAGCACTGCATCTACGACGAGAACGCCCAGCTGATGAACGGCACGATGGTCGACTACCTGACGCCGATGGCGCTCGAAATGCCGGATATCGACGTGGCCCACGTCCAGACGCCGACCGCCGAATCCGAGCTCGGCGCCAAGGGGGTCGGCGAATCCGGCGTCGGCGGCGCGCCGTCGGCGGTGATGAACGCGATCAACGACGCGCTGACGCCCTTCGGCGCGCGGGTGACGGAGCATCCCATCACGCCGGAGACGGTGCTCAGAGCGCTGGGGCGGGTTTGAGGGGTGGCGCATGGGCTCACGCTCCCCCGTCATGGTCGGCGCAGGCCGACCATCCACGAGTTTTCTCGGCGGTCGGGACGGCAAAGCGACCATAAAAGAAAACGTGGATGGTCGGCCTGCGCCGACCATGACGGGGGGGGGGAAGCCCGACATGCGGGCCATGACCGGAGCGAGAGATACGGGGTAGGCTCCCGCCAAGACCGAAACGCCAACCAGGAGACCGCCATGCATATCGCCCTCTACTACGCACCCTTCACCTGCGCGCTCGCGCCTTACATCACGCTGACCGAGGCGGGGGCGGAGTTCGAGGTCAGGCCGCTCAATTTCCGCCAGCAGCAGCACATGTCGGCGGAGTTCATGGCGATCAACCCGAAGCACAAGGTGCCGCTCCTGGCGGTCGACGGCGAGACGATGACCGAGAGCACGGCGATCCAGCTCTGGATCGCGCGCGCCTTCCCCGACGCCGGTCTGCTGCCGGACGACCCGTGGGAGGAGCTGAAGGCGATCTCGCTGCATTCCTGGTGCTCGTCGGGCATCCATCCCTATCTCAGCCGCATCAACGCGCCGCCCCGGGTGTGCGACGTGCCGGGCGCGGACGAGAACGTGGTCGGCCATGCCAGGGAGTACCTCGCCGAGGCGTTCGGCATCGCCGAGGGCATGCTGGAGGGCCGCGAGTACTTCTTCGACCGCTTCGCCACGCCCGATGCGCATTTCTTCTGGTGCTGCCGCCGCGCGACCCAGTTCGACTTCGACCTGTCCGGTTTTCCCGCCACCGCCGCCCATTTCGCGCGCATGCAGGGAAGGGACAGCGTCCGCAAGCTGCTCGCCTACGAAAAGGAGGTCCTGGACGGGTTCGCCAGCGCGGCGTGACGGCACCGTTCCGGTTTCCGGGCGCGCTTGCGGCGTGATAGGCTCGCGGCCATCGAAAGGGAGACGACCATGTTGAAACGCATCGTTCTTCTGCCGCTCGGCTGCCTCGCCGCAGCGACCCTCGCCGCTGCCCCCGCGGGCGCCGAGACGGTCCTCAGGATCTCGAGTTGGGCGCCGCCCACCCACTTCCTCAACGCCACCGTGTGGCCGACCTGGGGCAAATGGGTCACCGAGGCCACCCAGGGGCGCGTGAAGACCAAGATCGAGTACAAGCTCGCCTCGCCGCTCAAGCAGTTCGGCGTGGTGCGGGACGGCATCGCCGACGCCGGCTGGATCTTCCACGGCTACAACACCCGCTACGTCGCGACCCAGGTCGTCGAGATGCCCGATCTCGGCACCAGCGCCGAGGCGGCGGGAGTCGCCTACTGGAAGGTGCACGAGAAGTACCTGAACAAGGCGAACGAGCATCGCGGCACGGTCCTGCTCGGGCTGATGTCGCACGGGCCGGCGGTGATCCAGACCAAGAAGCCGCTCAAGGCGCTTTCCGACCTCAAGGGCATGAAGATTCGCGTGCCCGGCGGGGTCGGCAGCCTGGTCGGCAAGGCGCTCGGCGTCACCGCGGTGAAGCTGCCCGCGCCCAAGGTCTACGAGGCGCTCTCGTCCGGCGTCGCCGACGGCATCTTCATGCCGATGGAGACGCAGAAGACCTTCCGCCTCAAGGAGGTGGTCCCGCACGTGATGATCATGCCGGGCGGGCTCTACTACGGGAGCTTCGCGCTGCTCATCAACCCCGGCACGCTCAAGAAGCTCTCCGACGCCGACCGCAAGGCGGTGATGAGCGTCTCCGGCGCCAAGCTGTCGCAGTTCGCCGGCACGGTGTGGGACGCGGGCGACAAGGCCGGTCTCGCTTCGGCGAAGGAGGCGGGAACCACGATCCAGACCGCCACGCCCGCCATGAAGAAGGCGTTCCTCGGCCTGATGAAGCCGGTCGAGGAGGCCTGGATCGAGCGGGCGAGCAAGGGCGGCTACGACGCCCGGGCCGCGCTCGCCGAGCTGCGCAAGACCGCCCGCGCCTACGACAAGGCCAAGTGAGCGGGACCGATCCCGCTGACGGGACCGCCCCTTCCGGGCGGCGCCTCGGCGGCTGGCTGACCGCCGTCCCGGAAGGGGCGTCCTCGCTGGTGCTGTTCGTCCTGATGGCGATGACCTGCGTCGACGTCATCGGGCGCGAACTGCTGGGCGCCCCGCTCGACGGGGCGACCGAACTGACCCAGCTCATGCTGGGCGTCCTCGTCTTCGCCATCCTGCCGTCGGTCTGCCTCCGCGAGGAGCACGTGTCCGTCGACCTGCTCGACATCTGGTTCCCGGACCGGCTGGTCCCGCTGCGTCAGGCGATCCTGAACGCGATCATGACGGCGGCGCTCGGATTCGTTTCGTGGCGGGTCTGGATCATCGGCAGCCGGGAGGCCGAGTACGGCGACGCGACCGAGTTCCTCGAGATCCAGCTTGCCCCGATCACCTATTTCATCGCCGTGTTGAGCGCCTGCGGCGCCGTCGCGTTCGCCGTCAACGTCGTCCGCTACGCCGGCGGGTCGGGTCCGGCGCCCGCCGGCGGCGACGATCAGAGCTCCGTCTGACGGGACGACGCTCCGGGTCCGATGGATATCGTCCTGATCGGCTTCGTCGTGCTGCTCGCGCTGGTGTTCCTGCGGTTGCCGATCGCGTTCGCGATGGGGATCGTGGGCTTCGTCGGCTTCGGCTATCTGTCGGGCTGGCAGCCCTCGCTCTCGATGGTCGGCACGCTGGTCTCCGAGACCGCGCTGTCCTACGGGCTGTCGGTGGTGCCGCTGTTCATCCTGATGGGCAACCTGGTGTCGCGGGCGGGGCTGTCGGGCGAGCTCTACGGCGCAAGCCACGCCTTTCTCGGCCACCGGCGCGGCGGGCTCTCGATGGCCACCATCGTCGCCTGCGGCGGGTTCTCGGCGATCTGCGGCTCCAGCCTCGCCACCGCGGCGACGATGTCCAAGGTCGCCATGCCGCCCATGCGCCGCTACGGCTATTCCGACAGCCTCGCCTCCGCCTCGATCGCCGCCGGCGGCACCCTCGGCATCCTGATCCCGCCGAGCGTCATCCTGGTGATCTACGGGCTGATGACCGAGACCAGCATCCGCGAGCTGTTCGCGGCCGGCTTCATCCCCGGTCTGTTCGGGATCGTCCTCTATCTCGCGGCCGTGCAGTGGGTGGTCTGGCGGCGCCCGGAGGACGGGCCGCGGGCCGAGCGGATGTCGTGGCCGGCGCGGTTCGCGGCGCTCAGGGGCGTGTGGGGGACGCTGATCCTCTTCGTCCTGGTGATGGGCGGGATCTACGGCGGGCTGTTCACCCCAACCGAGGCCGCCGGGATCGGGGCCGGCGGGGCGTTCCTGATCGCGCTCGCGCGCGGCGCGCTGACCTGGCGCTCGCTGCTGGAGGTGCTGACCGATTCGGCGCGCACGACGGCGATGCTGTTCATCGTCCTGATCGGGGCGCTGATCTTCTCCAACTTCGTCAACCGGGGCGGGCTGCCGGCCGGGCTGCTCTCGCTGGTCACCGGCTACGAGCTGTCGCCTCTGATGGTGATCGTCATCATCCTCGCGATCTATCTCGTGCTGGGCTGCGTGTTCGAGAGCCTGTCGATGCTGCTGCTCACCATCCCGATCTTCTTCCCCGTGGTGCAGGGGCTCGGCTATGCCGGGCTCGGCGAGGAGGCGATCCTGGTCTGGTTCGGCATCATCGCCGTGGTGGTGACCGAGATCAGCCTGATCACCCCGCCGGTCGGGCTCAACGTCTTCGTGCTCTCGGGCGTCTTGAAGGACGTCAAGACGAGCACCGTGTTCAAGGGCGTGACGCCCTTCTGGTGCGCCGACATCGTGCGCCTCGCGCTGCTCGTCGGGATCCCGTCGCTGTCGCTCTTCCTGCCGCGGCTGTTCTACCACTGATCCGCGGCGCGCGCCCTCAACGCCCCGACCAGTGGACGTAGCGCCGCTCGATCAGGAGGAACAACAGGTTGAATCCGTAGCCGAGCGCGCCCGCGACGAAGATGGCGGCATACATCCGCGGCATCTCGAAAAGCATCTGGTTGTCGAGGACGTTGTGTCCCAGCCCGTCGATCGAGCCGATGAACATCTCGGCGACGATGACGATGATCAGCGCGAGCGAGACGCCGTTCCTCAAGCCCACGAAGGTCTGCGGCAGGGACTCGAACAGCATCACGTCGGTGAGGACGCGCAACCTGGACGCCCCCATGACCTGGGCTGCCTGGAGGCGGGTCTTGCGCGCGTTCATCACGCCATAGGCGACGTTAAACAGGATCACCAGCGACGCGCCGAATGTCGCGACCTGGATCTTGGTCGCGTCGCCCGGGCCCGAGATCGCGAGGAACAGCGGGAATACGGCGCTCGCGGGCGTCGAGCGAAAGAAGTCGACCACGAACTCGACCGACCGGTAGACCGGAACCGACGACCCGAGAGCGATGCCGAGCGGTATTCCGATGATCCCGGCGTAGAGGATCGAGAGCGACGTCCGCTCGATCGTCCTGAAAAAGTCGATCAGGAGCTGCCCGCCCGTCATGCCGTGCCAGACGGCGGCGAACATGGCGCCCGGCGACGGCAGGAGCACACGGTCGACGACCTCCACCCAAAAGGCGAACTGCCAGATGACGAGGAGCCCCACCACGCCGATCAATGGGGTGAACGGCCCGAACCTGTCCATCAAGTATCTCAAGCGTCGCGCACCGTTCGCTGGAATACGTCGAGGCAGTGCGCCTTTACGCTTACGAACTCGCCCTGCGAAATGGTGGCGGCGGTGCGCGGTCGCGGAATGCCGACAGTGACGTAATCGGCGATCTCGGCGGGTCCGCGCGACAGCAGCATCACGTCGTCGGCGAGATAGACCGCTTCCTCGAGGTCGTGGGAGACGAATACCATCGTCGTCCGCGTGTCCATGAACAGCGCCTGGAGCTGATCGCGCATGAACAGCGTCATCTCGTAGTCGAGCGCCGAGAACGGTTCGTCGAGGAACAGCACCTCGGGCTCGATCACCAGCGAGCGCATGATCGAAACGAGCTGCTGCTGGCCGCCCGACAACTGGTAGGGGTACTTGGCGAGGTCGAGCGTTACGCCGAGGCGGTCGACCAGCCGTTCCACGCGCTCGCTTCGTTCAGAGCGCGGGATGTTCCTGAATTTCAAGGGGTAACGGATATTGTCGATCGACCGCATCCACGGAAACAGGGCTTCCCGGTAGTTCTGGAAGACGTAGCCGAAATTGGTGTCGCGCAGCCGCTTGCCGCCGAACCGGATCGTGCCCGCGTCGGGTTCCAGAAGTCCCGCGACAAGATTGATGAGGGTCGACTTGCCGCAGCCGTTGGGGCCGAACACCGACACGAAACGGCCGCGCGGGATGTCGAGGTCGAAGCCGTCATAGATCGCCGCCTCGCCAAACGCCTTCGACAGGCCCCGGATCGTGATATGCGCCTCGCCGGTCGCCGGCGAAGGCGCGCCCGTGGAAACGGGTTTCGCGGATGCGCCTTCGGCCATGCGTTCCGTGTCGCCGGCGGCCATAGCCGGAACGTTCAAATCCCGCGGCCGGTTAGAAAACCTTCATGTACTCGGTCACGTCGATCTTGCCGGAGATCACCTTGTTGTCGACGACGAAGTCGATGAACTGCTGGAACTCCGCCTTGTCCTGCGCCGACATGTCCTTGACCATCGTGAAGTTCACCAGGGGCACCGTGGGCGCGATGGCCTCCGGCGTGAAGGTGTTCTTCACCAGGTGTTTGCGCACCGAGGGGTCCTTTCCGATGTCCGCCAGCGCGCGTGCCCAGGCCTGGGTGAACCGCTTGGCGACGTCGGGGCGCTTGTTGAGAAACTCTCCGGTCAGCGCGGTGCCGGCCACCCAGGCTTCCGCGTCGTCGTCCCCGAGGATATAGGTCGCGATCACGCCGGCCTCGAGGGCCTTGGCGGAGCCCTGGTTCTCCATGATCGTCACCGCGGGCTCGAGCGTGTAACCCGCATCGTAGGTGCCCGCCTTCATCGCCGTGACGTGCTGCGGCATCGCCAGCTGGTCGAGCTGGTAGTCGCCCTTCTTGAGGCCGTTGGCCGCCAGCACGGCCCGCGCCATCACCATGTTCGCCGGCCCGGGCGCGGACATGATCTTCGCGCCCTTGAGGTCGCCGATCTTCTTCGCCTTGAAGCCCTTGCGAACGACGATGGTCTCCATCTTGTACTTCTTGTTCTGGCTGTTGATGGAGACGTAGTTGACCAGCCCCGGCTTCTTGAGGTTTGCGTTCATACCTTCGATGGTCACCAGATTGGCGGCGACGTCGATGGAGTTGGTAATCATCGCCGAGACGAGCGCCGGGCCGCCGATGAGGCGCACCATTTCGGCGTCGATGCCGGCGTCCTTGAAGTAGCCGCGCTCGAGCGCGACGAAATACGGCAACCCCGACGTGACCGGGAAGACTCCGACCTTCACCTTGTCCGCCGCCTGCGCGCCGGCGAGCGTCGCGAAGGATGCGACGGCGAGCGCCGCGCATGTCACCGCGGACCGCCGCGTGAGTTTGGTAATCCACTTCATGATGCCGGTCTCCCCCTGTCCTGTTCGTTGTCGATCGATGCCGCGCCACGCACCCTGCCGGTATCCGGTTCTCAGGCGCTTACGGCAAGTCCGCCCGCCGGAAGTTCCGCCAGGCGCTTTCGATCCCGGCCCATGTTAGAGTATTTTCCGGTCCTAGCGAGTCCCCGCGATCTTCGATCGTTCGGACTTGCGATACCGGATGCGGCCTACGCCCCGCCCCAGATCTCCTCGGCCAGCGTCACCACGAGGTCGAGCTTCCGCCGCTGGTCGTCGTAGCCGATCTTGTTGCCGTGCTCGGTCGAGGCGAAGCCGCATTGCGGCGCGATGCCGAGCTGGTCGATATCGGCATATCGCGAGGCCTCGTCGAACTTGCGCTTCAGGTCGTCGACGCTTTCGAGCTCGGGCGTCTTGGTGGTGATGAAGCCCGGCAGGACGCGCTGATTCCCCCTGGCGAGCAGGCCGAGCGGCTCCAGCCCGCCGGCGCGCTCGGTGTCGTACTCCATGAAGAAGATGTCGACACCGGTCTTGTTGAACACCGCGTCCGCCGCCGGGTCGTAGGCGCCTTCTGCCGCGTATGTCGACTGGAAGTTGCCGCGGCAGAGATGCATGGCGACCGTCATGTCGTCCGGGCGGTCCTTGATCGCCTCGTTCATCATCCAGGCGTAGCGGTCGATCAGCCAGTCCGGGTCGAGCCCTGCCTCCTCCTTCTCCGCGCGATGCTTGGGATCGCAGAGATAGGCAAAGAAAATGTCGTCCAGCTGGATGTATCGGCATCCGGCGTCGTAAAATGCCGACATCGCCTTCCGATATGTCGACGCGATGTCGGCGAACAGAATGTCGACATCGGCATATTCCGGCACGCGGATGTCGTCCGGCGCCGTCCGGAAGTGACAGCAGCTGGGGCCCGGAATCGAGATTTTCGGCATGACCCGGGCGTTCGCGGCGACGTACCGGAAATGATCGAGCATCGGGTGGTCGTCCGGGAAGTCGAGCTTTCCCACGATCGTCGGGTAGAGCGGCGGGATCCGCGCCCCGGCGAACTGCACGCCCTCCGCGCGGCGTTCGAACTCGAAGCCGGTCAGCATCCCCATGAAGTCGTAATGCCAGAACAGGCGGCGGTACTCGCCGTCGGTCACGACCTTGAGGCCGACCTCTTCCTGCATGCGGATCGCATCCGCGATCGCCGCGTCCTCGATGTCGCGCAGCTCGTCGGCCGGCATCGTCTTCTCGTCGAGGCATTTGCGGCGCGCCTCGGCGACGCTCGCGGGGCGCAGCAGGCTGCCGACATGGTCGGCGCGGAAGGGCGGTCGTATGTCGTCGCTCATCGTGTCTTCCCCATCAAGAGATAGCGTCGGCTTCCTCCACCATGGCGATCAGCGAGGACCGCCTGAGATAGGCGCGCGCGGCGTCGGGGTCGTCGGCGGTGCGGCGCAACTCGTCGAACCTTTGCCGGCGGATTTCCGGGTCGCGCTCGCTCAGCATCTCCTTGTTCCGGATCGACTGCGCCTGGACGTATTTCTCCGCCATCGGGCGGCGCTGGCGATCGTACAGGCCGAGCAGGTCCTCGTCGCCCTCGCCGCGCCAGATCGCGGCAAGTTTCGCGGCTAGGTTGAGCCCGTCATGGATGCCGCTGTTCATCCCCATCCCGCCGACCGGGTTGTTCACGTGCGCGGCGTCGCCCGCGAGCATCGCGCGGCCGCGCCGGAACGACGCCGCGACCCGCTGGTGGATGGCATAGAGGTTACGGTGCTCGATCTCGTAGGGCGGGTCGTAGGGCAGGCATTCGGCGAAGCGCGCCTGGATCCACTCGTCGGCCAGCACCTCCTCGTCCGGCCGGGCGGTGAAGGCGGGGAAGAGCGCGCGCCAGACGCCGCCGCCGTCCTCGCCCGGCACCTTGATGATCGCGGACCACTGCTCGGGATGGGCGATGTAGTTGCGGTAGCGGAACCCGTCCGCCGCGCCGAAATCGAATCGGGTAGAGACGATGATGAACCGCTCCTCCCAGGTGAAGCCGGGGAAGTCGATCCCGGCCGCCTTGCGCACGACGCTGCGCCCGCCGTCGCAGCCGATCAGGTAGCGCCCGGCAAGGCGCTCGACGGTTCCGTCGGGCAGACGGGCGTCCACCTCGACCGCGTCCGCTGTCTGGCGCATGTCGACGACCTCGTGCTCGCGCCGGAGCTCGAAACAGTCGAACGCGCGGGCTCGCTCTTCGGCGATCCCGATCGTCTTGTGCTGCTCCAGCTGGAGGGCGAAAGGGAACGGGGTCTCGCCGGCGAGCAGCGCGTAGTCGAACTCGGCCACGATCTCCCCCGTCGCGCGGTCGCGGAACTGGAAGTGCGGCGAGTGCAGCCCGCGCTCCAGCGCCTCTCCCGTCATGCCGAGCGGCTCCAGCATGGCGAGCGTGGACGGGTGCAGCGTCGAGGCGCGGTGGTCGGTCGGGATATCGGCCAGCCGGTCGAGCACGGTGACCGGCACGCCCTCCCTGGCGAGCGCGAGCGCGGTGACCATGCCCACCGGCCCGGCGCCGACGACGATGATTCGGTCGGTATCGGTCATGGCGAGACTGATAGACGGTCGGCCGAGGTACGGCAACGGACCGGGTCCGCGCAACCCCGCGTGCCTTGCCCGCATGTATCGGACTATGATACATGCAACCATGATCGTGAGCACCAGGGGCAGGCTCGCGGCCGACGCGGTCCGGGACCGCTACGGCAAGGGCTTCCCGACGCACCTGGTGAAGCGGACACGCGCCATGCTGTCGGCGATGAACGCCGCCGCGGTTCTCGGCGACCTCAGGTTTCCGCCGGGAAACCGCCTTGAGGAACTCAGGGGCGACCGCGCCGGCCAGCACTCGATCCGCATCAACGACCAGTGGCGCATCTGCTTCGTGTGGACCGATCGGGGACCGGCCAACGTCGAGATCGTGGACTACCATTGATGGAGCCAGATATGACGCTGCTGACGAATCCCTCTCACCCGGGCGAGGTCCTCGCGGAACTCTATCTTGCGCCGCTCGGCATGAGCGCGCTCGCGCTGGCGAAGCGCCTGGATGTCCCCCGGACGCGGATCGAGCGGCTGGTGAAGGGCGAGACCGCGTTGAGCGTCGATACCGCGATGCGCCTCTCGAAGTTTTTCGGCACCACCGCCGAGTTCTGGATCGACCTGCAGCGCGCGCACGATCTGGCCCGAGCCCGGGACACCGTCGATCTGTCCGGCATCACGCCGCTGACGGCCGCCTGAATACGAACCGGCGGTTCGCGGAGCGAGGATCGCGGCAACGGATCGCTTGACGCGCCCCCGGTCTCCGTCCACCGTACCGCGCGGCTGGGGTGTAGGAAACCTTAGAAGGCACTGTCGGTGTGCCTATATGGGATAGGGGTCGTTCTCTCTCCGATTTCGTCTTATATTATAGTACTTTAGGGGCGATGGGAAGAGGCGTGGGCGATTTTCTGTTGGGCATACCGAAAACCGTTCTGGAGAGGTTTGTTGCATTCGGGGAAGTAAACCCTTGTGAGTCTGTTCCTGAGTATGCCCCTATAGATGATGTGACGTCGATAGATGTTGATATCTGGGGGATTGGTGCATGACTCTGTTGAGCATGGTTGGAGGCATACGACGGATACAGAATATCAGGTTTGCTACAGGAGTATCTGGCAAAGATGGCTCTCCCTCCAGCGGTGCGCCGGGGACGGGCCGGTGAGCCGGGCGCCGGAGGGGCGGCGCACCCAGCACGCGGTGATGGCCACCGCCAGCGAGTGGGCGCGGATCCGCGAGCTCGCGGCGGAAGCCGGGATGGAGGTCTCGCGCTACGTGGTGCGCCGCGCGACGCAGCCCGATCCGCTGCCTGCGCCCGTGTTGCGCCGCGCGGTGCGCGAGCTGCTGCTGCTGTCGAGGCTGGAGGAGGCGCGCATGGCGGACATGGGGCTCGAGGAGCGCTGGCGGGCGATGGGCGATGCGGTCGATGCGTGGCTCGACCGCGAGACCGAGCTCGACCGGCTGAGCGACGCGGGCGCAGCGGGGCGCTGGCGGGCGGTCTCCGCGAGCGGCGATCCCGAGGGCGGCCCGGCACCGCGTCCCTGATGGTGGTGCTGCGCCGGGCGCTCAACTGCACCCCGCTGGAGCGGGCACGGATTCGCGAGCGCGCCCAGGCCGCGGGCATGCCGGTCTCGCGCTTCGTGGTGGCCTGCGCGCTGCGGGGCGATGCGGAAGCCAAACCCCGGCTCGCGCTGTCGGCGGAGGAGCAGCGGCTGCTGTACGACCGGGTGGCGGAGCTCGACCGGGTGCGCCGGGCGCTGCACGAGGCGCTTCCGGGAACCGGGGTGTCGCTGTTCGGGGCGCTGGCGGTCCTGCACCGCGCGCTCGGGCGAGACGGGTGATGCCGGCGCGGCTCCCCGTCTCGTGCCGGGAAGTGGAGTGGGAACGGATCCGCGAGATCGCCTCCGGGCGCGGCCAGACGATCAGGGAATACATGATCGAGGCCGCGCTGACCGTCGATCCCGCGCCGAAGGCGCCGGCGCTGGTGCTGTCGGAGGACGAGCAGCGCCTTCTGGCCGAGCGGGTGGAGCGGCTGGCGGACGGCATGGTGGCGGAGGCGGGGCGCGGCCAGGGTGCGATCGCGTGGCTGCGGCAGTCGGTCGAGCTGGTGCTCGGCGAGACGCTCGGCAACATGGTCCGGCAGGGCCGGGAGGGCGAGATCCTGCCGCTGTTGATCGAGGTCTTCGGCGAGGAGCACGGCGCTGAGGTCGAACGGCGGTTCCGGGCGTGGATGGCGAAGAGGCCGCCGTCCGGTTGAGCGCGTCCGCACCAAGCGGTCCGGATTCGCTGTCGATCCGTCACATGCTGAACCCCCGATCCTGGGAGCGGTCCTGTTCCTGTTGCTGGCTCTTCTCCCGTTCCTGCTGCGGCGGGCGGACCCCGGATCGGGGTCCGAGGCGGGAGATGCGTTCCCGGCGCGCTTCGTCCTTCTTTGGGGCGCGGAAGCGTTCGCGCGCGGTGACCGTTCGAGGTTTCGGTCCGGGTCCGGACCTCGGCCTCGATGGTTCGCACCTCGCCCCGCGGCCCTGCGGCCTCGGTCCAGGCGATGCGGTCGCCCGCGATCTGCGGCGCATCACCCCGGAACCGAAATATGGGATGGGGGCGGATCGTGTTCGGTGTCTCCAAGATTGAGCACGTCCACCAAGATGGGAGTGGCCACATTTGGATAGTAGAAAATGGACCGCTTCGAACGCGGCAAGCGAGCGGTGTTTTTTTCGTGGCCAACTGCCCTACCGTTTCGGTGTCAGACTTGGTCCTTGGATATATACCGGTTACTCAGATCGCGGACTGGCGGGGGAGGGGCATCCTCAATGTCGCGCATCGGTCTGATCCGACCGATTTCGGTAGGCGGATAACTCAAGCCCCATGCGACGGCCATTCGACCGAAGTCGTTCAGTAGCTCAGGAAGTTCGATCGTCCCTGGGACCGGCAATTCGAGCACGCGGACTCCCTGGTTGCCAACGTGTTGCCTTAGCCACGGTCCGAGAGATTCGACGACATTTTGATGCAAGCGATTGGCCGCTCCGCCTCCGGCCAGGAACACGGGCACGTCGTTTCCGCGGATCCAGGTTTCGGCTTCTGGACAACGGCGCTTTCTTGTATGCCACACGATCTCACGAAGCATTCGATCACATTGGCCGACGAAGCCGGACTCTGTCTTTCCTTCCGTCAGAAACCAGTGGTACGAGTCGACGCCCAATGGCCGAACCTGGGCCGCCATGAACTCGTAGAGATCGCCTGAAGTACCATTACTGGTCAGTCGAAACATGCAAGCATCGAGAGTCATCGCGCCGACATCGGCCAGCAGGTAAAGGCCCGGAGCACGTCGGGTCGATTTGGCGAAACCCGTCATTTCCGCGGCCGCCTCCGGCAACACGGTGACGGCCAACGCTTCGTCGGCCTCCTCCGATGCTCCCGCCCTTATGACGTCAGGATGGTTGAGCGACATACAAGTCGCTTCGACCGTGACCTGAGCGTCGATCTTGGAAAGCAGCAATGCGGCTGCGCCGACTCGCCTGTAGGGCCTGACGAGCTGACGGTCGTCGTAGCTTGCCGTCGGCATTCCGAGGTTCACGAGCCAGATTGGCTCGCGTCCGCGGAACAGGTCCGGTCTGTTGTGCGCGAGCCAACCCTTCGCGTGACGAATAACGAACGCGAGATAAGCCACCCCCGCCTGGGCGCGACTCACAGAGGCGGCGAGCTTCCCATCGAATATAGCCGTGTCGCTCCGTCCCTGAATCAGCCCTTGCTTCAGAGAATGCAGCGCGGTAGCTCCCGGTTCCGGCCATGGGCAGAAAGTGCCTCCTGCCCGCAGCCATAGCACGGTCTGCCACAGATAGGGATCTTCGCCGCTTCGGCAGGAAGCAGGGGCGGGAATAGCGATGGTCGGCTCGCCCGCCTCGAACGGCAAGCGAACGATCGTCTTGGTCGAACTGGTACCGAAGTCGAGGCCAAGATAGACGAACAAATCGTCGCCGCCGACACTTGGCCCATCCGTCCCAGCTTCAAGCAGAGCACGGAAATGCGATCTATCGGTATCCGAAACTGAAACGGGTGGCGGCTCACGAACTGCGGCCTCGCCGGGGAAATCCCAATACTCGAATGCCGCTGCCCGGGGTCTCACGGGGCCCTCGGATGCCGGGTTATTCGCTGGTTCCGGATGAGGCGAAGTCGTCCTCCGATCCCGTCGTCGGGGCTTGACTTCCGCGTTCCGCAGCTTCGGCGAGATCGACGCCTTCGGTATTCGGCGCCAAGGCGGGAGTACTTCTCCGCGTTCCTCGGAAACCGTCCGCAGAGCCCGCTTCTCCAATGCGTCACGCAGGTGATGCAGTTGGTCCGAGGAAAGCCGAGGACGAGAGAGTGTGGTTTCAGGTTTCGAGTTGCCAGATGAACCCTTTGATCGATTCCGCCCCATACTCCTTACTCTCCTTCACGATTATCCCTCCACCTGCAGGAGCAGACAGCAAATGTCGGACTCCTCGGGTACTATTGTACGCTGAGCCTCGAATTCGGTTTCTCGAAGTCGCCAGGTTCGACGCAATTTCTCGATTCTCGCCCCTTGGGCGGCGGCAAGGTTCTTCAAGTTGGTGGCTCTGCGTGTTTCGCCGAACATCTCGTCGAACGCAGCCCGCTCCTCCAACTTCTTTTGCTGTTCCTGGAGGGCACCGATCTTATTCTCGAAATGCCGAACCAGCGCCCTCTGTCGGATCGCGACGCGATCTTCCACTTCCGCCGTCGCTCGGTCCACGAAATCGCCGAACTGCCGATCCAACTCGACTTGCACTACATGCTGAAATGTTCGCGCCGCCTCCGCCAATCCCTGGATCTTGGACGCGTTCAGTGTCGGTCTCCCCTTCTCCGCGGCGGCGGCAATCATGTGTTCGACCAAGCCACTGTCGATCTGTTGTCCGGACAGCGCTTCGGCGCCTGCGTACCCTATCCGAACGTCTGCCATGGTCCCGACCGTCGTACTTCCGCTCGACCAACGACGAGCCGCGAGTACATAGAGCCCCGGAACGCACTCTGCGGGCAGCGCGTCCATACCCAAGCTCGCCGCCACGGCCTGCGCGTTTCGGACAGTGTCGTCTCTTTGATCGCGTTCGGCGGCGAAGCGGACAAGAGGGTGCAACTGTGAAATGCATTCCACGCCGCGGGCCTTCTGGACGACCGACGAGGTAAACCGAAATCGCTGCTGCGCGCCACAATTCGGAAGACGCGTCCGGCCCTTGAGGCCATGCCGGACGAGATAGCCCTGAAATGCCGCGATACCGTCGGAAGAGAGTTCGATGCGATAGGTGTCCGATCCGACCGGACTCGTTTCGATGACGCTGCCTGGGAAGTCCTGCAGCACCCGGTCACGCACATAGATCAGGATATCCTCGCCACTGAGCCAGCGATGCCGGTCACGACTCTCTGTGATGCGCTCTATGATGTAGTCACCGTGTCGTACGAGCGATCCGGCCTCGGCCTCAAGCTGATCCT
Source organism: Defluviicoccus sp. (assembly GCA_028820505.1). GTDB lineage: Bacteria > Pseudomonadota > Alphaproteobacteria > MPNO01 > MPNO01 > MPNO01. The sequence continues at coordinate 45,264 of JAPPIT010000207.1, forward strand.
CCAGCTTCCGCCGATTCTCCAGCACCTGAGCCGTCTGGTCGATCGCCTCTTCTTTCTGCTGGTTTGTCAGCGTCGGGTCCAGCAGCTTCAGGGTCATTTCACGGATCGGCTCGCCAAGAACGGCTTCCATCTCCCCCAATGCGCGTTGTCCGATCTGAAGGCGTTCGTACAGCCGTTCGTAAACCCGCTTGTCGATGGTGTTGTCGTAGATCAGGTTAAGGATCGTCACCTTCTCCTTTGCCTGTCCCAACCGGTCGACGCGGCCGATACGCTGCTCGAGACGCATCGGGTTCCACGGCAGATCATAGTTCACCACGATGGAGCTGAACTGGAGGTCCACGCCCTCGCTCCCTATTTCGGAGGACAACAGAACGCGGACACCGGCGTCGCTTTCGAAGCGGGACAGAATTTCTCCACGCGGTCGCTTCACGCTGCCGTGCAACAATTCGACTTCGATGCCGTCCTGGAGCATCCGATCGTTAAGGTAGTGCAAGGTCGGCTTGAAGCTCGAGAACACGATGATCTTGGCATCGGGTTCGGACTGCCAGAGTTGCCGCATTTCGCTGATCAAGAGTCGATACTTGGCGTCGACCTCGACCAGTCGGGCGGTCATTTCGAGGTTGCGCGCGTGTTCCGCTATTCGTGCGAGGAGAGGCCGCTCGTCGAGCAATCGCTCATGCAGGTCCAGGTCCGACTCTTCGATTTCTTCGTCCTTGGCCGTACCCACCAAGCCGGACCAGTAGGCGGAAGCCGCAGCCAGACTCGACGTCAAGAGACGTTGCGGCGTAGACAGCAGGAAGAGTTCGTTCGCGTCGCGGTTCCAGGCGTAGTCTCGGACAACCTCGGAAATCTCGTCGTAGAAGAGCTGTTCTTCTGCGCACATCTCAAGAACAGGTACCTTGGGCTCACGGATAACCCGAAACTCCTGGACGTCACGACGGCGGGTTCTCGTCACATAGTTGGCGAGCTGATTGACCCGCTCCAGACGCGCCGCGAGTTCGGAGCGCTTGGAACGATCGAGATTGGTCCTGCTCAACTCGGTCCGGAGTTGAATCAACGCCCTGCTCTCGTTCAGAACCTCGAAGCTCTGAGCTTCATCCAAACGCTCCAGGATCTTGGCAACGGAGCCGTCGGCACTCATCAACAGGTCACGAGCAGCGATGATCGGCGCGTTAGTCTCGATCAGATCGTTCAAGGTGGTCTCGAACTCGAAAGTATCGGGATCGACCATCGCCAGAAGGGAATGGAGGTCACGGTTGCGAAGATGGATCGGCGTCGCCGACAGAAACAGGCGGTGGCTCGCGACGGAGTTGGCCAAGCGGCCCAAACGGTTCAACAGCGTCTCGGGATTGCGCATGTGATGAGCTTCGTCGACCACCAGAAGGTCGACGAGAGGTTCCCCGTCACTCGCTTCGTCGAGAAACCGCGCGAGCTCGCGACGGGCCAAGCCGCGCCCACCGAAAGCCTCCGTTTCGTCATTGTCCCATCCGCGGGGTGGACGAAGTCCCTGCATGCCGCAGATGAGGGCATACCCGCGTCCTGTGTCGCGCGACCGCTTCAGCGTCGCGAGAAGCTCTGCGGCATTTGCGATCTGCGCCTCGACGCCGAATCGTCTCGCGAACTCATCCTGCCACTTCTGGCACAAGGTCTTGGGGCAGGCCACCAACAGACGATCGCAGTCGAGCCGTGCGCGAAGCTCGGTCCAGACGAGACCTGCCTCGATCGTCTTGCCAAGGCCAACCTCGTCTGCGATCAGCAACGCGTCGGTTGGAGAATTCATCAGCTTGATGACCGGCTTGAACTGGTAGGCGTAGAAGTCCGTCTCCGTCGCCTCCATGCTGTAGACCACCTCGCTGAGCCTCCCGGTCACCCGCAACCGTGTGATGGTGCGGCGCAGCCAGGCCGGCTCGACGAACCGGCCTGCAGCCAAGCGATCGGACAGGCTCTCGGCGGTCGAGGGGACCGGTTCCAGCGCGGAGTGCGGAAGCCATCTCACCTGCCCATCCGCGAGTTTCACCTCCACCATGAGTTTTCCGGCAACGCGCTTCTCGCCTTCTAGCAGAATGCCGGCTCGTGCAGGGTCTTGCCTCAGACGGACGAACGTGCCCTGGGCGAGTGTCATTCGTCTCTCCGGATCTTGGCCAGACGGGTCCGCATCGAGTTTGTGCGAGCCTCGGTGCGAGATACTTGCGGTCGGTACCATGAAGCACGACGCGCCTTCGCACTCCGCTGGTATATCACCAGCCTAGAGAGCACGGTCCTTCACGTCACGCCGAGATGACGGACAAGTCCGGTCGCGCCTCGAACAGCGAGGTGCGCAGGCTCTCGATGGTCGCTGACACCAGCCCCCGCGCGCTCGATGCGAACTACGCGCTCCAGAAGCGAGAGAAATTCCCGTCGCTGAGTACCGTCGAAGGCATCGCTGCCGCATGCGGCAAAGCATGCAGCTGCCCCTTCTTTACGCGTGGCGCTCAAGGGGAGACACCGGAGGCGGGCTGCACAGCTGCCTTCACTCCAGCACCCTCCTTGCCCGTCCCGGACGGCAAAGGCGCACTGCTCCCGCACGGGGCGGTCCGGTATTGCCGGCGATCCGTCACATGCTGAACCCCCGGTCCTTGGAGCGATCCTGGCCCTGCTGCCGGTTCTCTTCCTGTTGCCGGCTCGGCCGTTTCCGCTCCGGCAGGCGGAGGATGCGCTCCCGGCGCGCCTCGTCGGTCCATGTGGCGCGGAAGCAGCCGCGCGCGGTGACCGCCCCGACGGTGCGCCCGATCGTGCTGCCGGGCTCCGGCGCGCCGGGGCCGTTGGCGCGGACGACCCGCAGATCGAGCGCGTAGCCGTCGGCCGTGTCGGTCCGGGTCTGGACCTCGGCCTCGATCGTGCGCACCTCGCCTCGCGGCCCGGCGGTTTCGGTCCAGGCGATGCGGTCTCCGGGCACGGGCTCCGGGCAGGACGTCCGGCAGGCGCCCGCCGGCACCGAACGCTGCCGGGCGAGCTCCAGTTCGCGCAGCCCCGCATCCGACCACGCGGCGCGGACGCAGCCGCTCTCGGCGAGCGTGCGGGCGCCGATCTCGACCAGCCGGCCCGCGGCGGGCGTCATCCCTTCCCGGGGGTCCGCGATCCTGAGCCGCAGCGTGTCGCTTTCGCGCAGGCCGCCGGATGCGCCCGGGGAGTCCACCACCGCCTGCCGCACCTCTCCCTCGGCGCGGAACGCGATCCGGTCGCCCGCGATCAGCGGCGCATCCCCGGTCCAGGCGATACCGCGCTCCAGCGGCGGCAGCCGCGCGAGCCGGTGGGTCTCGCGGCGGATCGCCTCGGCCACCGCCGGCAGCTGTGCTGCCACGCGGCGTTCGGCCTGCCGTCCTTCTTGTCCGGTGAGTTCCCGCGCCGTGGCCAGCTGCGTCTGCCACTCGCGGTCGCGGTCGAGCCACGCGCCCGCTTCGCGGCGCGCCGATGCCGGCTGCTCTTCCCGCCCGGCGATTGCCTGGGCCATCTCCGTGACGCGGCCGTAGCCCTCCGCATGGAGCGGTAGGGTCTGATCTTCCCGGGCGCGCGCCTCGACGGAGGCGGCGGCGGCGCGGAAGTCCGCGGCCCGGTCGCGCAGCTCCTGTGTCTCCAGCCGGTCGAGAACCCCCTCGACCCGTTCCCGCAGGTGCGGCATGTGTTCGAGGCAGGAGGCCGCCCGCGTCTCCGCCGCGTCGCCCGCCTGCCCCGGACTTGGATCCGAGGCCTGCCCCGGACTCCGATCCGGGGGCGATTGTCCCAGCAGGCGGCGGCCGGTCTCGCGAAGGTCCGCCGAATCCTCCCGCAAGGCCGACAAGGCGTCCGGTTCGGATTGTGCGGATCGGTCGTTCTCCCGGTCGATCCCGGCGCGCCGGTCGAGGTGCCGGGTGCCCGCTTCGAGGAAGGCCGCGACGGGGGCGGTGTCGGTTTCGACCTGGACATGGTGGGCGAGCACCGAACGGGCGGCATCCCGCGTCGCCGCCGCGAGGCCGGGCTCGTCGCGGAGCGCTTCCGCGCGGGCGCGCAGGCGTTCCCAAGCCGGCAGGTCGGCCGGGTCGCGGCCCGCCTCCCGGGCCTCGTCCCCGACGCGTCGGTGGAAGTCCATGAACCCCGCCGCCCGCAGCCCGAGCGCCCGCTCCTCCAACGCGTCGACGGCATCGCGCACCCGGTCGCGTTCCTCGGCCGCGCCCGCGAGCCGGATGCGGGCCGGATCGTCGAGCCTCGCCCCCGCGCCCGCGCCCAGCATCCGGAGCCCGTCGCTCCGCAGCGTCTCCGCCCTTTCCAGCCACCCGTCCAGCGCCGCGTCCGTCGAAGCGCCGTCTCCGGCGAGAGCGGCCCCGGCGTCGATATGTTCGCGGCAGTCGCGCAGGAACCCGGCGATGCGACGGCCTGCCTCCTCGTGCTGCGATTGTTCCCGATTGTCCCGCCGGGCCTCCTCCGCGGCGGCCCGGCCAGCGTCCGCGGTCCACACCGCCACCGTGCGGCGAACGTCCTCGGGGAGGCTGTCGGCGTCCAGCGCCGCGGCCCGTTCCGCGAGCCGCTCCGCTCCCGCCAAGGCGCGCGGGTCGACGCCCACCAGGACCAGCCGCGCGATGCGGAGCCGCTCGGCGATCCGCATCAGGAGCTCCATCTGCGCCGTCGACACCATCGAGGATTCGTCGAGCACCAGCACCGAGCCGTCGTGCTCGCGCCGCGCGCTCTGCATCTTCTCCGCACTGCCGATGTCGCCGTAACGCGTCAGGAACCATTGCAGGGTCCGCGCGCGGGCGCCGGTCTCCTCGGCCAGCACCCGCGCTGCCGCCGCCGAGGGCGCGAGCAGGATCGCCGGCCGCTCGCCCATCAGCCCCAGCGCCTCGCGCAGCATCGTCGTCTTGCCGGTGCCCGCCGCGCCCTGTACCGCGACGATGCGGTCGTCGGAGAGAACGATCGTCCGCACAGCCTCCTTCTGCCCGGCGGTGAGAGTGGTCTCCTGCAGCCGCTCCGTGACGCGCGCCTCGGAGGCCAGCGCCTGGGCCGCGCCCTTCCCCTCCCGCATGCGGGACAAAATCTCGCGCTCCGAGCGCAGCGCGTCGCCGGTCACGAACGAGCGCCCGCCCCGAACCTGGGCCTCCACCAGGTGGCCGTCGCCGAGCAGGTCCGTCACCGCGGCGTCGATCTCCGCCAGCCCGTAACGACCCGGCGCGTGGCTCAGCGCCATCGCGCGCACGTCGCTCTCGCGGAATACCGAGGCACGCTCCGACAGATGCTCCACCGCCCGCCAGACGATCTCGCGGGCGCTGAGCCCGGGCGGCTCCGGGGCGAGCTCCTCCGCCGTCCGCACGTAGGGCCGGCCCGCTTTCCGGGCGGTGTTCTTCGAGGGCTTCCTTCCTCTTCCCGGCCTCGCGACGCTGATGTCGCGCTCGACGCCGAGCTTTTCCGCCCGCGCCGTCCACTCCGCCTTGAGCTCGTCGAGGCCCCGCTCCGCCTTCCGCGCGCGCGTGATCAGCGCCGCCTGCTGGGTCAGCGCCTTGCTGTAGGGGAGGCCGTGCTTCTCCAGCCAGGACAGGATCTCGCGCCGCCGCGACGAGAACTCGTCGAGCAGCGGCCGCGGATAGCCCGCGATTTCGAACCCCGGCACGCCCCCGATCATCGTCGTCTCGATCCGGAAGCCCATATCCATCAGCCGGCGCGCCAGCTCCTGGCGGTAGTACGCCCCGATCAGCTTCACGCTGCGGCGGATCTGCGTGGGCTCCATGCTGCGCCAATCGCCGGCCCGGTTCCGCGTCATGTTGGCGAGGATGCAGTGGGTGTGGAGCTGCGGGTCCTGGTCCCGGCTGGTGAGGTGGCGGAACGTCGCCGCCACCAGACCGTCCGCCGCGACCCGCGGACGCCGCCTGTTGTCTCCCGGTCTAACCGGGTAGGAGACTGGCGATTTTTGTCGGT
>JAPPIT010000078.1 GCA_028820505.1 Defluviicoccus sp.
CGGACTTGTTCCGGGCATCCACGTCTTGCGGCATCGCGGTGCGAGCCGGGCGCGGGCGAGGCGGCGGAACCACGTGGATGCCCGGAACAGGTCCGGGCATGACGGAAAAAGTGTCGTGGCCCTCCCACCTTCCAAGTCGTCGATATAAGCCCCTTCTTTTCCCTCACCCTGAGTAGCCGCGAAGCGGCCTATCGAAGGGCGCGCCCTACCCCGGGTCGTTGTCGGTGCGGCGGTAGGGGCCGGCTTCCGTAAGCTCGTGCATCTCGTGGCCGAGCAGCACGCGCTCGCGGTTGACGAAGTTCGCCACCGCCTCGCGGAAGCGGGGCTCGCGGATCCAGTGGACGCTGTAGGTCGGGCTCGGCAGGTAGCCGCGCTGGATCTTGTGCGGGCCCTGCGCCCCGGCCTCGACGCGGGCGAGCCCGTGCTCGATCGCATAGTCGATCGCGCGGTAGAAGCAGGCCTCGAAATAGAGCATCCGGTAGCGCCGCTCCGCGCCCCAGTTGCGGCCGTAGAGCGTATCTCTGCCGAGCAGGTTGAGAGCTCCCCCGACCAGGCGCCCGCCGCGGAAGGCGGCGACCAGAACCACCTTGTCCGACAGCTCCGTGGCCAGCCGGAGGAAAAACTCTTCCGTCAGGTAGGCGTTCGACCATTTCTTGTCGACGGTGTTCAGATAGAAGCCGTAGAAGGCCTCCATGTGGCGTTCTTCCAGCGCGTCGCCGGTCAGCGCGCGGATCTCCATGCCGCCCGCGTTCGCCTCGCGGCGCTCCTTGCGAATCGACTTGCGCTTGCGCGAGGACAGCCCGGCCAGGAAGTCGTCGAACGACCCGTAGCCCCGGTTGTGCCAGTGGAACTGCTGGCCCATGCGCTGCAGAAGCCCAGCGTCGCCGAGCGTCTTCCACTCCTCCTCCGGGCAGAAGGTGATGTGGAACGAGGAGACCCCGTGGCTCTTGGCGAGTTCCATGAGGCCGGCCGCCAGCATCAGACGGGTCTGTTCCCGCTCGGCGCCCGGGCGGACCATGAGGCGGGGCCCCGAGACCGGGGTGAACGGCACCGAGATCTGGAGCTTCGGGTAATACTGTCCGCCGGCGCGCTCGAACGCGTCCGCCCAGCCCCAGTCGAACACGTACTCGCCGTAGGAATGGCTCTTCAGGTAGCAGGGAACGACGCCGACGAGCCGGCCGTCGTCATCCTCGATCGCGAGGTGCTGCGGCAGCCATCCCGTGCGGCCGGAAACCGAGCCGCTCTGTTCCAGGATCCGCAGGAAGCCGTGCGATACGAACGGGTTGCCGAACCCGGCGCAGGCGTCCCATTCGGCCGGATCGACCTCCGCTATATCGTTGAGAACCTTTACCTTTACCGGCTCGCCGCCGTCGGGCATGTCCGCCTCGGGGACCGATCGGATGGACGCCCATTGTGCGGGGCGGCGGCATTCCGCACAAGCGGAGGGGTTCGATCGCGGCGCTGGACGGTGGGCCGGACAAGTGCGATATTCGCGGCCCTTCGATGACCGCCCGGCGGGGTCCGCCGGCGGCCGGGAAAACGATGACGATCGCCACACGGATATTCACTTGGTGGAAGGGCGAGCCGGTCGGAACCGACGACACCGGCAATCGCTACTACCGCGAGAAATCGCCGCCCAGGGGGCGGCGGGAGCGCCGCTGGGTGATCTACGACGGCGAGGCCGAAGCCTCGCGCGTGCCGCCCGAATGGCATGCCTGGCTGCACTACACCACCGACGACATCCCGCCCGAGGGCGGATCGCCCCGGCGGCCCTGGCAGAAGCCTCACCGCCCCAACGCCACCGGAACGCCCGACGCCTACCGTCCGCCAGGCCATGTCCTGAGCGGAACCGGGCGCGAACGCGGCCGCAGCGAGTACGAGCCATGGAAGCCGCCCGCCTGATCCGCCGCCCCGGAGGCCGGTTCCGTGCGTAGGAGCCCCATCGAGACTCTGGTCGGCGCCCTGGTCATCGCGGTCGCGGTGCTGTTTTTCGTCTTCGCCTACAACACCGCGCAGGTCGAGACGGTGGAGGGCTACTCGATATCCGCGAAGTTCGACCGGATCGACGGCATCCAGCGGGGCAGCGACGTGCGGATGAGCGGTATCAAGGTCGGCACCGTTCTCGACCATCGAATCGATCCCGAGACCTTTCTCGCGGTGGTCTCGATGAGCATCGAGTCGGCCATCAAGCTGCCCGCCGACAGTTCGGTCTCGATCACCTCCGACGGGCTCCTCGGCGACAAGTATCTGTCGCTCACGCCCGGCGGAGACGAGGAGACGATCCCCGACGGCGGCGAGATCGAAATCACCCAGGGCGCGATCGATCTCATCTCGATGCTCGGGCAGTTGATTTTCAGCCAGACCGGCAGTGAGGGCGGTGGCGCCACCAAATAGGCCGTCCGAACGCGAGACGGATCCCGCCCGGGCGCAGCGCTGGGATCCGGCCCGCTATGCCGAGCACGGCCGCTTCGTGGCCGATCTCGCGGGACCGCTGGTCGCGCTGCTCGCGCCGCGGCCGGACGACGAGATTCTCGACCTCGGCTGCGGCGACGGGGCGCTCACCGCTTCCATCGCGCCGCGCTGCCGGCGCATCGTCGGCGTCGATGCCAGCCCCGATCAGGTGCAGGCGGCGCGGGCGCTCGGCCTCGATGCGCGGGTGGCCGACGGCCATGCGCTGCCCTTCGACTCCGAATTCGACGCGATCGTCACCAACGCCGCGCTCCACTGGATGACGCGCCCGGACGACGCGATCGACGGGATGTGGCGGGCGCTCCGTCCGGGCGGCCGTGTCGCCGGCGAAATGGGCGGCGCGGGAAACGTCGCCAGGATTTCGGGGGCGCTCGTCGATGCGCTCGGACGCCGCGGAATCGACGGCGAGTCCCGTTTCCCCTGGTATTTCCCGACGCCCAGCGCTTACCGCCGCAAGCTCGCCGCGCGCGGGTTCGAGGTGACGGAGATGGCCCTCGTCGAGCGGCCGACGACCCTTCCGGGCGACATCTCGGGCTGGCTCGAGACATTCGCCGAACCGTTTCTCGGCGCGGTGGCCGCGGACCGACGCCCGGCGATGATCGCCGAGGTGCGGGATGCCCTCGAGCCCGTCCTCTACCGTCCCGGAACCGGATGGGTCGCGGATTACGTCCGGCTGCGTTTCCTCGCGGTCAAGCCGCGGGCGGCGGAAGGTTGACCCCGAGGCTGGCCGCCGCCGCGGTTCTTCTCGCCGCCATGCCCGCGGCGGCGGAAGAGGCCCGTATCGCGGTGCTCCAGGGACTGGACAAGGTGACCGCCAGGATCTCGACCTTCGACGCCCCTGTCGGCCTCGCCGTCGGTTTCGGCACGCTCCGCATCGTCGCCCGCTACTGCCGCAAGCGGCCGCCCGAGGAGCCGCCCGAGACGACCGCGTTCCTGGAGATCGACGAGGTCCCGCGGGACGGGCCGCGGGTCAGGCTGTTCAGCGGCTGGATGTTCGCGTCCAGCCCCGCCCTCGCGAGCCTGGAGCACCCGATCTACGACGTCTGGGTGGTCGATTGCAGGACCGCTTCCACATCCGAGGGCGCGACCTCGCGCTGAAACGACGCCGACTTGTCGAGCGCGTCCGCGAGCAGTTGCCGGTAGCCCGAACGGTGGATCTCGACGGCCCCGAAACGGGCGAGATGCGGCGTGACGAACTGAACGTCGAGGAGGGAGAAGCCGCCCGACTTCAGGAGGGCGACGAGATGGACCAGCGCCACCTTGGACGCATCGGTCTCGCGCGTGAACATGCTCTCGCCGAAGAACGCGGCGCCGAGCGCCACGCCGTAAAGGCCACCCACCAGTCTTCCGTCGCGCCAGCACTCGACGCTGTGCGCCCGCCCCATCGCGTGGAGCTCGCAATAGAGGTCGACGATCTCGCCGTTGATCCAGGTCTCGGCGCGACCCCGGCCCGGTTCCGCGCAGGCCGAGATGACGTCGCGGAACGCGGTGTCGACGCGCACCTCGAAGATGCCGCTCCGGACCCGGCGCGCGAGCCGGCGCTGCGTGCGGAACCGGTTGAGCGGCAGGATTCCGCGCTTCTCCGGATCTATCCAGTAGAGCGTCGGGTCGTCGCGCCGTTCCGCCATCGGGAACAGGCCGACGGCATAGGCGCGCAGCAGCGTCTCCGGGCTGAGCGTCGCCATCGCCTCACCCCGCCTCCCCGACGAGGGCTTCCAGCCACTTGATGTCGTAGTCGCCGTTGATGAAATCGGCGTGCGAGATGATCCGGTCGTGCAGCGCGAGCGTCGTCTCGATACCCTCGATCACGCATTCCTGCAGCGCCCGCCTGAGGCGCATCAGGCATTCGTTGCGGGTCGCGCCGTGCACGATGAGCTTGGCGATCAGGCTGTCGTAGTTGGGCGGCACCGAATAGCCGGCGTAGAGCCCCGAATCGACGCGCACGCCGAGCCCGCCCGGCGGATGGTAGTCGGTGATCCGCCCGGGAGACGGCGCGAAGGTTTCCGAAGATTCCGCGTTGATCCGGCACTCGATCGCGTGGCCCGAAAAGACCACGTCGTCCTGGCGGAAACCCAGCGGCATGCCGGCCGCGATCCGGATCTGCTCGCGGACGATGTCGATCCCGGTGATCGCCTCGGTCACCGGATGCTCCACCTGGAGGCGGGTGTTCATCTCGATGAAATAGAACTCGCCGTCCTCGTAGAGGAACTCCAGCGTTCCGGCGTTGCGGTAACCCAGCCGCTCGATCGCGGCGCAGGCGATACGGCCGATTTCGTCGCGCCGGTCGTCGTTGAGCGCCGGCGAGCCGGCTTCCTCGAGCACCTTCTGGTGACGGCGCTGGAGCGAGCAGTCGCGCTCGCCGAGATGGACGACATTGCCTTCGCCGTCGGCGAGGATCTGCACCTCGATGTGGCGCGGGCCGTGGAGGTATTTCTCGATATAGACGGAATCGTCGCGGAATGCCGCTTTCGCCTCGCTGCGCGCCATGGCGAGCGCCGAGGGCAGATCGGCCTCGGTCTCCGCGACCTTCATGCCGCGCCCCCCGCCGCCGCCGGCCGCCTTGATCAGCACCGGATAGCCGATCTCGCCGGCGATCCGCGCCGCCTCCGCATCCTCGCTCACCGGGCCGTCGGAACCCGGCACGGCCGGCACGCCGAGCGCGATCATCGCCCGCTTGGCCGCGATCTTGTCGCCCATCATCGCGATGTGATCCGCCGACGGGCCGATGAAGCAAAGCCCGTGTTCCTCGACGATGGAGGCGAACTTGTCGTCCTCCGAAAGGAAGCCGTATCCGGGATGGATGGCATCCGCGTTGGCGATCACCGCCGCCGAGACGATCGCCGGGACGTTGAGATAGCTCTGCCGCGCCGCCGGCGGTCCGATGCAGACGCTCTCGTCGGCGAGCCTGACATGCATCGCGTCCTCGTCCGCGGTCGAATGCACCGCGACGGTCTGGATGCCCATTTCCTTGCAGGCGCGGTGGATCCGGAGCGCGACCTCCCCCCGATTGGCGATCAGAACCTTGTCGAACATGCGAAACGCGCCTATTCGAGGATCATCAGCACCTCGCCGTACTCGACCGGCGCGGCATCCGACACAAGGACGCGGGCCACCCTGCCGGCGCGCGGCGAGCGGACCGGGTTGAAGGTCTTCATCGCCTCGATCAGAACCAGCGTGTCCCCCGCGCCGACCGCGTCGCCGGGTTGCACGAAAGGCGCCGTGCCGGGTTCGGGAGACAGATAGACCGTCCCCACCATGGGCGCGAGGACGGCGCCTTCGGTCTCATTGTCCGGGTCTTCGGGAGTCTCCTCGGACGCCTCCGGGCGCGCCGGGGCAGGGGCCGCCGGTGCGGGCGCGGTCGGGTAGGCGGTCCCGCTCCGCCCGGTCACCCGAATCCTGCGTTCGCCCTCCGCATATTCGATCTCGCCGAGCCCGGTCTCTTCGAGGAGGGCCGCGAGCCGCCGGATCAGCGCCTCGTCGATCTCGAACGGGGGCATCAGCCCCGTTCCGCCAGACGGACGGCGGCTTCGACGGCGAGCGTATAGCCGTGGCTTCCAAGGCCGCAGATCACGCCCGCGGCGACCTTCGAGACGTAGCTGTCGTGGCGGAAGGCCTCACGCCGGTGCGGGTTGGACAGATGAAGCTCGATAACCGGGACCTCGCAGGCGATCAGCGCGTCCATCAGAGACAGCGAGGTATGGGTAAGCCCCGCCGGATTGATCACGATCGCGTCCTGCGTCCCGCGGGCCTCGTGGATCCAGCCGATCAGAACGCCTTCGTGATTCGACTGCCGGAACTCGATTTCGGCGCCCAGCGCGCGCGCTTTTTCGCGGCACAGCGCCTCTATCTCGGCCAGCGTCTCCCGGCCATAGATCTCCGGCTGGCGCGTGCCGAGCATGTTGAGGTTGGGGCCGTTCAGGACGAGGATGCGCGGGGCCACGCTCGTTCGCCTCCGCTGACAGGGTCCAGATGTTTATAGGGAGGCGGGATTCGATGTGCAATGACGGCGTCGCCGCGCGGGGGTCGGCGTGTCCGGGCCCGAAGCCCTTTACAGGCTTCGCACCGCCGTCTATCACCGGCGCCCCGCGTTTCCCGGGGACGGGAGCGGCCGCATCGGATGACCGACAAGATCCAACGCTATCTGGCGGCCCGACGGCCGCCGACGCCGTGCCTGGTGGTCGATCTCGACCTCGTCGAGGAGAATTACCGCAGGCTGTCGGACTCGCTGCCCGCGGCCGAGATTTACTACGCGGTGAAGGCCAACCCGGCCCGTCCGGTGATCGAGCGGCTCGATCGTCTGGGTTCCGGCTTCGATACCGCCAGCATCTACGAGATCGAACACTGCCGCGCGCTCGGGATCGCTCCGGAGCGCATGGCCTACGGGAGTACGGTCAAGAAGGAACGGGATATCGCCGCTGCGCACGGATACGGCGTGAGCCTGTTCGTATTCGACAGCGAGGCCGAGCTGGCCAAGCTCGCGCGCGCCGCCCCGGGGGCGCGGGTGCTGTGCCGAATCGCCATGGAGGGGGTCGGCGCCGATTGGCCGCTGTCGGCAAAGTTCGGCTGTCATCCCGACATGGCGGTCGATCTGCTCGAACGCGCGCGTGCCGTCGGACTCGACCCCTACGGACTATCCTTCCATGTCGGTTCGCAGCAGCGCGACACGACCCAATGGGATATCGCAATCGGGCGCTCGGCGGTGGTTTTCGCCGCGCTCAACCGGCGCGGCATCGACCTCAGGATGATCGATCTGGGCGGCGGGTTCCCGGCGCGATACCGGCGCGACGCACCGCCGGTCGAGCGCTACGCCGAGGCGATCTCGACGGCGCTGACCCGTCACTTCGGCAACAGCCTGCCGCTGACGATGATCGAGCCCGGTCGCTGCATACCGGGAGACGCCGGCATCATCCAGACGGAAATCGTGCTGATCTCGCGCAAGTCCTACGGCGACGATACGCGCTGGATCTATCTCGACATCGGGCGCTTCGGCGGGTTGCCCGAGGTCCTCGACGAGGCGATCCAGTACCGGCTGCGGACCGGCCGCGACGGCGGGCCGGCCGGGCCGGTGATCATTGCCGGGCCGACCTGCGACGAGGTCGACATACTCTACGAGAACGCCGGATACGAATTGCCGCTCGCGCTCGAAGTGGGAGACCGGATCCAGATCCTGAGCGCCGGCGCGTATACCGCGACTTACGCCTCGGTCGGCTTCAACGGCTTTCCGCCGCTCGACGAGCATTACATTTAGGCGGATCCGCTAGCGGGATCGGGCCGCCTCGCGCGCTTCCGCGACGATCCGGCGCATCCCGGCCAGGTCCCGCGCGCCCCGAAGCACCTTCTTGCCGATCACGAAGGACGGCGTCCCCTTGAGGCCGAGCGCATCCGCGATGGCGTAGTTGCGGGTGATGATCCGGGCGATTTCCGGCGCGCCCAGGTCGCGTTCCAGCCGTTTGCGATCCAGCCCGGCCCGCTCGGCGAGAGACAGCACCTTTCCCTGGTCGAGCCGTCCCCGCGCTTCCATCATCAGGTCGTGGAAGCGGAAATACTTGTCCTTGCCCTGGTGCCGGGCGGCGAGCGCCGCGCGGGCGGCGAAAACCGAATCGGGGCCGAGTATGGGCCACTCGACATAGACCCGGCGGATCTTGCCGTCGGAGGAGACCAGCTTGCCGACGATCGGGTGGACGCGTCGGCAGACGCCGCACCGGTAATCGAAGAACTCCGCCACCGTAACGTCGCCGTCCGGATTGCCGCCGACGGGCGAAGCCGGCTTTTCGTACAGGTCCCGTCGGTATCTCTCGAGCGCGGCGACCGCCGCGCGCTCCTTGGCCGCTTCCCGCTTGGCCTCGAGGGCCTCGATCGCGCGCTCGATCACCTCCGGATTGCGCATCAGATAGTCTTCGATAACGCGTTCGATGGATTTGCGCTGCTCGGCCGGGATTTCGGCGGCGGCGGGGAGCGCGACCGGCATGGCGATCGCTAGGGCAGCTATCGTCTGGGAAAGGCGCATCGTGCGTTTCCGACCCGCTGAGTCCGTGGGGCCGCCAATCCTACCACAGCCCGGGTGCGACATCGGGGGTCTCTACCGCTTTCGCTGGAGGCGCTTCAGCGTGGCCAGCATATCCTCTGCCCGCAAACGTCCCGTCGAGCCCTCCTCGAAGCCCCGCCGCGCGCGTTCGGCCATCAGCGCGGCGTCGTCGAGCCGCCCGGTTCGCATGGCGAACTCGGCCGACGCGAGCGCGGCGTCCGCGAGCCTTCCCGTTCTTCCGTAGGCGGTGGCGGCGAGACGCCAGGCGAGAGCGATCGTGTCGTCGTATCGAAGCGCTTCTTCCAGATGCAACAGCGCCGGTTTGAGCAGCGCCTCGCGGTTGGTCTCGATCATGACATGGGCCAGCCCGATTCGAAGCAGGGGCGCCGCCGGCACTTTCTCGACCGCACGCCGGTAATAGGGCAGGGCATCGGCGATCTTGCCGGTCTCGAACAGGATCTGGCCCTTCAACTCCTGGAAATAGGGATCGTCGGGGAACTCCGCGATCAGACCGGAAATCGTATCGAGGGCTTTTGCGAAATCCGATTGGCGGTAATGCGCGACCGCACGGGCGTATCGCGCGGCTACGGAGGTATCGCCGGCCGGATATTTCCGAAGCGTCCTTGCCGGTAATTCGAGGAAGCCGTCCAGCTTGGCAATGGCGCGCTTGTGCGCGGCGACGAGTTCGGCCGGAACGGGGACATCCGAAAATTTCGACCTCTCGACATGGTTGCGGAGGAATTCGATCCGGTTTCGGGTCAACGGGTGGGTGACCCGGTAGCTCAGCTCCTTTTGTTCCTTCCGGCTGACGAACAGGCTCTGGTACTCGTCCAGCGTTTCCATGAACTCGAGCAGGCCGCGGCTCGATTGGCCCGAGCGATCGAGGAAGTCGACCGCGGCGCGATCCGCCGAGCGTTCCTGGGTGCGGCTGAACGAGAGAAGCTGCGACTGGGCGAGGTGCTGGCCCGCGCCCATCGTGGCGATGGCGGCGCCCGGGTCGCCGGCCAGCGTTCCGAGCACGACGCCGATGACCGCGCTCATCAGCATCGGCGTCTGCGCATCCCGAAGCATGGAATCGAGCCGTGCCAGATGGCCCCCCGCGATGTGACCTGCCTCGTGGGCGAGGACGCCGATCACCTGGCGCGGGTGGGTCGTCCTGCGCAGAAGCCCGGTGGTGAGAAACATGCGCTGTCCGCGCGAGACGAATGCGTTGGGTGCGTCCGAGCGAATCAGGTGGACGCGCACCGCCCCGCGTTCGATCCCGGCCGCATCCAGTATCGGTTCCAGATAGGAACGGATTAAGTTCTCGATCTCGGTGTCGTAGATATGTACGGTTTGCGCGGCGAATGCAGGCGGTGCGGTTGCAACCGCCAGCGCGACGCCAACCGCCTTCACCCACGCGGCGAGGCGAATGAAGAGACTCGGAAACATCGAATTCCTTGGCTTGTGTGAGCGTATGTGGGGTCGATTCCGCCGTCAAACAATCATCGCCGCGACGATTCCCCTCTTGGCCGCGTGCGGCACGGATTCCAAACCGCTGGGGGTCGTGGGGCACATCACCCAGAGCTTCGGCGGTGCCGTGGCGGACGAGCCTGCCGCCGCTTTGGTCGCGCGCGACACCTTGTCCGCCGGGGGAAACGCGGCCGACGCAGCGGTGGCGCTCTATTTCGCGCTTTCCGCCACCTACCCCGCGGCGGCGGGGATCGGCGGCGGGGGCGTTTGCGTCGTCTATCGCGCCGCGGTCAACGAGAACGCGACGATCGACTTCCGCGCCCGCGGGACAGCCGCCGGAGCCGGTTTCGACGTCGCGCCGCCCGGCAACGTCAGGGGCATGGCCGCCCTGCATGCCCGATTCGGGCGTCTCCCATGGCCGCAGCTGGTGCAGCCGGGCGAGCGGCTGGCGCGGTTCGGCAATCGGATATCGCGGGCCCTCGCCCGCGCCATCGCCGCCAACGCCGAACGTCTGCGTCGCGACGAGCGGGCCCGTGCCCTGTTTTTCAGGCCGGACGGTACCCCGCTCCGGGAAGGCGACCGGCTGGAACAGGTCGAGCTCGCCACCGTCCTCGGCCAGCTGCGGTTCAAGGGAGCGGGCGCTCTTCACAGCGGGTCCCTGGCGCGGCGCTACGCCGACGCGGCGCGGGCGCTCGGCGGGCGCCTGTCCCCGCAGGCGCTGCGCGACTGGACGCCAAGCCTCGGGAAGCCGGTGCAATTCTCTCTCGGCGATCACACCCTCAACACGGCTCCCTCCGCGTCCGCGGCGCGGTTGTTGCAGAGCCTGTTCGCGGAGGGCGCATATCGGAACGCGCCGGGCGATGCGAAAGCCGCCGCGATCGCAATGGCGGCGTTGTCCGTCGGCGGGAACGCTCCGGGCGCCGACGGCGCCGCGCCGGACAGGAGCGGGACAACCGGTTTCGCGGTCACCGACCGGGCGGGCGGCGTCGTCGCCTGCTCGCTATCCATGAACGGACCCTTCGGCACCGGCAGGATGCTTCCCGGCACCGGCGTCTTCGCAGTGGCGGCCGCATCCGACGCGGTGAACGACGGCGCGTCCGTGGCGATCGTGAACAACGAGAACACCGGAAACACCTTTTTCGCGGCCGCGGCGTCCGGCGGGCCGGCTTCCGCCGCCGCGCTCGCCAGGGTCGCTGGAAGCGTGCTCCTCGACGGCAGTCCGCTCGCGGCCGCGCTCGCCCAACGGCGCCTTGCCTCGGACCCCCGCTCGCGCACGGTTTACGCCGAAGCGGGAAGTGTCGAATCGGCCGTCGCGCCGCTGCGCGGCCGGGGCTTGAGGATCGTCACCGGCGGGCCGCTCGGCCGGGTCAACGCAATTCATTGCCCGCGCGGCAACGTCCGGGATCAGGAGACCTGCCGATACGGCGTCGATCCGCGCGGATTCGGCCATGCCGTGAACGCGGGGCAGTAGCGTGGCCCTGAAGCGCGCGGCCCGGGGATCGGTCCCCCCCTTTATCGTGATGGATGTCATGCGCGCGGCCAACGAGCGCGCCGCGGCGGGGGAGGACATCGTTCATCTCGAAGTCGGACAACCCGCGACCCCCGCGCCCGGCGCGGTGCTTGCCGCGGCAACCGCCGCGTTGCGGTCCGATCCGCTCGGCTACACCGATGCCACCGGGATCGCCGATCTAAGGCTCAGGATCGCCCGGCACTATGGCGAGGCCTACGGGATCGATGTGGATCCCGGCCGAATCTTCGTTACCACCGGTTCGTCCGGCGGGTTCATTCTCGCTTTCCTCGCCGCCTTCGACCCCGGCGACCGGGTGGCGCTGGCCGAACCCGGCTATCCGGCCTACCGGAACATCCTCACCGCGCTCGGAATCGAGGCTGTCTGCATCGAGACGGGACCCGAGACCCGGTTTCAGCCGACGCCCGGGCTTCTGGAGGAGCATGGCCGCCTGGACGGGCTGATCGTCGCCAGCCCCGCCAACCCCACCGGGACGATGCTCGACCGGGATGCGCTCGGGGGGCTCGTCGACTATTGCGAGCGGCAGGAAATCCGGCTGGTGTCCGATGAGATCTATCACGGCATCGTCTACCGGGGCGCGGCGGACAGCGCGCTCCGCTTCACCGACCGCGCGGTTATCGTCAACAGCTTCTCGAAGTACTTCTCGATGACGGGCTGGCGGATCGGCTGGCTGGTGGTGCCTCCTGATCTCGATCGGTCGATCGAGTGCCTGGCCCAGAACCTGTTCATCTCTCCCCCGACGTTGGCGCAGCACGCGGCGCTCGCGGCGTTCGATTGCGCCGAAGAGCTCGACGGGAACGTCGCCCGGTACGCGGAAAACCGCGAAATCCTGCTGGAAGGATTGCCACGCGTCGGTTTGACCCGTTTCGCCCCCGCCGACGGCGCCTTCTATCTCTATGCGGATGTCGGCGCCTTCGGGATGGACAGCCGGGAACTGAGCAACCGACTGCTCGCCGAGGCCGGCGTCGCCGTCGCGCCCGGGCTCGACTTCGACCGGCGCTGCGGCGGCGGCTATATAAGGATTTCCTTTGCCGGGTCGCAACAGGACATGCGCGAGGCGCTTTCGCGCCTCGACAGATGGGTCGCGGCGAACCGGCCCGTGGACGCGGCCCGGGCTATTTGACGATCTTTTGCCACCAACCGCGCCGTTTCGGCCGGTCGGGATCCTCCGCCTCAGCGGCCGAAGTCTCGGCCCCGGGCGCGCCGGCGGAATCGTCCGCGGAGAGCGCCGCCATGACCGGAGCGGGCTGCGGCTCCGGTACCGAGACGGCCACTGGCTCCGGCTCGGGCGGAGGCGGCGCAACCGGCTCCGGCTCGGGTGCCGGCGGAGGTTCGGGAGCCGAATCCGCCGCCGGGCTCTCTTCGCCGGTGTCGGATCCCGCGGCCGCGGCGTCGTCCTGTTCCGCGACAGCTTCCGAATTTGCCGTCGATGCCTTCGAACCGCGGCCCGATCTCCGGCGTCCGCCGCGCCGCCCCGCACGTCGTCGGCTCGACCGCTTTTCGGACGCCGCCCCCTCGCCGTCACCGTCACCGGCCTCGGCGGCCGCGGTTTCCGGTTCGGTATCCGTCGTCTCTTCGGCGGTCGTCTCAACCGCGGCCTCGGGCGAGGATTTGCGGCGAGAGCGACGCCGGCGCGACCGCTTCTTCTCTCCCTCCTCGCGCGATTCCGCGTCCTCGGCTTTCGCGGACTTCTCCCGGTCTTTGGGGGCCGGCGGTTTCTCGCCCGCATCCGGCGCCGGTGCCCGCACGCGCTCGATCCGCATGTCGGGCGATACCACGCTGTCGTCGCCCAGCAATGTGATGCGGAATCCGTGGCGATTTTCGATGTCCGACAGCATCGCCCGCTTGTTGTTGAGCACGTAGAGCGCGACCGCGCCGGGAATCGAAACCGTCACCTCGCTCAGCTTGTGCCGGGTTCCTTCCTCCTCGAGCGCGCGCAGCACCTGCAGCGCCATCGATTCGGTGGATCGGATAAACCCTGCGCCGCGGCAATGGGGGCAGGTCTGGGTGCTGGCTTCCTGGAGGCTCGGACGCAGCCGCTGGCGTGACAGCTCCAGCAAACCGAAACCGCTGATCCGGCCGATCTGGATACGCGCGCGGTCCGATTTCATCGCCTCCTTGAGCCGGCGCTCCACCTGGCGCAGGTGGCGCGTTTCCTGCATGTCGATGAAATCGATGACCACCAGCCCGGCAAGGTCGCGCAGCCTGAGCTGGCGGGCGACCTCCTCCGCCGCCTCGACGTTGGTGTTGAGAGCGGTTTCCTCGATATTGCGCTCGCGCGTCGAGCGGCCCGAGTTCACGTCGATCGACACCAGGGCCTCGGTCGCCTGGATGACGATATAACCGCCCGACTTGAGCTGCACCTCCGCGCTGTGGATCGCGTCCAGCTGGCCCTCGATCTGATAGCGGTGGAATAGCGGGATGCCGGCTTCCCGGTAGCGCTGGACGCGCTTGGCGTGGCTCGGCATCAGCATCCGCATGAATTTCTTGGCCGTCTGATAGGCCTCCACCCCGTCCACCAGCACTTCCTCCACGTCCCGGGTGTAGAGGTCGCGGATCGCGCGCTTTATCAGGCTGGCATCCTCGTAGACCAGGGTCGGAGCGATCGAACTGAACGTTCGATCGCGCACGTCGTCCCAGTTACGGCTCAAATATTCGAAGTCGCGCCTGATTTCCGCCTTGCTTCGCTCGGTGCCGGCGGTGCGCATGATCACGCCCATGCCGTTCTGGATTTCCAGGTCGTCGATGATCTTCTTCAGCTTGCGGCGCGCGTTCGGGTTGGTGATCTTGCGGGAGATACCGCCGCCGCGCGCGGTGTTGGGCATCAGCACGCAGTAGCGGCCGGCAAGCGAAATATAGGTGGTCAGCGCGGCGCCCTTATTGCCCCGTTCCTCCTTGACCACCTGGACCAGGATGATCTGGTTCCGCTTGATGACTTCCTGGATCTTGTAGCGCCTCGACCGGCTGCTGACCGGCTGGGTTTCGCCGTCCGCGTCGGCATCGTTCCGCCTGCGCCCGCGGCGGCGCCTGCGCGACGAGGAAGGTTTCTTTTCCCCGGCCGCCTCTTCGCCCTCTCCGGATTCCGGCCCGGACCCGTCTTCGGCCGCTTCCGCCGCCGCGGCGTCGGCCTCTGCCGTGTCGTCGGCGTCGTCGGCTTCCGCGTCCGGATCCTCCGGGGCCGATTCGGGGGAGTCCTCTTCCGGCGGTTCGGTGGCGACGATCCCGGGTTCGGGCGCGCCCGCGGCCTCCGCTATTGCGCCTTCGGGTTCGCCCTCGACCGGATCTCCCTCATCGCCATCCGGGTCCTCGGTCTCCGAAATGTCCTCGACCGTGCTGTCGATCTCGTCGACGAGCGCCTGCGCCGTGAGCTCGTTCTCGCCTTCGGCGTTTTCCGCCGCGACCAGGGCCTCCCGGTCCTCGACCGGGATCTGAAAATAGTCGGGGTGGATATCGTTGAACGCGAGGAAACCGTGCCGGTCGCCGCCGAAGTCGACGAACGCCGCCTGGAGCGACGGCTCGACCCGGGTGACCTTGGCTAGATAGATGTTTCCCTTGAGCTGGCGTTTCGTCGAAGTCTCGACGTCATACTCTTCCAGCCGGTTCGCGCTGGTGATCACGACACGCACCTCTTCCGGGTGGGTGCCGTCGATCAGCATCCGTTTGGTCATGAAATGCTCCGGGGCCGATGCGGCGCGACGCCGGGCGTCCCGGCGGCGCGATCGGCCATGTTGCGGCCGCCCCGGCAAGCGGCGCCATGGAAAGCCGGCCGAACGGATTGCGCTCCGTCCGATCGCGGTCGATCCGGCCGCCGAATTCCTTGCTTACCCTGGGCGTGGCCGTCATTTTCTCCAAATTCCGACGTCAGCGTGCACCGCCGGCCTTCGCCGGGTGCACTGCCGGGGCGACATCGCGGGAGCGTGCCGCGTTCGCGATCGACCCTTGCCGATCACGCCTGCAACATAATGACGCCGGGGCGTATACTCAACCGGTATCCCGCGAGAGGAGTCCGGCCCGGTTGCGCCTTCGGGCGCGGGTCGATAGACAATCCGGTCAACGCTCGCGACAGGATCGCCAAGGAAGGACTCATGCGCGTCGAGGCCGTCAAGTCGGATATCCCGCAGCCGCTCGCCAACTACACCGAGGCGTTTTGCGCGGGCGGGCTGGTTTTTGCCGCGGGCCAGCTTCCCACCGATTTCAAGACCGGCATTCCGCCCGAAGCGCGGACCGACCCGGCCTTTCCCTATTACGGCTCGGACATCAAGAAGCGCACGCACTATGTGCTGAAGAACCTCGCGAAAACCTTCGAAGCGGCGGGTTCCTCGCTCGACCACATCGTCAAGGCCCAGGTGTTTCTCGAGGATCTTAACGATTTCAATGCCTTCGACGAGGTCTGGAAGGAGTATTTCAGCACCCCGCCCGCGCGCACGACGGTCGGCACCAGCGGTCTCCTGGTCAGGGACGCGATGATCGAGATCGACCTGATCGGCTACGTCCCGGGCGAGCTCGACTGCATCCCGGTCACGTCCGATGCGCCGCAGCCTCTGGCGAACTACACCGAGGCCTACCGGGTCGGCGGACTGGTTTTCGCCGCCGGGCAACTGCCCAGCGACTTCAAAACCGGCATCCCCGCCGAGGCGCGAACCGACCCGGCCTTTCCCTATTACGGCTCGGACATCAAGAAGCGCACGCACTACGTGCTCAAGAATCTCGCCAGGACCTTCGAGGCCGCCGGGTCCTCGCTCGACCACGTCGTCAAGGCGCAGGTCTTCCTCGAGGACCTCAATGAGTTCGATGCTTTCGACGAGGTCTGGAAGGAATATTTCGGAACTCCGCCCGCGCGCACGACGGTCGGCACCAGCGGTCTCCTGGTCAGGGACGCGATGATCGAGATCGACCTGATCGGCTATGTCCCGGGCGCGTTCGATTGCACCGCCGTCAGATCGGATGCGCCGCAGCCGCTCGCCAACTACACCGAGGCCTATCGGCTGGGCGACTATGTCTTCGCCGCCGGCCAGCTGCCGAGCGACTTCAGGACCGGCATCCCGGCCGAGGCGCGCACCGATCCGGCCTTTCCCTATTACGGCTCCGACATCAAGAAGCGGACCCGCTATGTCCTCGACAATCTCGCGCGCACCTTCGCCGCCGCCGGAAGCTCGCTCGACGAGGTGATAAAGGCGCAGGTCTTCCTCGAAGATCTGAACGATTTCAATGCCTTCGACGAGGTCTGGAAGGAATATTTCCGGACACCGCCCGCCCGCACGACGGTGGGCACGACGGGTCTTCTGGTCAGGGATTCGATGATCGAGATCGACCTGATCGGGGCGATCCGGAGCTGAGGAGCGACGATGGCCAAGTTTCTGGTTCTGGCGCGACCCAAGAAACCGTTGCCGCAAAAGGCCAACGTGGAGGGCGCGCGCGCCCAGTGGCGGGCGCTGCGCGACGAGGGCAGGGCCGAGGTCTATGAGATCGTCGAGGACAACGGCGCGGGCTTCGCGGTTTTGGTCGACGTCGAGGACCATGACGAGCTGATGGCCCTGTTGTTCCGGAACCCGGGCGGGAGCTGGGGCTCCTACGAGGTCTATCCGCTCGGCACGCTGGAGGGCGAGACCCGGGCGATGCGCGAAGCCGGAATCATCCCGTAGCGCTCAAGGAACGAATCATGGCCAAATTCCTGATCATCAACCGTCCGCCGCCGCACCGCACCAAGGACGCGCCCGTGGGCCAGTGCGTCAACCATTTCGTTTCGCTGGGACAAAGCAACCGCGCTTCGGTCTACCCGATCGCCGGGCTCAAGGGCTATGCGACCCTGGTCGATGTCGAAGACCACGAGGAACTGCGCGAGGTGGTGGCGGGCAACGCCATGGGGAATATCGAGGAATACCGGATCATCGCGCTTGCCGATCTTCGCGACTGACCGAAGCCCGTCCGGACCGGACGGCAACCGATTCGGCCAGGATACCGTTCGCATCGTGTACTAAGTCCTTCTCCCCGCGTATAGATGCGGACGGGGATTTGGGGCCGGCCATATGTTCCTGAGACGATCGCAACTCTTGACATGGGTCGGGGTTGCGGTGGCGTTGGCGGTGCCCGCGATGTCCGCCGCCCAGGCCGCCACCGAGGTGCTGGGCGCGCGAATCGGTCCCGGCAAGACCAGCACGCGATTTGTCCTGGACCTGAACGCCTCGGTCTCGTTCAACGCCTTTACCCTGGAAAAGCCCTACCGGGTGGTCATCGACCTGCCGGCCGTCACGTGGCGGCTCGACCCGTTGAGGACGCCCAGGGGCGGACTGGTCCGGGCGTTCCGGTACGGGCATTTCCGGGACGATGTCTCGCGCGTCGTGCTCGACGTCTCGCGGCCCGTGGCAATCGCAAGGTCCTTCGTGCTGCCGCCCAAGCGCGGCCGGATCCACCGGCTGGTCGTCGATTTGCGCCCCATCAGCGCGGCGGAGTTCGCGCGCGGGGCCAAACCCAAGCCCGCGGCCGTGCCGCAGACCGCAACCGCCTCGATACCGCTGCCCAAGCGCCGCGTCCCGCGAAGCGTGAAGACGGTTGCCATCGATCCCGGACATGGCGGCGTCGATCCGGGCGCTATCGGAGTGCGCGGCACGCGGGAAAAGCGGGTGACGCTGAGCCACGCTCTGGCTCTGGCGAGAAAGCTCCGCGCGTCGGGGCGCTACCGGGTGGTTTTGACCCGGGCGCGGGACGTGTTCGTGCCGCTGCGGGTGCGCGTCGCGATCGCGCGCCGCCGGGCCGCGGACCTCTTCATTTCTCTCCACGCCGATTCGATCCCCAGGTCCAGCGTGCGGGGCGCCTCCATCTACACCCTGTCCGAACGGGCCTCCGACCGTCAGGCGGCGAGGCTGGCCGCCAAGGAGAACAAGGCCGATCTGATCGCGGGCATCGACCTCAACGAGCAGACTTCCGACGTCGCCAGCTTTCTCATCGACCTTGCCCAACGCCAGACCATGAACGATTCGGCGGACTTCGCGCGGATCCTCACCAACGAGATCGGCAAGGTCCGGCCGCTGCTTCGCAACACCCACCGTTTCGCGGGGTTCGCGGTCCTCAAGGCGCCCGACGTTCCCTCGGTTCTGGTGGAGCTCGGGTATCTCTCCAACCCCTCGGACGAGCGCCGTCTCAACCAGGCGCGGGAGCGGAATCGCGTCGTCGCCGCGATAGCGCGGGCCGTCGATCGATATTTTGCCCGCGAACAGGCTTTTAAACGGTAATGTCCGTGTCCATATTCACTTGAGCGGTTCCAGTGACTCCGCCCTTCGGCGGATGGGGCGGTCGCACCGCCCGGAAGCGGTCGGTTCATTGCGGTCGACATGCGCGTTCTGAAGACGGTCGGCGTACTGGCTTTGCTGCTCATCGTCGTCGGGCTTCTCGCCGGCGGCGGCGTGGTCTGGCTGCTCCACAGCTATGGCCGCGATCTCCCGGACCATGCCCAGCTCGCCGACTACGAACCCCCGATGGTGAGCCGGGTCCATGCCGGAGACGGTCGGCTTCTCGCCGAATTCGCCACCGAAAAGCGGGTCTTCGTTCCGGTCTCGGCCATGCCCCGGCGGGTCATCGGCGCCTTCGTCTCCGCCGAGGACAAGACGTTCTTCGAACATCCCGGCATCGACCTCCCCGGCATCGCGACGGCGGCGGTCAAGAACGTCATGCGGATCGGCACCGACCGGCGGCCCGTCGGAGCGTCCACCATTACCCAGCAGGTGACGAAGAACTTCCTCCTGACCGACGCCGTTTCCTACCGGCGCAAGATCCGCGAGATCGTTCTCGCCCTCCGGATCGAACGAGCGTTGTCCAAGGAGCGCATCCTCGAACTCTATCTCAACCAGATCTATCTCGGTTTCGGCTCCTACGGCGTCGCGGCGGCGGCGATAAACTATTTCAACAAATCCCTCGACGAGCTCACGCTGGCCGAGGCGGCCTTTATGGCCGGACTTCCCAAGGCGCCCAACAACTACGACCCGACGCGCCGGCCTGAGGCCGCGCGGGCGAGGCGGGACTACGTGATCCGCCGGATGCTGGAGGACGGCCGCATCGGCGAGGCCGAGGCGGCGCTGGCCCGGTCCGGCCCGGTGGAAGTGCGGACCCCCGACGAGGTGCTGGTCGCCAAGGCCGAATATTTCGTCGAGGAGGTCCGCCGCGAACTCGCCGACCGGTTCGGCGAAGCCAAGCTATACGGCGGCGGGCTGTCGGTACGGACGACGCTCGATCCCCGTTTGCAGGTCGAGGCCGACCGGGCGCTGCGGAACGGGCTGCTCGCCTATGATCGGCGGCACGGCTGGCGCGGCCCGGTCGCCCGGATCGATCCGGATCGACCCATCGCCCCCCAGCTCGCGCCGCTGGAGGCGGCGGGCCTGCCCGATGGCTGGCGGGCGGCGGCCGTCGAATCGGTCACCGCGACCGCCGCCCGGATCCGTCTGGCTTCCGGAGCGACGGGGACGATCCCGCTGGAGCGGTTGCGCTGGGCCCGGAAACGGCTCAAGGGCCAGAAGCGGGGTCCTGCGGTCAAGCGGGTTTCCGATGTGCTCGCCTCCGGCGACGCGATCCTCGTTGAGCGCGAGACCGGGCAGGACGGCGCGCCGGGCGAGGGTTTCGCGCTCTGCCAGATCCCCGACGTCGATGGCGCGCTGGTCGCGCTCGATCCCCATACCGGCCGGGTGCTGGCGCTGACCGGCGGCTTCAGCTTCGAGGCGAGCGAGTTCAACCGCGCGACCCAGGCCAGGCGCCAGCCCGGTTCGGCGTTCAAGCCCTTCGTCTATCTCGCCGCGCTCGACAGCGGGCTTACCCCATCGAGCCTCGTTCTCGATGCGCCGTTCGTCATCGACCAGGGGCCGGGCGTCGGAAAGTGGAAGCCGGCGAACTACACGAGGCGGTTCTACGGTCCGACCCCGATGCGGATCGGCGTCGAGAAGTCCCGCAACCTGATGACGGTGCGCGTGGCCCAACGCGTCGGCATGGAGGCGGTGGCGCGCCAGGCGGAACGTTTCGGCGTGGTCGACCGCCTGCCGCGGATGCTGTCGATGGCGCTGGGTGCGGGCGAGACTACCCTGCTTCGCCTGACGACGGCCTATGCCATGCTGGTCAATGGCGGCAGGAAGATCGTCCCGACATTCCTCGACCGCATCCAGGACCGCAACGGCAACACCGTCTTTCGGCACGACCGCCGGACGTGCCCCGACTGCGTCGAAATTGCCTGGACCGGCCAGGAGGAACCCGAGGTGCCGGACACGCGGGAGCGGGTCGCCGATCCGGGAAGCGCCTACCAGGTGGTTTCCATGCTGGAAGGCGTGGTCGAGCGCGGCACGGGGCGCCGGGTCCGCGCGGTGGGGAAACCGCTCGCCGGAAAGACCGGAACCACGAATGACAGCCTGGACACCTGGTTCATCGGGTTTTCGCCCGATCTCGCGGTGGGTGTCTTCGTGGGCTTCGACGCGCCGAAGACCCTCGGTCTTGGGGAAAGCGGCTCTTCGGTCGCGGCGCCGATCTTCCGCGATTTCATGAAAGCGGCGCTCGAGGACAAGCCGGCGATACCGTTTCGTATTCCGCCCGGCATCCGGCTGGTCCGGGTGGACGCGGAAACCGGCCTGGTTGCCCGGGGCTCGGGCAAGGGCGTCATTCTCGAAGCGTTCAAGCCGGGCACCGAACCCGTCCAGGCCGGTCCGGTGGTCGATTCCGGCGCGGCGCCCAGCGCGGAGAAGCCCGCTACCCCGGCGCGCCGGCGCGATCTATATTGACCCCGCCCGCCACGGCATCCACAGGCCCCTGAGTCGGAAGACATGCGCGCGGAGATCGAATCCGTTCTCGGAGAAATCGAGCAGTCCCTGGCGCTGCTGAGGAGGCATCTTTGACCCGGACCGGTCGGAGGCCCGCCTCGCGGAACTGAACGCCCTGGTGGAGGATCCGGCGTTCTGGGAGAACCCGGAACGCGCCCGCGAGACGATGCGCGAGCGCACGCGGATCGAGAACGCGCTCGGCGGCTACCGCGCTCTCGCCCGCGAGATGCAGGACCATCGGGATCTCATAGAACTCGGCGAAGCGGAAGAGGACGAGGAGGTCGTCGGCGAGGCCGAGGCCGCGCTGCTCGCGCTTCGCGCCCGCGCGGCCCGCATGGAGACCGAGAGCCTGCTGTCCGGCGAGGCCGATTCCAACGACAGCTTTGTCGAGATCCACGCCGGGGCAGGCGGCACCGAATCGCAGGACTGGGCGGAAATGCTGGCCCGGATGTACACGCGCTGGGCCGAAGCGCACGGCTATTCCGTCGAGTTGCTTGAGGAAAGCCCCGGCGAGGAGGCGGGTCTCAAGTCGGTCACGATGCGCGTCAAGGGCGAGAACGCCTATGGCTGGCTCAAGACGGAGAGCGGCGTCCACCGCCTGGTCCGTATCTCCCCCTTCGACGCGAGCTCGAGGCGGCATACCAGCTTCGCGTCGGTCTGGGCCTATCCGGTGATCGAGGACGACATCGAGATCGAGATCGAGGACAAGGACATCCGCATCGACACCTATCGCGCGTCCGGCGCCGGCGGCCAGCACGTCAACCGCACCGACAGCGCGGTGCGGATCACCCACATTCCGACCAATATCGTCGTCCAGTGCCAGAACGACCGCTCGCAGCACCGCAACCGGGCGGCGGCCTTCGCGATGCTGCGCGCGCGCCTCTACGAGCTCGAACTGCAGAAGCGCGAGGCCGAGGCCCAGGCCGAGCACGCCGCCAAGAGCGACATCGGCTGGGGCCACCAGATCCGCTCCTACGTCCTCCAGCCCTACCAGATGGTCAAGGACCTGCGCACCAATATCGAGAAGGGAAACCCCCAGGCGGTGCTCGACGGCGATCTCGACGCCTTCATGTCGGCTGCGCTCGCCGCGAGGCTCGGCGCCGGCTCGGCCGGGTCGTAGGCTTCCGGCCCCCGGGCGTCACAACCCTTCGATCACGTCCGCCCATTCCTCGAGCGTTTCCTCGTGCCCGAAACGGATGTGGCACGAGAACTGGGTGAAGCCGGCCTCTTCCAGCGCCCGGATCTTCTCGCGCAGCGCGGCCTTCGTGCCGGTGATCGTCGCGTTGCGGATCAGGTCGGCGGTGATCAGCGGCGCTTCGTCCGGCCTGAGGAACAGCAGATGACCGCGGTGGAGCGTCAGGTAGCGTGCGTCCTCCGGCGTGTAGCTCCGGTACAGCCCCCGGTAGCGCTCCAGAAGCGGGGCGAGGGTGTCCGGAAGGTCGAGCCGGATCGTGCCGAACCGCTCCTGCTCGACAAGGTTGTGCAGGACGACGGCGGCGGCCGGCCCGGCGAGCGCCTTCGCGCGGTCGCTGTCGAAGGCCTCCCCCTCGGCGAGCACGCAGCCGCCGGTGATCGCGGTGGCGTAGAGGCCGGCCGGATCGCGGCCCTCTTCGCGCATGGCTTCCCGCATGTCCGCGGCATCGGCGGCCGCGCGGTCGAGATTGCCCACCGCCGACATCCAGCCCGCCCCGATCCGGGCCGTCAGCCGCCGCCCTCTCGGTCCGAACGCCGAGACGTGAAATCGGACCGGATCGTCGATGTTGATCAGCCCGTGCTCGGGGTTGAGGAACCGGATTTTCTGTGTGCCCGTATCGTCGCTCCATTCGATCGTCTCGCCGTCGAGCAGGCCCCTGACCGCCTCGATATATTCCGCCATCTCCGCCAGGGGGACCGCGCCCCGGCCCATCGTGCGGCGCGCGGTAAACCCGGTGGAAATACCGAAATCGATCCGGCCCGGGGCGAGCTTGTTGAGCGAGGCGAGCGCGTTGGCGGCGACCGGGGCGATCCGGTTCGACGGCACCGCCACCGCGGTGCCGAGACGGATTCGCGCGGTCTCCACGGCCGCTGCCGCCATGGCGACGAACACGTCGGCGTTCAGCAGCTGGGTATCGGAAAACCAAGCATAGTCGAAGCCGAGCGCCTCGGCGCGTTTGACGGTCTTCCAGTGTTCCGCCGCCGTCGCGAAACTGACGCCGAAATCCATGACCCGACCTCCACCCGTTGCGCGTCGATAATGGGCGGGCCGGGCCGCGCTCCGTCAACCCCGTGCGGGCGGCCGCTTGACACCCCGCCCCCCCATCGACAAAGAGAGCTGCAGGTTTCCGCGGGGAGATATAGGTTGGGACGCTGGCACGAAACGCACCGGGCGGTCGTTCATCCTTGGTATTGCGACCAGTTCGGGCATATGAACGTCCGCCATTACTGCAACTTCTTCGACGACGCCGGGTTCCACATCTGGAGCCATATCGGCTGTCCGCATTCGGCAATGAAGGCGCGCGGGGTCATGCTGGTCGTCGCTCGCAACACGCTGAATTTCATCCACGAGATGAAGGCCGGCGAGCTGCTGCGGATCGAGACCGCATTCATCCGCGTCGGCGAGAAGAGCTGCACCCATCTCAACCGCATGTACAACGTCGACACCGGAACCCTGACCGCGACGCTCGAATCGGTGGAGGTGTTCTTCGATCCGGTCGCTCGGGTCTCCGCACCCATGCCCGACGATATAAGGGCGCTGCTGACCGAGGCCCTGGTGACGGTCGACGACGGCTAGGCCGCGTCGGCGTCCCGTTTGTGTCGATCACGGCGAGCGGTTAGCCTCGCCCCGGAACGCCGCCAATCGATCGGAGCATCATGTCAGGTATCCAGCACGCCAACGGGCATCGGCCCGACGGCGTTCTCGACATCGTCCATCCCGCGCTGATGGGCGCGTCCCGCCCGGATCCCGAGGCGCTTTCCTACGATCTCGATCGGGTGCTGGGCGCCGTCTTCCGGCTGCGCGCCGAGGTTCCGCCGACCGCGTTCACCGCGACGATCCTCGGCACCGAACGCGAAGGCAACGGCGTTATGATCGACGAGGACGGGCTGGTTCTCACCATCGGCTACCTGATCACCGAGGCGGAGAAGATCTCCCTCATCGACAATGCCGGCCGCACGATCTCAGCGAGTCCGGCGGCCTACGACCACGAGACCGGCTTCGGCCTCGTGCGCGCCGACGAAGCGGTGGACGCTTCGCCCGTCCCGATCGGCCGCTCCGAGGGCTTGTCGGCCAAGGATCCGGTCGTCGTCGCCTCGTTCGGCGGCATCAAGCATGCGATCCAGGGCGAAGTCGCGACCGTGCGGGAGTTCGCCGGATCGTGGGAGTACATGCTGGACGAGGCGATCTGCACTGTCCCCGTCCACCCCTTCTGGGGCGGCGCGGCGCTGATCGACCGGTCGGGCAGTCTGGTCGGCTGCGGGTCGCTCTACGTGGAGCATTCCGTCGACGGCGGGGAATCCGTCCCCGGCAACCTGTTCGTGCCGATCGACCTGCTGGCGCCGATCCGCGACGACATGGTTCGGACCGGACGCGCGCGCCGCGTCCCGCGACCCTGGCTCGGCGTCTATGTCAGCGAAGCCGACGACCGGCTGGTGGTGACCGGCGTCGCCGAGAACGCGCCCGGCGACCAGTGCGGCGTGCAGCCGGGCGACGTGATCCTGTCGGCCGAAGGCGTGGCCGTTTCCGGCCTGCCCGAATACTACCGGACGATATGGTCGGCCGGAGAGCCGGGCGCGGAAATCCGCCTCACCGTGCTGAGGGACGACGACGTGCTCTCGATCCGAGTGCGTTCGGGCGACCGGTACAGCTATCTCAAGCTGCCGCGCCCGCACTGAGCGGCCGCGCGCCGGTCACAGCGAACCGACGGCTTCCAGAACGTTGTCGACGTGCCCGTTGACCCTGACCTTGCGCCAGATATGACGGATGACCCCGACCTCGTCGATCAGGAAGGTCGTGCGTTCGATCCCCATGAACTTGCGCCCGTACATCGATTTCTCGACCCAGGTGCCGTAGCTCTCGCACACGCCGCCGTCGGAGTCCGAGGCCAGGGTGAAGGGCAGATCGTACTTCGCCTTGAACTTGTCGTGCCTGGCGACGCTGTCCCTGGAGACCCCGACGACGATTGCGTCGAGCCCCGAGAAATCCGGATGGGAATCGCGGAAGCCGCAGGCTTCCCTGGTGCAGCCCGGCGTGTCGTCCTTGGGATAGAAGTAGAGCACGACCTTCCTGCCGGCGAGGCCGGCGAGCGAGACCGTGTCCCCGCCGTCCGTCGCCATCTCGAAGTCCGGTGCGCGCTGTCCGATTTCGAGCGTCATCAGCGATCCTTTCCTGTCGTGGCGAGGCCTTGGGCCGCCAGAGCCGCGGCCGGCCCGGCGATGATTTCGTCGAAATGCCGGCGGGAGCGCGTTGCGAGAGTCAGGCACATCTCCTCCAACGCCGCGTAGTCTGCCGCGCCCAGCGCGCTGGCCACGAATTCCTGCAGGGCCGGCGATTCATGACGGCCCGCCACACCCGCGCCGAAGGCGAGGCGAACGATCCCCTGCAGCCGGCGCCACATGGTCATCGCCTCGATCAGCTCGCCGGCCACGGACGGTTCCAGGCAGCCCGCCGCGGCGAGCCGTTCGAGCGCGTCGGTGGTGTCGGTCGACAAAACCTCGGGATGCCTGTTGGCGTGGCGAAGCTGGAGATACTGGGCGATGAACTCGATGTCGATCATGCCGCCGCGAAATCGCTTGATGGACCAGAAGTCGTCGACCGCGAGCTCCCGCTCCATTCTCTCCCGCATGTCGGCCACCGCGCAGACCAGCCGGTCGGGGTCGCGCTCCCGGGTGAGCACGGAGGCGATGGTCTCCTCGATGCGCGCGGCGAACGCTTCCGGCGCGGCGATCGCCCTGGCGCGGGTCAGCGCCAGATGCTCCCAGGTCCAGGCGTCCTCGTTCTGATAGCGGGTGAACGCGGCGAGCGAGGTGGCGATCGGTCCCGATACGCCGGCCGGCCGCAGCCGCATGTCGACCTCGTACAGCTTCCCTTCGTTGGTCGGCGCGGACATGGCGGCGATGAAACGCTGGCACAGCCGGGCAAAGTAGGTCTGGCAGGGCAGCGGGCGCGAACCGTCCGATTCGGCATGCTCGTCCCGCGTCTCGTAGAGGAAGAGGAGATCGAGGTCCGACTCCGTGGTGAGCTCCCGTCCGCCGAGCTTGCCGAAACCGAGCACGGCGAAGGCGCTGTCCGGCACCGCCCCGTGTCTGCGCGAGAATTCGCGCGCGGTGGCGGGCAACAGGGCACGCACGCAGGCCGTCGCGAGATCGGCCAGCGGCCGGCCCGCATCCGCCCCGTCGATGCGGCCGTTGAGCATTTGCACGCCGATCTCGAACACGTGGGCGTTGTTCCAGTAGCGGCAGATGTCGAGCTTTTCCTCGAAATAGTAGACCTCGTCGAGCGCCCGCATGAGGTCGGCGGCGAGCCGGTCGCTGCCCGCCTTGAAGTCCAGCGCCTCAGGCTGCAGCACGCCTTCGAGCATGACGGGATGACGGCTGAGCCAGTCCGCGAGCCGCGGGGCGCTTCCCATGATCCTGGCGAGCAGCCCGAGCAGGGCCGGATTGTTGGTGAAAAGGGAAAGGATATGCACCCCCGCCGGCAGCGTCCGCAGGAAATCGTCGAAGCGGAGCAGCGCGGCGTCCGGGTCGTTGGTGGTCGAAAGGGTCTCCAGCACGGTCGGGATGAGCTCGGTCAAGAGCTCGCGCGCCCGCGCACTGCGGGTCGAGCTGTACCGGCCGTGATGCCAGATGCGGATGCGCTCGGCGACCCGGCGAGGTTCCCGGAAGCCCAGCCGCGCCAGGGTTTCCAGCGTTTCCGGGTCGTCGTCGGCGCCGGTAAAGACCAGGTTTCCCGGACCCGACAAATCGGGGGTTTTCTCGAACAGGACGGCGTAGTGCGATTCGACGGCGCGCAACTCCTCCAGCAGCGCCGCCTCGAACGCCGCCCGGCCCTCATACCCCATCAGAAGGGCGATGCGTTCCAGTTCCGCCTCGTCCTCCGGCAAGGTGTGGGTCTGCTGGTCGTCGATCATCTGCAGGCGATTCTCGAGCCGGCGGTGAAACCGGTACGCCTGGATCAGCCGGCTGCTGACGATCGATTCGAGCAGGCCCGCCTGGGCCAGCGCGCGCAGCGCCGCGCAGGTGTCCTGGACCCTCAGCGAGGGATCGCGACCGCCCCAGATGAGCTGCTGGGTCTGGGCGAAGAATTCGATCTCCCGGATGCCGCCGCGGCCGAGCTTGATGTCGTGCCCGGCGGCCAGGGTCGTCGAGCCGCCGCGCTGGGCGTTGATCTGTCGCTTGATCGAATGGATGTCCTGGATCGCAAAGAAATCGAGGCTCTTGCGCCAGACGAACGGCCGCAGCAGTTCGAGGAACGCCTCCCCCGCCACGATGTCCCCGGCGACCGGGCGGGCCTTGATCATCGCCGCCCGTTCCCAGTTCTGGCCGGCGCTCTCGTAATAGATTTCGGCCGCCCGGGTGGCGACCGCGACCGGCGTGGATCCCGGGTCGGGGCGCAGCCTCAGATCGGTGCGGAAGACATAGCCGTCGCTGGTGCGTTCGGCCATCACCTTGACGAGGCTCTGGGTGAGGCGGATCATGCATTGCTGAAGGCTGGTCCTGCCCGTGTATTCGATCAGCGCTCCGTCATAGAGCACGATCAGGTCGATATCGCTCGAATAGTTGAGCTCCCGCCCGCCGAGCTTCCCCATGCCGAGCACGATCCAACCGGAGGCGAGCGACGGATCGTCCGGTACGGGCAGCGCGATGTCGCCCGCCGCCGCCGCCCCGACGAGCAGGTGGTCGGCGGCGATCGCGAGCGCCCGCTGGGCGAAGTCGGAGAGGCAGGTGCACACGACCTCCACCGGCCACGCGCCGCTGAGGTCGGCGAGCGCGGTTGCGAGCGAGGTTCTTCTCTTGGCGATCCGCAATGCCGACATTATCTCTTCGGTGCCGACATCGTGCGGCTCGATGCGATCGAGCGCCGTCATCGTCCGATCCCATGCCGCCTGCACGCCATCGGAAAGCAAGTCACAGGCGAACGCGATATCGCGGATGGCACAATGGGTGAGGAAGGGGCTGTTTCCGAACACTGCCGATAGAACCGATCTTGCGGCCGGATCGGCAGCGAGCGCGCGGGCGAGCCGTGCGGTCTCCGGCGGAGCCTCGGTCGCGGCCTCCTCCCAGCGTTCGAAGGCGAGATCCGCCGCCGCCCGGTTCGCGGGCCGAGGCAGGGATTCGATATCGGCCGTCAGCTCTGCCGCGATCCGCGTCACGCGCGCTTCTCCGGTTGCGGGGACGGAGGCCGAAATTGTGCCGCCAACCGTTTCCGGTCAAGCGGGCGGGGCCGCACGATGATACGCCGCCTGTCGCGCATCGCGCTCGGAATCGTCGCCGTCGGTGCGGTCTCGATGGTTTTGCTCGGCCTGTTCGGCGCCTGGAGACTGTCTCAGGGTCCGGTCTCGCTCGGCGTTCTCAAGCCCTACCTGGAGGAGCGGCTCGAAGCTCTGGGCTTGCCTTACAGCGTCGCGTTCTCCGATCTCGTTCTGAACTGGGGCGGAACCGAGCGTCCTCTGGACCTGGTGATCTCCGATGCCGAGCTGCGCGGCGAAGACAAGCGCGTCGTGGCCCGGATTTCCGAAATCTCCATGGGTTTGTCGCTTCCCGCGCTGCTCGACGGCGCGCTGGTGGTAAAGACGATCAGGCTCGCGGACGCCGATGTTACCGCGGTCCGGAGAAAGGACGGTTCGCTCAGCATCGGTCTGGCCGGAGCTAGCCGCGATTCCCTCACGCTGTTCGAGTCCGGCAACGGAGAGCGCTCCAGCAGGTCCCTTCTGGGCAAGCTCGATCGTATCGCCATCCATCGCGCCTCGATCTCGCTCGACGACCGGCTGCTCGGCCTTCGCATGAGCCCGGAGCGCGTGTCGATCGACCTGGAACGCACGCAACACGGGGTCATCGGCATATTCGACATCGATTCGTGGTCGGGCGACCGGCGGCTTTCCCTGGGCGGTACCGCGGAATACCGGCTGAAGGACCGGACGACGCATGTCGCTCTCGATTTCCGGGGCCTCGACCCCAGCCGCCTCGCCCCCATCCTCTCCGGCTGGTTCCCTCATCTCCCCGACCCGGCGGGCATCGCGGTGCCTCTGCAAGGTCGTCTGGAGGCGTCCTCCGATGCCGACGGGGGGCTGCGGAAAGCAAGTTTCACCCTCAGCGGCGGGGCGGGTTCGCTGAACCCCGCTGCGTTCGGCGGCCATCGCTACGCCGTCCGGTCGCTCGTGCTCGACGGCAGTTACCGCGGTGCCGACGACGCGGTCGCGATCGACCGGCTGGACATCGACTTCGGCGCGCCGAAGCTGTCGCTCACCGGCAGGATCGCCGGTGTCGGAAAGACGCCCCGCCTCCGGGCGCGCGCCAGGCTCGAAGGGATGTCGATGTCGGCGCTCGGGCGTTACTGGCCCGAGGGAATCGCCACGGGTGCGAGGCGCTGGCTGACCGCCAACCTGAACCAGGGCGATGTCCGCGACGTGGACGCCCGTCTGGTCGCGTCTTTCCCCGACGCCGGCGCCAGGATCGAGCGCGTCAAGGTGACGCTCGGTCTCGAACGGGCCACCGTGCACTACCTGAAACCGCTTCCGCCCGTTACGCACGCGAAGGGTGCGGTCACGATCGACCGGGATCGCGTGCAGATCGCGGTCAAGGAGGGGCGGGTGGGCGATCTCCGGATCGCCTCCGGACGAATCGATATCGCGGGACTCTCGGTCGACCGGGCGCATCTCACGCTGGAGACCGAAGTATCCGGGCCGGTCGCCGCCGCGCTTTCGGTACTGGATCATCCGCGTCTCCGCTACGCGTCCAGGGTCGGGCTGGTTCCCGAACAGCTCCGCGGCACGCTCGTGACAAGGATAAAAGGTAGCTTCCCCCTGATCGATGCGCTGGCGTTGGAGGATACCGCGCTCAACGCTTCCGGAACCCTGGACGGCGCCGCTGCGGAAGGCGTGTTCCTGGGCCAGGACCTGACCGCGGGTGCGCTGCGCTTCGCTCTCGACACCAGGGGAATGAAGATCGAGGGAGACGCGCGGCTCTCCGGGATTCCCGCCGCAGTCGGCTGGCAGGAGGATTTCACCGGTACGGCCGAGACATCGCGCCGGTATACGGTCCGCGCCCGACTTACCGAACCCGACAGAATGCGCCTGGGTGTCTCCCTCGCACCCGTGGTCAAGGGTCCGCTCTCGATCGACGCCGCGTACGAAGTGACTTCCGACAAGAACGAGCGCGTGGCGGGTACGCTGGACATCGCCGAGGCCGAGCTCTCGCTGGTGCCGGTGGAGTGGTGGAAGCCGTCCGGCGTGGCGGGCAGGGCGGCGTTCGGAATTGCGTTCGAGAACGGCGAGCCCCGCACGATCCGGATCGCCAGCCTTGCCGCGGGCGACCTCCGGGCGGCGGGGCGGTTGAGGCTGGATCGCGGCGGCATCGACAAGGTGGAAGTCGACAACTTCTCCGTGCCGAACCGCTTCGATCTCGCGGGCGCACTCGCCTTCGACCGAGACCGCGGCTGGGTCGTCGATGTGCGCGGCGCCTTATTCGATGCCGCGCCGATCCAGCGGCTCATGCAGGGCAAGAGCGGGGCATCGTTGCCGCCGCTGCGCCTCGCCGCGAAGTTCGACCGTGCAAAGCTGACCCAGGGCCGGGAGATCCGGGACACGTCGGTGAAGGCCGATCGGGGGGACGATGGGTGGCGCGAGATCGAGCTCGCAGGGCGCTTCGATAACGGAAAGCGGTTCGACCTCGGCTACCGGCCGGACGAAGCGACCGGGCAGTTCCGCTTGAACAGCGAGGACGCCGGCGAAATATTCGGCCTCCTGGGCGATACCAAATGGGTACGCGGCGGCCGCGCGGTCATGTCGGCGGAGCGCGGGACGGGCGACGAAGCCCGACTGTGGAAAGGCGAGCTCGTCGTTCGCGACTTCGTCCTTACCGGCGCACCGCGGCTGGTCGAAGCGCTTCGCGTCGCGTCCCTGGGTTCGCTGTCGGAAGAGTTCGGCGGGCGCGGGGTCGGTGTGGACAAGCTCGCCCTTCCCTTCGCCTACGACGGATCCACGATCCGGATCTCGGGAGGCCGCGCGTTCGGAGCCGGCTTCGGCGCGACCGGCCGAGGCACGATCGAGGTCGACGAAGAGACACTGAATATCGACGGCACGCTGGTACCCGCCTACAAGCTGAACGCGGCGCTCGGCGAACTGCCGGGTATCGGCATCCTGTTTACCGGGGAAAAGCATAGCGGCGTGTTCGCCGCTCCCTACGCCATCCGGGGCAAGATCGAAAAGCCGGCTTTCTCGGTCAATCCGCTCGGCGTGCTGACGCCCGGCGTGTTCCGCAACATCTTCCGGATTTTCGACGCGGAGCGGCAGGAACCGCCGCTTACCGAATGACCGGAAGAACCGGATCCCGTCTCACACCGGGGTTACGATCACATGCCTCTTGCGGCCCGCGGAGAGCTTGATGATGCCGTCCGCCGTCAGATCGCCCAGCGTGACCGTCTGCATCTCGTTTTCGAAGGCGCGGTCGTTCAGCCGTCCGCCCCCGCCCCTGATAAGCCGGCGCGCATCCGCTTTCGATGCGGCAAGCCCGGCGCGGGCGATCAGCTCGAAGGCCGCGATCCCGGCCTCCAGTTCCGCGCGGTCGAGCGGGTAGCGCGGAAGGTCGGCGCCGAGCGCCCCCTCCTCGAAGGTGGTGCGGGCGGTGCCTTCGGCGCGCGCCGCCTCATCGGCGCCGTGGCAGAGAGCCGTCGCCTCGCGGGCGAGCACCTTCTTGGCTTCGTTGATCTCCGCGTCGCGAAGCGCTTCCAGCCGGACGATTTCGTCGAGCGGCAATGTCGTGAACAGCCGCAGGAAGCGACCCACATCGTCGTCCGCCGCGTTGCGCCAGAACTGGTAGTAGTCGTAGGGACTCACGCGGTCGGCGTTGAGCCACACGGCGCCGCCCGCTGTCTTGCCCATCTTCTCGCCCGAGGCGGTCGTGATCAGCGGCGAGGTCAGCCCGAACAGGGCCGCGCCGTCGGTGCGGCGCCCCAGCTCGATCCCGGAAACGATGTTCCCCCACTGGTCCGACCCGCCCATCTGAAGGATGCAGCCGGTCCGGCGGTAAAGTTCCAGGAAGTCGTAGGCCTGGAGCACCATGTAGTTGAATTCGAGGAAGCTCAGCGGCTGTTCGCGGTCGAGCCGGAGCCTCACGGAGTCGAAGCCCAGCATGCGATTGACCGAGAAGTGACGCCCGAACTCCCGCAGGAACGGGATATAGGAGAGCCCGTCCAGCCAGTCCGCGTTGTTCATCATCGCCGCGTCGGTCGGACCGTCGCCGAAGGCAAGGAACTGCGAAAAGACCCGCTTGATCCCCTCCATATTGGCGGCGATGCGCTCTTCCGAAAGGAGCTGTCGGGATTCGTCCTTGCCCGAAGGATCGCCGACCTTGGTGGTCCCGCCGCCCATCAGCACGATCGGCTTGTGGCCGGACCGCTGCCACCAGCGCAGCAGCATGATCGGCATCAGCGAGCCGACATGGAGGCTGTCGGCGGTGCAGTCGAAGCCGATATAGCAGAGCTTCGGCACGCCTTCCGAAAGCGCCGCGTCGAGCCCGTCGGCGTCAGTGCACTGGTGCAGGAACCCGCGCTCGGCGACGGTCCTCAGAAATTCCGAGCGGTGGCCAGTCATTGCAGTCTCCCAGGCGCGCGGTCCGGCGCGGCGCGGCGACGCTCTAGCACAGGTGCGGCGCGTTCGGAAACCGTTAGCGCCCGCTTCCCCAGCCGGTTTAACATTCCGCCGTCCACGAACCTGCCGGAGATCGACGATGCAGCCGAGCCGCACCGGGCCCTTTCCCTACGTCCCCATCAACCGCCGGCCCAAGCTCTCCTGGCCCGGCGGCGCCCGCCTCGCGGTCTGGGTGATCCCGAACATCGAGATTTTCCCGCTCAACGAGCCGGTGCCGACCGGTACCGGGATGGCGCCCGACATCATCAACTGGGCGCCCAGGGATTACGGCGCCAGGGTCGGCGTCTTCCGCATCATGGAAGTGCTGGAACGTCACGGCGTGCGCGGCACCGTGGCGTTGAACAGCGAGGTCTGCGACGACTACCCCCAGATTATCGAGGACGCCAAGGCGCTCGACTGGGAGTTCATGGGGCACAACGAGAGCAACTCCCGCTACCTCCACCTCATGGAGCCCGAAGCCGAGCGCGAGACCGTGAAGCGCGTCTTCGACCGGATCGAAGAGGCGACCGGCGCCAGGCCGCGCGGCTGGCTGTCGTCGGGGCTGCAGGAGAGCTGGCACACGCTCGACTACCTGATCGACAACGGCGCCGACTATGTCGCCGACTGGATCAACGACGACCAGCCCTACCGGATGGACGTCGACGGCCGCCCGATCTGCTCGATCCCCTATTCCGGCGAGATCAACGACCTGCCGGCGATGATCCGCATGGGACGCACCGCCGAGGAGTTCGAAACCATGATCAAGCGCCAGTTCGACGTGCTCTACCGCGAGGGCGCCGAATCGGGCCGGGTCATGGCGATCTGCCTCCACCCGTTCGTCATCGGCATGCCGCACAGGATCGGCGCGCTCGACGGCGGGCTCGAATATATCTGCGCCCACGACGGCGTCTGGCTCGCCACCGGTTCGGAGATCGTCGACCACTACCTCGCCAACGTCCCCGCGGGCTGACCGCCGGGTCGTGGGCATGGCCGTCCCGGAGGGCCCCGTCTGGGTCGTCGGGCTGATGAGCGGAACATCCCTCGACGGGATCGACGCGGCGCTGATCGAGACCGACGGAGAGACGGTCAGCGCCTTCGGGCCGTCCGCCACTTTTCCCTATCCCGCGGATTTCCGCGCCCGCCTTGCCGCGTCGCTCGGCCGTCCGTCCGGGCACGATGCGGTCGAGGCGGAGCTCACCCGCCGCCATGCCGACGCGGTCCGCGACCTCCTTTCGCGGCTTCCCGCCGGCCATCCCTCGCCGGAACTGGCGGGCTTTCACGGTCACACTGTCTACCACCGCCCCGCCGACGGGATATCCGTGCAGATCGGCGACGGCGGGGCGCTTGCGCGCTCGCTCGGCATCCCGGTGGTTAGCGACTTCCGCGGCGCGGACGTTGCCGCGGGCGGGCAGGGGGCGCCGCTCGCGCCTCTCTACCACGTCGCCCTGCTGGCCGATGTCGAGCTTCCCGTCGCGGTGCTCAATCTCGGCGGCATGGCGAACCTGACCTGGGTCGTCCGCGGCCGACCGCCGATCGCCTTCGATACCGGTCCCGGCAACGCGCTGATCGACCGATGGGTCGAACGCCATACCGGACGGCCGTTCGACGAAGGCGGCGCGTTGGCGGCGAAAGGACGTGTCTCCAAGGAGTTGGTGGCGGGCTACCTCGCCGATCCCTTCTTCCACCGCCCGCCGCCGAAATCCGTCGACCGGCTCGACTTCTCGCTCGTCGGCGCCGCCGGGCTCTCCGTCGAGGACGGCGCGGCGACGCTGGTCGAGGTCACCGCTGCCGCGGTGGCGCAGGCGGTCGCGCACCTGCCCGAAGCGCCCGCGCGCTGGTACGTCACCGGCGGAGGGCGCCGCAACCGTTTCATGATGGCGCGGCTCTCCGCGCGGATGGGCGTTCCCTGCGATCCGGTCGAGGCGCTCGGCTGGCAGGGCGACTCGCTGGAGGCGCAGGCCTTCGCCTTCCTCGCCATGCGAAGCCGCCGCGGACTGCCGCTCAGCCTGCCGACGACGACCGGCGTGGCCGAGCCGGCAACCGGCGGCAGGCTGCATCTGCCCTGATCCGGACTTCCCGCGAGGCAGCGATCCGCCGCGCACCCCGTCCTTCACACGTCATGGTCGGCGGAGGGGGACCGGCCGGTAACGCTTCAAACTAAAACGGACAGGCTTTAGCGTCCCGCCTCGCGGCGCCGGTCCTCGATCAGCGAGTCCGACAGGCTGACTTCGCCGGGGATTGCCTCGGACACGATGCGCCGAGCCATGCGGAGGGCCGCCGAAGCGCTGGTGAGTTGGACGACGCCGTCGCCGTCGATCACCGCGACCAGCGTATCGCCTTCTCCCGCTTCCATCGCTTCGCGAAACGCCTCCGGGATCGCGATGCGGCCGCCGGGACCGATCTTCACATCGACCCGGCGGTCCTTGTGTGTGCGGTCCTGGTCCACGCCTGCTGTGGGTCGAGCGTTCCATAGCCTTTTCCCGGGTTCGTTCATTCGTCCTCGTCCTCGAGCACGAAATGCTCGTCGAGATAATCGTCGATGTGCCCGGTCAGCACGTCGAGATGGTCGTTGAAGAAGTGGTCCGCGCCTCCGATGACCCGGTAGTCGATGGTGACGCTGCGCTGGTTCGACAGGTGTTCGGCGAGCTGGGCGACCGATTCTTCCGGCACCTGCTGGTCGGCGTCTCCGTGCACGAAGAGCCCCGAGCACGGGCAAGGCGCCAGGAAGGTGAAATCGTACAGGCTCGCAGGGGGCGCGATGGAGATGAAGCTGGTGATCTCCGGCCGTCTCATCAGCAGCTGCATGCCGATCCACGCGCCGAACGAAAACCCGCCGATCCAGCATTGCGGCGCGTCCGGGTTGCAGGATTGCAGCCAGTCGAGCGCCGCGGCCGCGTCGCTCAGCTCGCCCAGCCCCTCGTCATAGACGCCGCGCGACCGCCCGACCCCGCGAAAGTTGAACCTGAGCGCCGAAAAGCCCCGCCTGGTGAACGCCTGGTAGGCCTGGAACACCACCCGGTTGTTCATCGTTCCGCCGTATTGCGGGTGCGGGTGCAGCAGGATCGCGATCGGCGCGTTGGTGAGCTTGCTGTGGTGGTAGCGGCCTTCGAGCCGTCCCTCGGGGCCGTTGAAAATGACCTCGGGCATGGCCGGAAATTCCTCCTTGCCGCGAAACCGACGGAAAGCCCGTGCGGTTGACAGGTCGGGACGCGCAACTAGGGTTGCGGCGCCGCGGGTTGACAGGCTGGCGCGGGCGGCGGATGACGGGCCCGCGAAAGCGTCGGCGTTTATAGCACAGCGGCGGCGGCGGACTCCAAGCCTGTCGCGGCGCGGCCACGGAAGACGAGCCATGAGCGCCAGGGTCTATCTGGACTACAACGCGAGCGCGCCGGTCTGGCCGGAAGCGGCCTCCGCGGTGGACGAAGCCTTGCGCGCCGGCGCCAACGCGTCGTCCATCCACGCCCCCGGCCGCGCCGCGCGCACGCGCATCGAGGACGCGCGGGAGGCGGTCGCCCGGCTCGTCGGGGCCGATCCCGCCGGGATCGTGCTCACCGGCGGCGGCACCGAGGCCAACAATCAGGCGGTCCGCTGCTCCGGCGCGGAGCGGGTGTTGGTCTCGGCGATCGAGCACGAATCCGTTCTGGCGGCCGACGAGGCGGCCGAAATCCTGCCGGTCACCCCGGGCGGCACCGTGGACCCGGCGGCGCTGGCCCACGCGTTCTCCGCAGATGCGCGTCCGGCCCTGGTCGCGGTCATGCTTGCCAACAACGAGACCGGCGTCATCCAGCCGGTGGCCGAAATCGCGGAGATCGCCCACCGCCACGGCGCCCGTGTCCATTGCGACGCGGTCCAGGCGGCCGGCAAGATCCCGGTCGACACGGCGTCGCTGGGCGCGGACAGCTACGCCCTTTCCGCCCACAAGACGGGCGGGCCGCAGGGCGTCGGCGCGCTGGTCCTGCGCGATCCGGACGCGGCCGGACGGCTGATCCACGGCGGCGGGCAGGAGCGCGGGCGCCGCGCCGGCACCGAGAACGTCGCCGGGATCGCCGGTTTCGGGCGCGCGGCCGAAATCGTGGGAGAGAGGCTGGAGGATTTCGCCGGACTGGCGGCTCTCCGCGATAGGATGGAAGAAGAAATCCGCGCGGTCGACCCCGAAGCATGGATCGTCGGCGCCGATGCGCCACGGCTTCCGAACACCTCGATGGTCGTCATGCCGGGCTGCGAGAGCGCGGCGCAGGTGATCGCCCTGGACCTCGATGGCATCGCAGTCAGCGCGGGCTCGGCGTGCTCGTCCGGGCAGGTCCGGATTCCCTACGTGCTCGATGCGATGGGTGTGGACGATGCCGAGGCACGGTGCGCCCTCAGGGTCAGCCTTGGCTGGCGGACGACATCGCATGAGATCGACCGTTTCGTCGTATCCTGGGCGAACCTCAGGCGGCGCACCGCCCGGCGGGTCGCCTGAGGGGCTTGCCCGTGCCGCGCGTCGCATTCATATCCGCCGACGGGGCACGGCGCGAAATCGACGCCCAAGCCGGACGGTCGGTGCTGGAGACCGCCTGGGAGCACGGGATCGGGATCGAAGGCGCGTGCGAGGGCTCGATGGCGTGCTCGACCTGCCACGTGATCCTGAGCGATGTCGATTACGACCGGCTGCCTCCCTCGTGCGAGGACGAGGAGGACATGCTCGACCTGGCCTGGGGGGTGACGCCCAATTCCCGCCTCGGCTGCCAGATCCTGCTCACCGACGGGCTCGACGGGATGGAATTCAACCTGCCCTCCGAGACCGTCAACCACCTGGACGACTGAGCCACCGCCATGATCTCGCTCGACATCGACAAGCCGCGCGCGGACACCCGCGTCGTGGTCGCCATGTCGGGCGGCGTCGACAGCGCGGTGACCGCGGCCCTCGTCGCCGAGGCGGGCTACGATGCGGTCGGGGTGACGCTCCAGCTCTACGACGACGGCGCGGCCTCGGCGCGAAAGGGGGCGTGCTGTGCGGGGCAGGACATCTACGACGCGCGTCGGGTCGCCGACGCGATCGGCATCCCGCACTACGTGCTCGACTACCGCACCCGGTTCCGCGAGAGCGTGATCGAACCCTTCGCGGACTCATACGTCGCCGGCGAGACGCCGATCCCCTGCGTGACCTGCAACCGGACGGTCAAGTTCCGCGACCTGATGGGGCTCGCGCGCGACCTGGGCGCCGATGCGCTGGCGACCGGCCACTATGTGCGCCGCCTGCCGGGGCCGGACGGGCCGGAGCTGCACCGCGCCGTCGATGCCGACCGCGACCAGAGCTATTTCCTCTTCGCGACCACCCGCGAACAGCTTGACTATCTGCGCTTCCCGCTTGGCGGGATGACCAAGGACGCGGTCCGCGAAGAGGCCGAGCGACGCGCCTTGCCGGTGGCCGACAAGCCGGACAGCCAGGACATCTGCTTCGTTCCGGACGGCGGTTACGCGCGCGTCGTCGAACGGCTCCGCCCCGGCGCGGCGGAACCGGGCGAGATCGTCGACCTCGACGGAAGGCGTCTCGGCAGCCACGACGGGACGATCGCCTTCACCGTCGGGCAGCGCCGCGGGCTCAGGGTCGGGGGCGCCGGCGAGCCGCTCTACGTGATCCGCACCGAGCCCGAGGCGCGCCGCG
The DNA here is from genome assembly GCA_028820505.1 of Defluviicoccus sp. Lineage (GTDB taxonomy): Bacteria > Pseudomonadota > Alphaproteobacteria > MPNO01 > MPNO01 > MPNO01. The sequence goes on from JAPPIT010000078.1 coordinate 38,729, forward strand.
TCGTGGTCGGACCCCGCGCGGCGCTCGCCCGCAGCGAGATCGCGGTCGGCGGGCTCAACTGGCTTGCCGGCGCCGAACCGCCGCGCCGCCCAATCCCGGTCCGGGCGAAGATCCGCTCCATGCGTCCACCGGCGGCAGCGACACTCAGCGCCACCGCCGACGGCACCGCCACAGTCGCGCTGGACGCGCCGGAGCACGGCGTCGCCCCCGGCCAGGCCTGCGTTCTCTACGACGGAGAGCGCGTGCTCGGCGGCGGCTGGATCCGTCGCGCGGCGGCCGCCGTTCGTCCTTGACTCCGTTCCGGGCCGGTCGTAAAGCGTCCCCTTCCGGTGGCGGAGTAGCTCAGTTGGTAGAGCAGCGGAATCATAATCCGTGGGTCGCTGGTTCGAGTCCGGCCTCCGCTACCAATCTTTCCCGCCTCTAGATGGACCTTCTCCTCTCCGAAGAGCAGCGCATGCTGCGGGAAAGCGCGGCCCGGCTCCTCGCCGGGGCCGGCGGCGCGAAGCGGCTGCGGCGGCTGCGCGAGAGCGGGGACGGGTTCGACCGCGGCGTGCTGCGGGAAATGGCGGCCGAGGGCTGGCTCGGCGTCCTCGTGCCGGCGGATCGCGGCGGGCTCGGCCTCGGAATGACCGAGGCGGCGCTCCTGCTGGAACAGGCCGGGCGCACGCTCGCCCCCGAACCGGTCGGAGCGTCGATGATGGCCGCCGCCGCGCTCGCCGCGTGCGAGGGGAACGATGCGCTGCTTGCCCGCGCGGTTTCGGGAGACGCTCTCGTGGTCCCGGCCGTCGATGCGGTTGACGGCGCCGGCGAGGTCCGCGCGGCCCGGATCGCGGGAGGCGCGACGGTGCTCGAAGGTTCCCGCCTCGGCGTGCCCGCCGCGGCGGCGGCGGATTCGATGCTGGTCGCGACGTCGGGTCCCGACGGGCCGGTGCTCTGCCTTGTCGAGGCGGGCGCGAAGGGGCTCCGCATCGAAACGCGGCGCACGGTGGACGGCGCGTCCTTCGGCGACGTCGCGTTCGACGGCGTCGCCGCCGCCCCGCTGGCCGCGCGCCAGAACCGGGGTTTCGGGCGCCCGGGATCGCTCCGGGACGGGCTGCTCGTCGCGGTGTCCGCCGAACTGCTGGGCGCGATGGACGCGGCGCTCGAGATGACGCTCAAATATCTCAGGACGCGCGAGCAGTTCGGCCGGCCGCTCGGCGCCTTTCAGGCCCTCCAGCACCGCGCGGTCGACGATTTCACCCGTATCGTGGGCACAAGGTCGCTCCTCTTCCGGGTCGCGGGCGGGGAGGGGGAAATCGCCCCGGCGATGGCGGCGGCGCTCAAGGCGCACGCATCCGAGTCGGCGCTCCGGGTGACCAAGTCGACGATCCAGATGCACGGCGCCATCGCGTTTACCGACGAGCACGATGCCGGGCTCCATCTCAAGCGCGCGATGACGCTCTCCGCCTGGCTCGGCAATGCCGCCGCGCAGCGCGAACGCTATGCCGAGGCGATGCTCTGAAAGGTCAGGCCCCGAATCGCGGCTCGGGCAGGCCGCTTACGCCGGCGTCAAGCGCGAACACCGCCCCGGCGAGCGGTTGCTTCCACAGCGCCTCGTCCGACAGAGGAAACGTCGCCGTGGTGATGTAGAGCGTGCCCAGGTCAGGGCCGCCGAAGGTGCAGGCGGTCGGCCGCTGCACCGGCACGCCGACGACACGGTCGATCCTGCCGTCCGGTGCGTATCGGGCGACCCGCCAGGCGCCGACGCAGCAGATCCAGTAATGGCCCTCCGCGTCCACCGCCGCCCCGTCGGGCCTTCCCTCCGTCGGGTCGTTGGCGGCGAACACCCGGCGGCCGGAGATGTCGCCCGTGGCCGGGTCGAGGTCCCACGCCCAGACGAAGTCCCGCCGGCTGTCGGAGTGGTAGAGGATCGCCCCGTCCGGGCTGAAGGCGAGCCCGTTCGGGCAGATCAGCCCGTCCACCATCGCCCGGCAGGTCCCGTCCGGATCGTAGCGGTAGAGCGCGTTGGTCTCGCGGTCCATGGTCTCGATCATGCCGCCCGCCCAAAAGCGCCCCTGCCGGTCCGCGCGCCCGTCGTTGAAGCGGATCTCCGGGTTGTCCGGCTCGAGATCGAAGACACGGTCGACGGCGCCGGTCGCGAGGTCGACGAAGGCGATGCCCGACTGCATGCCGGCGATCAGGCGGCCGTCCTCGCAGAACGAGAAGCAGCCGATGCGTTCCGGCATCGGCCAGGTCCGGCGCGCGCCGGTGGCGGGCTCCAGGCGTTCGATGGAGGGCCGGTAGATGTCGACCCAGTAGAGCGCCTGCTCGCCCTCGTGCCAGCGCGGCGACTCGCCGACGATGAATCGCTCGTCGACTACGCAGCGAAGTTTGGACACGGCGGGCCCGCCCGGGATCAGGAGAACTCTTCGGCGATCATCGCATCGACGCGGGCTTTCGCCGTTTCCCGGCGGATGCCGGGCGGCAGGTCGCCGCTCTCGATGACGATCTCGGCGACGCGCCTGCCGAAGCGGCGGACCGTCGCCTCGTCGTCGGTCCCGGGTTTCCTCGGCACGCGCGAGACCAGCTCGATATTGTAGGTCGGCAAGGGGTCGGCGCCCGCGCGCGCGGGCCAGTCGAGCGGCTTGCCCTGCTTCACCGCGCGGATTCCCTTGCGGATCTGGCGCCGCGCCATGATGACGCCCTCGTCGGTGACGCCGCGGGTCTCGTTGGCGTGGATCGTGACCGGGCCCTGGGCGACCTGCGCCTCGAAGTCGCCGGGGTTGCGCTGGCCCTCCTCGTGGGTGGGCGCGGCCACCTGGCCCGGAAAGTCGACCTTGCCGAGACCGATGCCGTCGGGATCGCCGGTTCCGTGCGGATCGATCACCGGGTTGAAGTGGCGGAGCCCGATCGCGTAGGCGTTGGTGGTGTCGATCGGGACGATCCAGCGCGAGACCCAGGCGCAGAGCGCGAACTTCTCCTCGGACGCGACCTCTGCGAGGCCGAACTGCGCCGCGTTGGGCAGGATCACGTCGCTCGCCCGGACCCAGAGATAGTCGTCCCAGCGGCGCGTGCCGAGGGAGAGGAGCCCGATCGGCGTTTCGAAGAACGAAAGCGTGGGGAGCGCCGTGTATTGCTCGCTGAACTGCAGCTCGTTGCCGCGCGCGTGCAGGAAGCAGGTGTGGATGGGATCGGCCCCGTTCTCGTGCGATTGCAGCCAGTTGCAGGGGTTGTGGATCTTGTAGGGCAAGAGTCGGTTGCCCTCGGGATAGACCCAGCTGTCGTAGACCGGGAATGCCGGCATCTCCTCGGGCGGGCCCATATAGGCGAAGACGAGGTCGGCATATTCACGGGTCGGATAGGCGCCGTGGCAGAGCTTGTCCTCGATCCGGCTGCGCGGTGGCTCGCCCGGCGTGTCCAGGATCGTCCCGTCCACGTCGTAGTGCCAGCCGTGATAGCAGCAACGGATGCCGCGCGGCTGGATGAAGCCGTATTCGAGCGAGGTGTTGCGGTGGCTGCAGCGGAGATGCAGCAGCCCGACCCGCCCGCCGAGGTCGCGGAACAGCACCAGTTCCTCGTCCAGGATACGGATCGCCAGCGGCAGATCGCCGAGCTCGGAGGACAGCGCGATCGGGTGCCAGAACCGCCGCAGATACTCCCCGCCCGGCGTGCCCGGCCCGACATGGGTGAGCTCGGCATCCTCCCTGGCGCTACGGCGGCGGTGATAGCCGCCGAATTTCGTGGTTCGCGCGTTCGCCGTCGCCATCCCAGTTCCTCCGCCGTCAGTCTATGGGGCGGCCCGGGGTGCGGACAAGACGGCGCGGGTCCTACCGCCCCTCGTTGCCGAAGCCGTCGTCGAGGACGATGTCGAGCAGCGTCGGCCCGTTCCGTCCCGTCGACTCCGCGATGGCGGGTCCGATGTCGTCGGGATCCTCGATCCGGTGCGCCGCCACCCCCATGGAGCAGGCGAGGCCGGTGAAGTCGATCGGCGGGTCCTTGAACTCCATGCCGGTATAGTCCTCGACGCCGTGGAATGCCTTCAGCCGCTCCTTGATGATGCGGTAGCCGCCATTGTTGGCGATGACGTAGGTGATCGGGAGGTTCGCGTTGGCGGCGGTCCAGAGCGCCTGGATGCTGTACATCGCGCTGCCGTCGCCGACGACCGCGACCACGGGCCGGTCCCGGAGCGCGAGCTGCACCCCGACCGCGCCCGCCATCGCGAAGCCGATTCCGCCGCTGCCGAGGCCGAACAGCGCCTTCGAATCGCGGAAGGGGTAGAGCGCGGGGATCGAGCGGCCGCTCAGGATTCCCTCCTCGACGATCACCGCGTCCTCTGGCAGGGCATCGCCGATGCGGAGCATCGCGAGCTCCGGAGGTATCGGCGCGGCGCCGGCGCGCGCCAGCGTCTTCGCGCGGAGGGCTTCGCGCTTCGCCGTCCAGTTGGCCGCCGCGAGCGCCGCGAGAGAGGCCTCCGCCCGCGCGGCCCCGTCGGCGCCTCGTTTGCGCCCGATGACGCCGGCGAGCGCGGCGAGCGTTTCCTTCACGTCGGCGCGGAGCGCGATCTCGGCGGGGTAGTTCTTCCCCATCTCCCAGTCGCGGAGGCCGACCTGGACCAGCGCCATGCCGTCCGGCAGCGGGTCGGTCTCGCTGAAGACCGACATGCGCAGCACGTCCGAGCCCATGCAGAACATCAAATCGTAGGGCGCGAGCGTCTCGCGGACGTCCCGCTGTTCGCGGCTGAGCCCGCCCATGAAGGCGGGATGCTCCGACAGGAAATGCGCCCCGTCGCACACCGTCTGCTGGTAGACCGGCGCGCCGAGCGCCTCGGCGACCGCCGCCGCCTCTTCCAGCGCATCCGAAGTGGCGATCTCGTGCCCGGCCAGCAGCACCGGGCGCTTGGCGGCGAGCAGCCGGTCGGCGAGGCGGTCGAGCGCCGCGTCGCTCGGACGTCCGGCGGTGTCGACGCGGGTCGGCTGGCCGAGCTCGAGCGCATCCTGCTCGTTGAGAACGTCGCCCGGCAGCGAGATGAACACCGGTCCGGTCGGCGGCGTCATCGCGACCTTGGCGGCGCGGCGCACGATGCGCGGCAGGTCCTGGAGCCGGTTGACCTCGACCGCCCATTTCACCAGCGGCTGGGCGATCGGCACCAGCGGCGCATACAGCATCGGCTCGGTCAGCCCGTGCCCCTGCTCCTGCTGACCGGCGGTGACGACGATCGGCGAGCCCATCCAGTTGGCGTTGAACAGCGAGCCCATGGCGTTGCCGAGCCCGGGCGCGACATGGACGTTGCAGGCACTCAGCGTGCCGGAGGCGCGCGAGAACCCGTCCGCCATCGCCACCACCAGCGCCTCCTGCAGCGCCATCACATAGGTCATCGCCGGCCGGTCCGGCAGCGCCGCCATGATCGGCAACTCGGTGGTGCCCGGATTGCCGAAGAGATGCGTCACCCCCTCGCTTTCCAGCAGGGCGAGGAAGGCTTCGCGGCCGAAGATGGTGTTCACGGTGTCGGGCATGGGGACTCCAGCGGAACGCGGCGCTCTCGCGCGGAAGGATGGAGATTACCCGCCGCCGCGGCAACCGCCCACCCGGGCCGCGCTTGCCCGCGGCGCCGCGCCGAGTCACCATCGCCGTCGATGAACGCCTTCGTCCGAAACGCCTGGTACGTCGCCGCGTGGCAGCACGAGGTGGAGGTAGGCCGGGCTCTCTCGCGGGAGATCCTGGGAACGCCCGTCCTGCTCTACCGGACCCCGGACGGAGCCCCGGCGGCGCTGGAAGACCGCTGCTGCCACCGCGCGCTCCCGCTTTCGATGGGGAGGGTCGTGGGCGAGCGGATCGAATGCGGCTATCACGGGCTCCAGTTCGACCGCACGGGCGCGTGCGTCGCCGTCCCCGGCCAGAGCGCGATCCCGCCCGGCGCCCGCGTCCCGGCCTATCCGCTGATCGAGCGCGACCGGTTCGTCTGGATCTGGATGGGCGACGCCGACCGCATGGACCCCGCCGACATCCCCGATTTCCACTGGCTCGACCACCCGGACTGGCGGGCCAAGCCGTCCTATCTCCATATCCGCTGCAACTACCAGCTGCTGATCGACAATCTGCTCGACCTCTCGCACCTGCCCTTCGTTCACCCCACCACGCTGGGCGAGATGGGGGTGGCGGAGACGCCCGCCGCGACCGAGCGCACGGAGCGCGGCGTGCGGACCACCCGCTGGATCGTCGACCGCCCGCCGCCGCCGATGCTGGCGAAGCTCGGCGGGTTCACCGGCAATATCGACCGCTGGCAGATCGTCGACTTCATCGCGCCGTCGGCGGTGATCCTCGACGTCGGCGGCGCGCCCACCGGGACCGGCGCGCCCGAGGGCGACCGCAGCCGGGGCATGTCGAACTGCAACCTCAACGCCATCACGCCCGAGACCGAGACCAGCCTGCACCAGTTCTGGGCCCAGGCGCACAGCGCGAAGCTCACCATGCCCGGCATCACCGAGGGCATGCACGACCAGGTCCGGACGGCGTTCCTCGAGGACATCGCTTTCCTGGAGGCGCAGCAGAAGCGGAACGAAGCCGGGCGGGGCGCCGCCCGGATCGACATCGCCGCCGACGCGGCCCACCTCCAGGCGCACCGCCTGATGGACCGCCTGCGCGCGGAAGAGGCCGCGGCGGCGGCGGAGTAGCGGGCGGCGGCCCGTTCACTGCAGCAGGCGGGGAATCGCGAGGGTGACAGCGGGAAAGTAGGTAACCGCCAGCAGCACCAGTATCTCCACCAACAGCATCGGCCAGATTGCCTTGGCGATCGCCTCGACGCGCAATCCCGAGATGGCGGCGCCGACGAACAGGTTGATGCCGAAGGGCGGCGTGAGAAAGCCGATCGCGAGATTGATCACGATGATCGCGCCCAGATGAACCGGATCGAGCCCTAGCTGCCGGCCGATGGCGATCAGCACGGTCGCCAGAATGACCATCGCCGAGATGGTGTCCATGAAGGCGCCGATGATCAGCAGCAACAAATTGAGCATCAGGAGCACGACCACCGGATCGTCGGAAATCCCGAACAGCACCTGCGTGACCCTGGCCGGCAGGTCCTCCAACGCGATCAGGAAGCCGAAGGACAGCGCCGTGGTCAGGATGAAGATGGCGATCGCCGTCGTCCGCATCGACTTCAACAGGATCCCCGGCAGATCGGACAGCTTCATCTCGCGATGCACGAAGACTCCGATTACCAGGCTGTAGGCGACCGCGACCGCGCCCGCCTCGGTCGGGGTGAACACCCCGCCATAGATCCCGCCGAGGATGATCAGGGGGGTCAGCAGCGCCCACTTGCCATCGGCGACCGCAGCGACCAGCTCGCGCGCGCTGGCGCGATGCTCGTCGCCCAGGACGCCCTGCGCGCGGGCGACCCAGTAGCACACCACCATCAGCCCGAACGACGTCAGCAGGCCCGGTATGATGCCGGCGAAGAACAGGGCGGTAATCGAGGTCTCGGAGATTACCCCCCAGATCACCATCGGGATCGACGGCGGGATCATCTGGCCCAGCGGACCGGCCGAGGCCGCCAGCGCGGTCGAGAAGTCGCGCCGGTAGCCGCGCTTTTCCATCTCCGGAATCATGATGCTGCCGATTGCCGCCGTGGTCGCGGGCGATGACCCCGACAGCGCCGCGAAGAACGTCGCGGACAACACGGTTACCATGCCGAGCCCGCCGGTCAGATGGCGCACCATGACCCGGGCGACATTGATCAGCCGCGAGGCCAGCCCCCCGGTTTGCATGATGTCGCCGGCCAGGATGAAGCAAGGCACGGCGAGCAGGCTGAAGATCGTCGAGCCCTGGATCATCTTCTGGCCCAGGATCACGATGCCGACATCGGCCAGAATGAGCGCGCCGAGCGAGGCGATGCCGATGGCGAAGACGATCGGCACGCCGAGGACGAACAGCGCGGCGGTGCCCAGCGTCAGAACCCAGGCGGCCTCGCTCATGGCTCGCGCCCCCCGCCGAGCAGCCGCGCCGAGGCGTGGAGCACGATGAGCGCCCCGCACACCGGCGCCGCCAAATGAAGCGCCTCGATCGGGAACCCGATGGCGGCCGAGACCACGCCGAGCGTTCCCTCGACATAGTGATATCCGGCGATGGCCAGCAGCACGCCGAAGGCGAGGATGGCCGCCAGCGTCGCCCGTTCCACCCACAGCTGCGCGGAATCCGGAATGCGGTCGAGCAACAGCGTCAGACGGACGTGGAAATCCTCGCGCACGCCCAGGCTGCCCATCAGCATGACGATCCAGGCGAACATCAGCACCGCCAGCTCCTCGGTCCAGGTCAGCGGGCTCGACAGGGCGTAGCGGAAGAAGATCTGGAGCAGAAGGCAGACGACCATCACCGCCGCCATCGCCACGGCGAGGCCCCGGGTCAGCCGCGCGAACAGGTGCGAAACGGTTTCGAGGAGCCGGGTCATGACCGGCACGCCGTGGAGGGCCGCGCGACAGGGATTTGCCGCGCGGCGCCGGACCGCCGGCTACTTCTTGACCGCGGCGAGCAGCGAATCCAGCAGCTCGGAGCCGATCCGCTCGCGGAACTGGTCATAGACCGGCGTCACCATCGTGCGGAATTCTGCCAGATCCTTGACCGGGTTGACCGTCATCCCGCGCTTCTTGAGCCCGTCGAGGGCGGCGGCTTCCCGCTTGGCGTTGTTGGCCCGCTGCACCTTGTTGGCCATCAGGGCGGCCTTGCGGAAGGCCTGCTGACGGTCCTTGTCGAGCTTGTTGAAAGCCCGTTTGGAGACCGTCATCACCAGCGCCGAATAGGTGTGCGAGGTGAGCGAGAGATACTTGGTCACCTCGTTCGCCTTGACTGCGAAGCCGGCGGTGATCGGCAGTTCCATGCCGTCGACCGTGCCCTGGCGCAAGGCAGTGAACAGATCGCCGAATGCCATCGGGATCGCGTTGCCGCCGAGCGAGTTGAACATGCCGATGAACACCGGGTTCTGCATCACCCGGTACTTCACCCCCTTCACGTCGGCCGGGGTAATCACCGGACGGGCGTTGTTCATCATGTGGCGGAAACCGCCTTCGAAGAACGCGAGCCCGATCAGGTTCTTGGATTCGAGCCTGGACAGCATCGACTGGCCGATCGGCCCGTCGAGCACCCGGTGCGCGGTCGGGGCGTCGGGGTAGAGGAACGGCAGGTCGTTGGCCAACAGGCTGGACTCCACGTTGGCGACGACCGCGTTGGTGGTGATGTCCATGTCGAGCGTGCCGAAACGGACCTGCTCGAGCATCTCCTTCTCGTCGCCGAGCTGCCGGTTGGGGTAGACCTTGATCTTGAACTGGCCGGGCAGCAGCTTCTCCAGCGCCAGCGTGAACTGGTGCGGCGCGTCGGCATAGGGCCCGCGGTTGGGGTCCGGCTGCGAGGGTTGGCCGAACTTGAGCGATATCGTCGCCGCGGCGGCATTGCCGGCGACAACGACCGCCGCCGCCATCAACGCGGTACGCGAAAACAGCACGATCGAAGACGACATTTGGTTTTCCTCCCTGATTGGTCGTTGCTCGCCCGCGATGCGCGGGTGGGCGTCGGCAAATGCGTCTATTCGAACCCGAAGAGGGCGGCCGGATTGTCGACCAGCATCATGTCGAGGATCTTCCGGTCGACGCCCCAGCCGGCGAGCCATTCGAGGAGGCCCGCGTCGTCCGGAACCGGCTGGTCCCAATGTCCGACATGCGGCCAGTCGGTGGCCCACAGCATGCGGTCTGGCCTGGTATCGATGAGCGCCCTGGCGAGCGGCACCATGTCGTCATAGGGCGGGCCGGCCGCGCTCAGGCGGTCGGGGCAGGACAGCTTCACCCAACAGCGCCCGCCCGCGACCAGATCGAGCAACGCGGCGAATCCGGGATGATCGACACCGTCCGCGCCACCGAAATGGGCGAAATGGTCGAGCACCAGATCGATGTCGAGCGCCTTGAGTCCGGCCAGCATGCCGGTCATTTCCCGCGGCCCGTCGATGAACAGGTCGATGTGCCAGCCCAGCCGAGCGGCGCGCGGCGCGAAGGCCTGGACGATGGGCATCGGATCGCCGCCCAACAGGACCGGCGCGAAGCGGACGCCGCGAAATCCGAGCCCGTCGAGCCTGCGCAACTCCTCGTCGCCGATGTCGGGCTCGACCACCGCGACGGCCCGCGCCCCATCCCCAAGCCGGGCCAGCCCATCGGCGGTCGCCGACAGGTCGGTGGCGTAGCAGCTCGGCTGGACGATCACCGCGCGCTCGATGCCCAGCGCCTCCTGCAGGGCGGCATAGGCCTCCAGCGGCGACTCGGGCGCGGTGTAGAACCGGCCGTCGTCGAGCGGGAACCGGTCGTACGGGCCGATAATGTGGGCATGGGTGTCGCAGGTCCCGGGCGGCGCCCGGGAAACGGGTGGACGTGGCGGCAGCGGCCCGGGGCAAGGTCTGGTCATCGTGGTCCCACCGTGGTGCCTCCCATGCAGTCCCGGCATCCTGGACCGTGAAGGATTGTTGCACCTCCCCCCGGTTCTCCGCAAGCGGACCGTGAGGGCCGCCGGACGCCCCCGTGTTGACCGTCGACTTCGGCGGTGCCACCGTTCCGGCAGAGGCAAGCCGGCATGGATCTCGGGATCGAGGGCAGGGTTGCGTTGCTGACCGGCGCGAGCCGGGGGATCGGGCGCGCCTGCGCGAGCGCGCTGGCGGCGGAGGGCGTGCGGGTCGCGATCTGCGCGCGCGGGCGCGAGGCGGTCGAGGCGGCGGCGCGCGATATCTCGGCGGAAACCGGCGGCGAGGCGGTCGCGTTCGTCGCCGACATGTCGCGGTCGGAGGATATCGACCGCCTGCTGTCCGGGGTCGCGGAGACCCTGGGACCGGTCGACATCCTTCTCGCCAACAACGGCGGTCCGCCGCGCGGCGGCTTCGACGCGCTGGACGACGCGGCGTGGCAGGCGGGTTTCGACGTCGCGATGATGTCGACGGTACGGCTGATCCGGGGCGTGCTGCCCGGCATGCGGGAGCGGCGATGGGGCCGGGTGCTGACGGTCGTCTCGTCGTCGGTGCGCCAGCCGGTCGACCAGCTGGAGCTTTCCAACGCGCTCCGGCCCGGCATCGTCGGCCTGTTCAAATCGCTCGCCGTGACGATGGGCAGGGACAACGTGCTGTTCAACTGCGTCGCGCCCGGCCGCATCATGACCGAGCGCTTCCTCGCCGGCTCGAAGAACGCCGGCGTGACCGAGGAGCAATACGCCGAGAAGCACCGCCTCACGGTCCCGCTCGGGCGGATCGGCAGGCCCGAGGAGATCGCCGACGTCGTCGCCTTCCTGGCCTCGGAGCGCGCGTCCTACATCACCGGCGCCACCGTCATCGTCGACGGCGGCATGATCCGCTCGCTGCACTAGTGTGCCGGTTCAGAGGTTTCTATCCATCTGGACGGTGCCCCCACCGCGTCATGCCCGGACTTGTTCCGGGCATCCACGTCCCTCCGCCGCCTCGCCCGT
>JAPPIT010000095.1 GCA_028820505.1 Defluviicoccus sp.
ACAAACCCGGAAAAGTCAATTACGATAACCACTTGTACAGGAGAGAAAGCGACCCCCCACGACCTTTCAAGTGCCTCGTGAGCGATAATGGATAGGCACACCCACGAGGTGGAGGAGGTGTTCTTCGTGCTCCAGGGCCACCTCACCGTGTTCTTCGAGGAGGAGGACGGCAGGCGGCTCGACGTGACGCTCGGCCCGTGGGACTGCGTCTCGTGTCCCGCCGGGGTCATCCACGGCTATTCCAACGACACCGTGGAACCGGTCTACCTCCAGGTCATGGCCGGCAAGGCCGACCCCGAGTTCATGGGCTACGCCGACCAGACGCTGTTCGACGGGCGCGACGCGCATGTGCGGAGCCCGGGCGGGGAGTAGCCGGGGCGGCCGAACGGCATCGACCTCAATCCCCGGCGAACGCGATCAATCGCCCGCAGACCAGCGCGCCCAGCCAGCAGATCGTGGACAGGACGGCGTGACCGGCCAGACGGGCGCGCGGAGCGTCCCTGAGCAGGAACCCGTGCGAACGGCACAAAGCGAGCGTCGACAGGACTCCGACTGCGATGAAGACCAGCTTGAGCTGCAGGAATCCGACGCCGCTATATTCCCGCGCCCGGACCGCGAACAGCAGCGGTCCGGTGAGCAGGGCAAGGGCCAGCCCGCTCGCCGCGACGGGGGCGAGCACCCGCACCACCGCTTCGCGGGAGATGGAGCGCCACACGCCGAGAAGCCGCAGATTGAGCGGCACGACGGACCCGACCAGCAGGGCGATCGCGAAGATGTGCGCGGCGTTGAGGGCGGCATAGCCCCAGCGGGAAGCCCGCAGGGCCTGCGCCAGGGTCGTCCCCTCGAGCGCCGCGAGCAGGGACTCCAAGGTCTCAATCGCGCTCGGGGTAAAGGACGTACTCCCGCTTGCCCAGGAACAGACGTTCCGCTTTCACCCTCTTGTCCGACAGATCGGCGGCCGGCTCTCCGATCACCCGGATCTCGACCCCCACGGCCAGATCGCCGTCCTTGAGCCCGGCGCGCCGGTTGCGCCAGGGCTGACCGACCTCGGCCGTCCACGCCTCGCCCTCCACGTCGATCGTCAGGATGCCGTGGGGATTCCCCAGGCGGACCGTCTTGACGATGCCGGTCAGGTCGATATTGCCGCCGGTCGTCCACGACCAGCCGTGATGGGCCAGAGCCCCGACCGCCGGAACCGCGAGTCCCAGGGCCAGGATCGCGGTGAACAGGAGCCTCCTCATCTTGCGCCTCCGATGCTTCGAGCGTTACGGGGAAGGTTGCGTCACGCAACCGGACATTTCAACGTCCGGTCCGGTCGCCGCCCCACCGATCGCCGACCTGCTGCTCTCGCATATAATCCCCTTCCGAAAGGTGTATTCTCCGGGCGGCGGCAGCGGAGGGAGACCGGCATGGGGCTCGAAATCGTACCGGCGGGGGCGACGCTGGGCGCCGTGGCGACGGGCGTCGACCTGGCCCGGCCGGACGCGGAGGATTTCGCAGCGATCGAGCGGGCGTGGGACGCGTATGCGGTGCTGGCGTTCCCGGACCAGCATTTGAGCGAGGCGGAGCAGGCCGCGTTCAGCCGCCGCCTGGGTCGGCTCGAACGCAGCCTCACCGCCAACAATGTGGGCGCCGACCCGGAAATCATCGTGCTGTCGAACATGAGGGACGACGGCACGCTGTGGGCGGCGGAGAGCGCGCACGGGCTGTTCCTCGAAGGCAACAATTACTGGCACACCGATTCGTCCTACAAGCGCATCCCGTCGAAGGGCTCGGCGCTCGCCGCCCGCGTGGTGCCGGAGACCGGCGGCGAGACCGCCTTCGCCGACATGCGCGCGGGCTACGACGCGCTCGACCCCGAAATGCAGCGCTGGCTCGAAGGCAAATCCGCCGTCCACAGCTACGCCTACAGCCAGGGCAGGGTGGGCGGCACCGAGGCGCTGAGCGACGCGGAGTGGGATGCGCTGCCCCCGGTCGAGCACCCGATCGTCCGCCGCCACCCGAAGACCGGCCGGCCCGCGCTCTATATCGGCCGCCATGCGAGCCACATCGCGGGCGAGGACGAGGCGGAGAGCCGGGCGCTGCTCGAGCGGCTGTGCGAGGAGGCCTGCCGCCCGCCCCGGATCTTCGTCCACCGCTGGCGGGTCGGCGATCTGGTGCTGTGGGACAATCGCTGCGTGCTGCACCGCGGCCTCGGCCACCCGCCGGACCAGGCGCGCCACATGACGCGGACCACGCTTGCCGGCGACGGCGCGTCGAACGAGTGGTCGCTCACCGCCTGAAACCCCCGTCGACCGACGCGGCGGGCCGACCGGGACAAGGCGATCGACGCCGGCGCGGCGACCTTCCACCTCGCGGTGCGCGCGGGACAAGCGCCTCGGCTCTCGTCGGGACGTTGTATTCAGTCGAATCCCGACGCTATCGGCGGACCCTCGGCCTCACGGGAGCCTCCCCCGATAGATCGATGTTTCCGATATGCCGATCAGGAGCAGCGGACAGGGGTTTCCGACGCCGCGTTCGATCCGTTCCTGCAGCTTGTTCCAGTGGGTCGTGGCGCTGCCGAACTTGTCCTGAACGAACCGCCGCGCCCACTCGTCCACGAAGCCGGGGCCGGTGGCCTTGACCATTCCGCGCTGGCGGGCCGTGGGATTCAGGCCGAAACGTACCAGATCGTCGAAGCCCGCCATTTGGAGGTCGGCCAGACTCTAGAGCGGACCCGTATTGGTTGGAACCGCTTCATCCGTTCTCTTCCGTCATGGTCGGCGAAGAGACAGGGGTAAAGGCGCTTCTATCTGAAACGGACAGGCTCTAGACCGGAACTGTCGCCGAATTGTGGCTGTAGGTCGGCCAATCCGGCTCGTAGGCGGCTTCGGCCTGATTGCCCCACACCGTCCAGTTGTCGCGGAGTCCGCGCCCGAACAGTTCCAGGTAAGGCCCCCAGCTACAGCTTTCGATCAATTCGTACTGCTCGTCCGGCTTGCGGGAATGTTCGCGCTTCCGGCTGGCGATCAGATTTACCTGGCGCCGCCCGGGAGGCAGCGTCCGCGCATTCTTCCCCCGGATGCCGAACAGCACCATCTCGGTCACGTTGCGGAAGTAGAACCCGACCCCGCGCCCGTCCGACCCGCCGTCCTTGCGTATCTTGTGCCAGATCAGATTGCTCTTGTACTCGAACCCCCACGCGCGAAAGGCGGCGGTGCTCCGGCGCGACCTTTCCGGTCCGGTTGGCGGAACGCCAGGGCGGATCGGCAAGGACCGTCCCGAACTTTCGGCCGTTCAGATACTCCGCGAGGTCGCCGGCAGGCGATCCCGACATCGGGTCTCCAGGTTTCACCATGGTGGCCCCGATCTCCCGGTGAGCCCGCTTCGAACCTCCCCATTTGAGAACATAAAGCGAACATTACAGCCCTCGTAAAGCACCTCCAAGTCTTAGTTGTATTTTTTCATCCGTGAACACGAAAAAGGCTCGTGGATGGCGCCAGCACACACCCTCGCCCTCACCCGGCCTCCCTTACCTCCACCAGCCGGGTCTTCATCGTCGATCTCGGGAGCGTGCCGGGCGGGACGGGCTCGACGCGGGCGGTGAAGATCAGCTTTTCGCGGAGCGCGGTCTCCAGCGCCCTGGCGAGCGCGGGCAGGTCGCGGGCGTCCGCGCCGTGCTCGACCCTGATATGGAGCGGCGGGTCGGCCGCCGGACCGGGCCTGGGCAGCACGATCCTGAGCGCCCCGGTGGTGTCGGGGCGGAATCCGGCGACGACGTCCTGGATCGCCGACGGCCATACGTTCACGCCGCGCAGGATCAGGAGGTCGTCGGTACGCCCGACCACCCGGATGCGCGGGCCGGTGCGGCCGTTGTCGCAGCGGCCGGTCCTGACCGTCACCCGGTCGCCGCTGCGGAACCGGAGCAGCGGCGCGGCCTCGCGGTCGATATGGGTGAACGTCATCTCGCCCTCGACCCCGTCGCCCTCCAGCGGCAGCACCTCTCCCGTGTCCGGATCGACGATCTCCATCACGACCATGTCGGGCGTCAGGAAGTGGCAGCCGTCCCGCACGTCGCTCTCGGCGGCGTAGACCGGGACGACGTCGCCGTTGCCGACGGATTCGGTGACGGTGGCCCGCCAGGTCTCCTCGATCTGGCGGCGGATCGCGGGGATGCCGCCGCCGGGCTCCGCGCCGACTGTCAGCCGCGTCACCGGCAGTTCCGCCACGTCGATGCCGCGCTCGCGCGCCGCCTCCGCGAGGTAGAGCGCGTAGGACGGGGTGCAGGCGAGCGTGTCGGCCTCCATCAGCGCGATCGAATCGAGCAGCCGGTCGGTCGCCCCGGCGCCGATGGGGAGAAACGTCGCGCCGAGATCCTCGATCCCCTGCGCGAGCGGGATGCCGCCCACGAAGAAGCCGATGCTGAAGCCCATGGCGACGGTCGAGTCCGGCCGCACGCCCTGGCACCGGAAGACGCGCCGGATCGCCTCGCGCCAGAGCGCCGAATCGTGCGCCGTCACCGGGATGTAGGACGGCACCCCCGTGGTGCCCGAGGAAGCGTGGACCCGCACGATCCGCTCCCGGATCGCCGCGGCATGGCTGCCGAACGGGGGATGGCGGCGCTGGCTGTCGCGCAACTCCTGCTTGGTGGTGAAGGGAAGACCGGCGAGATCGTCGACGCTCCTTATGTCCTCGAAGGCCGCGCCCGCCTCCGCCAGCTTCGCCGCGGCGAAGGGGGAACGCGCCTTCAGATACGCCATCTGCCGGCGCAGCTTGCGGTCCTGGAGCGCACGCACCTCGTCCGCGCTCGCGGTCTCGACCGGGCTCAGCGCGATGTCGTTCATTCGGTCGGTCCCCTCCTGGCCGGCGCCGGCTCACACATGCATGTGGGCGGCCAGCGTGTCCTCGTCGATGTCGGCGGCCGCGCCGGCGAGCACGATTTCGCCGCGGTCCATGACGATCACCCGGTCGGCGATCTCGCGCGCGAAGGAAAGGTTCTGCTCGACCACCAGGAGCGCCCGGCCGGCGGCCTTGGCCTCGCGGAGGAACCCCGCCATGCGCTCGACGTTCTCCTGCTGGACGCCTTCCGAGGGCTCGTCGAGCAGCAGCAGCCGCCCGGTCTCGGCGATGCCTCGGACGAAGGAGAGGATCTTGCGTTCGCCGCCGCTCAGCGTGCCGGCGGATTGCGCCATGCGCGCTTCCAGGATCGGGAAGGCGGCGAGCAGCGGGGCGTGGCGGCCGGCATCCATCGGGCCCATCAGGGCGAGATTGTCCCGCACCGAGAGGCTGTCGAACACCGGCCGGTCCTGCGGGCAGTAGACGAGGCCGAGCCGGTGGCGCTGGTCCGGCGCGAGCCCGTCGAGGGGCCGCCCGTCGAGACGCACCGTCCCGGACCGGAGCGGCAGATGCCCGGTCAGGAGGCGCATCAGCGTCGTCTTGCCAACCCCGTTCCGGCCGAGCACGCAGCAGGCCTCCCCCGCCTCGACCGCGCCGCCGACGCCCCTCACCACCGTCGTCGCGCCGTAGCCGCCGGTCACCCCGGCGAAGGAGAAGAGCTCCCCGTTCACGCCGCGGCTCCGACATAGACCGCCCGCACCCGCTCGTCGGCCTGGATTTCGGCGACCGTCCCCGAAGCCAGCAGCCGGCCCTGGTGCAGCACGAAGACCCGGTCGGCGAGCTCGCGCACGAAGGTCATGTCGTGCTCGACGATGACGGTGCAGGCATCCAGGCGCTCGCCGACCCAGCGGATCGCCTCGATCACCTCGCGGGTCTCGGCCCGCGACAGACCGGCGGAGGGCTCGTCGAGCAGGATCAGCCGCGGCTCGGCGATCAGCACCATGACGAGCTCGAGGATCTGGCGCTGGCCGTGCGAGAGGTCGCCGGCCCGGCGATCCTCCTCGGCGAGGAACGGGAAACGGGCCTGCGCCTCGCCGAGGATCGCACTCGACCAGCGGTGGCCCCGCATGCCCACCAGATCGGCGAGGCGGGCGCGCCCGCCCCACAGGCCGACGTTGAAATTCTCCGCCACCGTCAGGTCGGGGAACAGGCTGGGCGCCTGGAACTTGCGGCCGACGCCGATGCGGCTCAAGAGGTCGGCGGCGGCGCCCGTCCGTTCCCGGCCGAAGATCCGGACCCGCCCGCCGCGTACCGGCAGCTCCCCGGTCATCGCGTTGAAGCAGGAGGTCTTGCCCGCGCCGTTGGGCCCGATCAGGCAATAGATGCCGGGCCGGTCGATCGCGAGATCGAGCCCTTCGAGGATGCGGACCTGCCCCATTCGGACGCGCACGTCGTCGAGCGCGAAGCCGGTGTCCGCCGGGCCGGACGGCCGGGCCGGGCCGCCGAAATCCCGCGCGGCGGGGCGGCGCCACAGCCGCTCGAACAGGGGCTCCACGAAGCCCATGAGCCCCTGCCGGAAGTAGAGCACGACGACGATGAAGATGGCGGCGAGCACGACCTCCCACCAGGTGATCTCGTCCCGCAAATCGGCGGTCAGGATGCCGATCAGGACCGCGCCGACGACCGGGCCGTAGAGCGTCGCCCGCCCGCCGACCGCGGCCCAGATCACCAGGTCGGCCGAGAGGATGAAGCCGCAGAGCTGCGGCGTGACCAGGTTCTGCTGCGGCGCGTAGAGCGCGCCGCCGATGCCGGCGAGCACGCCGCTGATTCCGAAAACGACGGCCTTCACGTTCTGCACCGCGAAGCCGCAGAAGCGCACCCGCTGCTCGTTCTGCGCGACCGCCCGCCACAATACGCCCGCCGGCGCGCGGCGGAGCCAGGCCATGCCGAGCACGCATACCGCGAGCGCCGCGGCGGAGACGTAGTAGAGGTCGGTGAAGTCGCTCAGCCCCGGCAGCCCGGGGATGTTCTTGAGGCCGTTGAAGCCGCCGGTGACGTCGTTCCAGCTGTTGGCGATCTGGAAGGCGAGCAGGGTGAGCGC